>CAYWTP010000008.1:0-34418 GCA_964461215.1 uncultured Ectothiorhodospiraceae bacterium | reverse complement strand
TGCCGGCGAAGGGCAGGATCCAGAAGCTCCAGTTGTTCATGCGCGGCAGGGCCATGTCGGGAGCACCGATCATCATGGGTATCTGCCAGTTCGCCAGGCCGACGAAGGCCGGCATGATGGCACCGAACACCATGATGAGGCCGTGCATGGTGGTCATCTGATTAAAGAACAGAGGGTCCACGAACTGCAGTCCCGGCTTGAACAGCTCGGCTCGGATCACCATGGCGAAGGCGCCGCCAATCATCAGCATGGTGAAGGCGAACCACAGGTACAGGGTCCCGATGTCCTTGTGGTTGGTCGTGAACAGCCAGCGGGTGATGCCGGTGGGATGCTCGTGATGCTCGGCGTGAGCGGTCGCTGCGGTACTCATTGTCTGTTGCCCTCCGGAAGCTTACTTGCGTGCCGCCGCGACGGCGGAAGGTTGGACGACGTCTCCGGTATTGTTGCCGAAGGCGTTGCGCTCGTAGGTGATGATGGCGGCCAGCTTGACGTCGTCCAGCTGATCCTTGAATGCCTGCATGGCGGTGCCGGCCTTACCGTTGAGGACGATGTGCAGATGTCCTGCGACGGGTCCGGTGGCAATCTTGCTGCCGGCCAGCGCCGGGAAAACCCCGGGAATGCCCTGGCCGTTGGTCTGGTGGCAAGCGGCGCAGGTGGAGTTGAAGAGCGTCTCGCCTTTGGCCATCAGCTCCTCCTTGGTCCAGGTCTTACCGGCCGACTCGGCTTCGGCGGCGGCGGCCGCCTTTTGATCGGCAACCCACTTGTCGTAGTCAGCCTGGTCCTTGGCAATCAGAACGATGGGCATGAACCCGTGGTCCTTGCCGCAGAGCTCCGCGCACTGGCCGCGATAGGTACCGGCCTTCTCGATGGTGGCCCATGCGTCGTTGATGAAGCCGGGGATCGCGTCCTGCTTGAAGCCGAGGGCAGGCACCCACCAGGAGTGAATGACATCGTTGGAGGTAATTACGAAGCGGATCTTCTTGTGTACCGGGACGACGATGGGGTTGTCCACGTCCAGCAGATAGTGCGGGACGCTGTTCGGGTCGCCGTGTACCGCGTCGCGGCTGCTCTGAGCCAAGGTGCTGAAGAAGCTTATGCCGCTGTCCAGGTAGTCGTACTTCCACTTCCACTGGTAACCGGTGATCTTGATGGTCAGATCCGCATTGCTCGTGTCCTCTTCGGCCAGCAGGGTTCGGGTGGCAGGAACCGCGATGCCGATGAGGATCAAGAACGGAAGGACGGTCCAGATGACCTCCACCGTCGCGCTTTCGTGGAACTGAGCGGGGACGGCGCCCTTGGACTTCCGGTGCTTGAAGATTGAGTAGATCATCACACCGAAGACCAGCACGCCTACGATGGTGCAGATCCACAACGTGAGCATGTGGAGGTCGTATGCCGCCTCGGACACCGGCGTAACGCCCTTGGTCATGTTGAGGGCGTAGTCGGCCCAGGCATTGCTGCCGGCACCGACAAGCGTGCCGGCGACAAGCATCAGCCCGAGTGTTCGTGGGAGGTTACGTAAAGACATGCCTTTCTGTCTCCTAAATGGATTACCCGTTGTCATTCTTCATGCAACCAGCGCAGGTTAAGGACGCCAGGCGCGCACTACCGCGTTCAGCTCGGCTGCCAACTGCCGCCGCTCCGGCTCGTTCAAGAAGCTCCCCACCTCTACCCCCTTTCCATGGGAGCGGAGCACCAGGCGGCTTGGGTGCCACCCGGCGGGCTGGCACTGCAGCGCAACCGTGACCCAAGCTCTGGGAAGATCCCAGCGCAGCTCGGGCCTGTTCGTCCCCTTCTCCACGCGCACCGTGATGCGGTCCACCGTAATGACTTCACAGTGGCGACTGCGCCGTGCACACAAGAACAAGCAGATCCCCAGGGCCACCAGCTCCAGCCCAGCGAAGGGCAGGATGGGCCAGAGGCCAAGAAACGCAAAACCTAACGCGATGACCAGGGAGACCAACACGATACCGAGGTAGAAGCGCTTGGCCGCCGTCCAGGAAAGGGAGCGGTTCGGCCGGATGACGAAGCTGCAGTTCTCTCGGTCTTGGTCACAGGTCGCGCTAACCATGTGGCCCCCTGACGCCGTCGAGGTTGAGGCCCGAGACGTCCGTTTCTTTGACCTGCGTCAAACGAGCGCTGGATATTACAGGAGGGTATACACCTGTGCAATAAACCCCGGTATCAAAAAGGGATATAGGGGTATTATCAACAGCCGCAGGTGATCGACCGGGCAGTCAGGGGAGCGATCCAGGCAGGTCTAGATGGGCTAAGACCTGCTCAATCGAGAAGTGTGCCAGCCAGGGGAGCGATCCCAGACAGGGTGCGGGAAGCCGCGCGCGAAGGCTGGCGAGGTTCTCGTCCGGCAGAAGCATTTGCGGGTCCACATGGCTGGCGACCCAGCCAGCTAAGGGCAGCCCGCTGTGGGCGATGGCTGCGGCGCTGAGCAGGGCATGGTTGAGGCAGCCCAGCCGCAGACCGACGACCAGCACGACGGGCAGATCCAGAGCGACAGCCAGGTCGGCGATGGTTTCGCGTTCGTTCAAAGGCACGTACCAGCCTCCGGCGCCCTCCACGACCACAAAGTCGGCTCTTGCGCGCAGGCGGCTGCAGGAGGCAAGGATGGCGGGCACCGAGATTGAGACGCCGGCCCGGGCCGCAGCCAGGTGGGGCGCCACGGGTAGCTCGAAGGCGTACGGGTTGACGTCGGCATAGGGCACCTCATGGGTGGCTTGGGCCCGCAGCGAGAGCGCATCGTCGTTTAGCAAGCCCTCCCGCCCGACCTGGCTGCCAGCGGCTATGGGCTTCATGCCCAGGACGCGCAAGCCCTGACGCTGTACCAGGGCCATTAAGCCCAGGCTGACCCAGGTCTTACCCACCCCGGTATCGGTACCGGTGACGAAGAGGCCGTCGATGGCGGCAGGGCTCAAGGTCGTGGCGGCAGCCGCCGCGGGCCTTCGACCGCCAGGGTCTCGACCGGTATGGTGACGGAGCCGGGAGTTGGCGGCGCCCAGGCATGCCCGTAAACCACCTCGTAGGTCGCGGGAAGCCCGGTATGCGTTCGGTAGCGTTCATAGGCAGCGACCAGCCTCGCCAAGCGGCTCCTGCCGGTCATCTGGCGAGGTCGTCCCTGGGTCACGTTGTGGGCGCCGATGGCTTTCAGTGCGCGCATCAGGGTATGCACGTCGGGATAAGTACGGATGACGCGGTCCACGTCCACCACGACGTCCTTCAAGCCTGCGGCCAACATGATGTCACCAATATCATGCATGTCGAAGAAGTGATTCACGTGGGTGCTCTTGTCCACCTCCCGCCAGCTCTCACGCAGCTCTGCGAGTGTGTCCGGGCCGAAGGTGGAGAACAGAAGGAGACCGCCTGGCGCCAGCGCCCTGGTCAGCTCGGCGATTGTTCGACTCAGATCGGAGCACCACTGGAGGGCTAGGTTGGAAAAGAGCAGGTCCATGCTCGCGGCAGGCAGTGGCAAGGCGTCGGCGTCGCCGCAGAAGAAGCTCTGACGGGAAAACAGCCGCGGCGCTTGACGGCGGGCGCGGACCACCATCGCCGGAGCCAGGTCCAGGGCGTAGATTCGGGCCTTTCGGTAGCGCCGCGCCAAGGCCCGGGTGGCGTAGCCGGTGCCGGCACCGACATCAGCCACCCGGGCCGGTTCCAGGCGTACCAAGTCCAAGCGCTCCAGGAGGCGGTCGGCGACGTCCCGCTGAAGGGCGGCATGACGATCGTAGTCGGCGGCGGCGCGGTCGAACGCCGCGCGCAGGAGCCGCTTATCAGGGATAGCACCGGAGTCAGGCAGCATGGTTGGCCGTCTCGATCAGTAGGTTAATAAAGGCATCGGGGTGGGACAGAAAGGGGGCATGTCCGGCGCCGGCTATGATGTGTACAGGCCAGTCCGGGCGCAGGGCCTGAATGTCTGGGGCTACCGCGGCCGGTACCAGGGTGTCGCGGCCGCCCAGGATGAAAGCCACGGGACAGCGGATTGCGGCGAGGCAGGGCCGCAGGTCCACCTGCTGAAGATAAGCCAGTCCCGCCGCGAGGGCTCGCCGATCGGGGAGTGGTCCCTCCCGGAGGTGGCGGCGCAGCGTGCGTGCCGCGTCGGTGCCTCGCTGCGTACCTAAGGTCTGGAGCAAGAGAAAGCGGGACAGGGTGCGGGGCAGATCCTGCTCCAGATCGCGAGCGAAGCTTTGAAGAACGGCGGAGGATAAGGCGCCGGGCCAGTCCGGGGTCTGTACGAATCGGGGAGAGGCACAGACGGCGGTCAGAGCCGACACCGCGCCTGGCAGCGCTGCGGCTGCCTCCAGGGCGAGGATGCCGCCCAAAGACCAGCCTACCCAATGGGCTGGCCCGGGTAGAGCGTCGGCAACCAAGCGGGTGACGTGAATGAAGTCACTCGTCGCAGACCAGAGTCTGGCTCCATGTCCAGGGAGGTCCACCAGATAGAGTCGGTAACGGGGGGCGAGGCGCTCAGCAATTGCGCTCCAGACGCGTGCATGCGTGCCCCAGCCGTGGAGCAGGACCATGGGGGACTTGCCGGTGCCGAGGACGTTCAGCGGCATGCTAACACCTCCGACAAAGCATCCAGTAGTCGGTCGACGTGGCGCTCCTCATGGGCGCTGCTGAAGGTGATACGCAGCCGGGCGCTCCCTGTTGGAACCGTCGGGGGCCGAATGGGAGTAACGAAGATACCCCGCCCACGCAAAGCGTCAGCGGCGGCGACGGCCGCGTCGGCTGCCCCCAGAATAAGAGGCTGGATCGGTGTATTGGATGGAGCCAGAGCAATTCCCAGAGTGGCGGCACCTTGGCGGAAGCGGGCAACCAGCGCGCTGAGGTGGTGGCGACGCCAGGGCTCGTCCCGGGCGATTCTGAGGCTGGCTGAGGTCGCAGCGGCGAGGGCAGGGGGCATGGCGGTTGTGTAGGTATACGATCGGGCCCGTTGTATGAGGGTTTCGATTAGGACCGCGCTGCCGGCGACGAAGGCGCCGGCGGTACCAAATGCCTTGCCTAGCGTACCCATGAGGATGGGTACCTGGCCCGGGGTCAATCCGCAGTGCTCCAATGTGCCGCGGCCGGTGGCGCCGAGCACTCCGATTCCGTGGGCATCGTCGACCATGAGCCAGGCGGCATGGGTGGCCGCGACGTCGGCCAGACGAGCAAGGGGAGCAATATCTCCATCCATGCTGAATACCCCGTCAGTAAGTACTAACTTGCGTCCGGAGCGCTGGGAAGACAGTAGATCACTGAGCGCCTGTGAATCGGCATGGGCATAGCGCCGCAGGCGGCTTCTAGAGAGAACAGCGGCATCGAGCAGAGAGGCATGATTCTGGCGATCCTGGTACACGGTGTCAGAGCGTCCTGCCAGGGTGGTAGCGATAGCAAGGTTTGCCATATAGCCGGTGGAAAATAGTAGAGTGCGTTCACGGCCCGTGAAGTCCGCCAGCTCCTCCTCGAGGGCATAATGGGGCCTGGCGTGGCCAGTCACCAGATGTGAGGCGCCGCTGCCAACGCCGTAGTCCGCGGCCGCCCGTTGAAGGGCCTCTACCACCCGGGGATCGTTAGCCAAGCCGAGGTAGTCGTTGCTGCAAAAGCTTAGGTAGCGGCAGCCGTCGATTAAGGGCTCAACTCCCTGGGGGCTGTCCAGCACGACGGCCTGGCGGTACAGGTTAAGGCGTTTTCGTGCGGCAAGGTCGGGAGCCAGTGCCTGGGCAAGGCGGGCGGAGGGCTGGCGGGAGCTAATCGCTCGCGGGAGCATCTAGGCGGCCGCCGCCGGTTTGAGGCCGGAGACCCAGCCGGGTGAAGAGAGAGTTGTCGCGGGAAACGGCGGAGTTTCCGGTAGTGAGGAGCTTTTCGCCGTAGAACAACGAGTTGGCGCCAGCAAAGAAGCACAGGGCGTGCATCTCGTCGGTCATGTGATCACGGCCCGCGGAGAGGCGCAGGACGGAGCATGGCATCAAGATACGAGCCAAGGCCACGGTTCGGATGAACTCGAAAGGGTCCAATGGTTCGGATGCGGCGAGCGGGGTACCTTGTACCTGCACCAGCAAGTTGATGGGTACGCTCTCGGGATGCCGGGGCAAATTAGCAAGCTGCAGCAGGAGACCGATGCGGTCGGCTGCCGACTCGCCCATACCGAGTATTCCGCCACTGCACACGGCAATGCCGGCAGCGCGCACATGGTGCAAAGTCCGCAGGCGATCGGTGTAGGTGCGGGTGGTAATGACGCGAGGGTAGTATTCGGGGGACGTATCGAGGTTGTGATTATAGTAGTCGAGGCCGGCCTGGGCGAGCCGGACGGCTTGGCGTTCGGTGAGCATCCCCAGGGTGAGGCACGTCTCCAGCCCGATGGCTTTTACACCACGTACGATTTCCTCTAGGAGCGGAAGGTCGCGGTCCTTCGGGCTGCGCCAGGCGGCTCCCATGCAGAAGCGGGTGGCTCCGGCGGTCCGGGCGGCCTTCGCCGCCGTGATAACGGTACGGGGATCCATCATGGGCTCCGCCTGCATGGCGGAATCGTGGTGTACGCTCTGCGGACAGTAAGCGCAGTCCTCGGGGCATGCGCCAGTCTTCAGACTAAGCAGGGAGCTGAGCTGGATCTGGTTCGGGTCGAAGGTGCGGCGATGGATAGTGTGCGCTCGGTAGAGGAGATCGTTCAGGGGTGCTTGGTAGATCTCGCTGGCCTGCTCGGCGGTCCAGTCGTGACGTATATCGGAGGCGTAAGGGATGGAGACGGGGGAAACGGACATTATCAGAACCCTTGGGGATGGGGGGACACCACCCCTGGGCACCGGGCCGAGGGGCTTGTCGAGAAAGCGGGCAAGCGCAGCCGGCGATCTTCGAGCAGCTCGTTGGGATCATAAGCAAGGAGCACCGCTTGTCAACGAACTGGCGGTATGTCAATGGACAACTGGTTAGATATTGTCTTAGGCATCGTCGGGTATCGGGCATGTATGCTGTGCGGGTCCCAGGTCGGACCGAATGGTGTGCTGTGTCGGGCATGCTGGTCAGACTTGCCATGGGCGGGTTCTGGGTGCACGCGGTGCGCAACACCGATGCCGGTGGCCGGGATCTGTCCTGCCTGTCAGCAGAAGCCCCCGGCATTTGATCGTAGTCATGCAGCGCTGGATTTTACGACGCCGGCCCGCGAGCTAGTGCACCGTCTGAAGTTCCGGGGAGATCTCGCAGCGGGTCGAGTTCTCGGGGAGGCACTTGCCACGGTTGTGGCGCGCTACGGGCAAACGGGGGCAGATCTGATGGTGCCGGTACCGCTGCATCCGCACCGGCTGCGCGAGCGAGGATACAATCAGGCCGGAGAGATAGCGCGGGTCGTCGCATGGAGGGTCGGCGTACCGATAGCGGCACGATGCTGCATCAGAATCCGTGACACGCAAGCACAGGCGGATCTCGGTCACGCCCAGGAACGGCGGAGGAATCTGACCGGTGCGTTTAAGGTAGTGCAGGACATAGGAGGCAAACACGTAGCCGTGGTCGATGACGTCATGACCACCGGCACAACGGTGGCCGAGCTGGCACGGATGTTACGCCGTGCCGGGGCGACTCGCGTCGATGTCTGGACGTGCTGCCGGGCAGGACTGCGGCAGTGATTCAGGCGTCGAGGTTCGCCACTGACAGTGCATTAGTTTCGATGAAATCCCTACGCGGCTCCACCTGATCTCCCATCAGTGTAGTGAACAGCTCGTCAGCAGCAACCGCGTCCTCGATCCTGACTTGAAGCATACGACGGGTCTCAGGATTCAAGGTGGTTTCCCACAACTGTTCGGGATTCATTTCGCCGAGACCCTTGTAACGCTGAATGTGCAGGCCGCGCTTCGCTTCGGCCATCAGCCAGGTGAGGGCAGTCTTAAAGGTACTCACAGGTTCCATCCGCTCGCCGCGCTGGACGTAGGCGCCGGGGTCCAACAAGCTGTTAACCTGATGGCCGAGGCTGATGAGGCTTCGGTACTCCGCCGAGCGAAAAAATTCGACGCCCAGTGGCTGGACGCTGAGGACACCATGGATACGGGCGTGCACGTCTGGAATATATGTGCGGTCGTCATCACGATACTGAACCTGAACGTGGTAAAGATCATGGGTCGGACCGGCCGCGTTGAGGGCGGCTTCGAGTTGCGTACACCAGTCCTCCACCTCATCCTGGCGATGTAGAGCATCGGCGTCGAGCAGCGGAAGAGTAATCATCGCCTCAAGTACTTCTGGAAAAATGCGCCGGGACAGGCGCTTGATTGTTCCCATGACCGCGAGATAATCATGAGCCATTGACTGGAGACGGGGCCCTTCCATGGGGTCAGCCTCGGGGGAGATATAGAGGCGGCCACCGTCCAGGGCGAGTTGCATGAGGTAGGCGTCCAGCTCGGCGTCGTCTTTAAGGTAACGCTCGCTCTTTCCCTTCTTGACTTTATACAGTGGTGGCTGGGCGATATAGATGTATCCACGTTCAATCATTTCGCGCATCTGACGGTAGAAGAAGGTGAGCAGCAGAGTACGGATGTGGGACCCGTCAACGTCTGCGTCGGTCATGATGATGATGCGGTGATACCTTAGCTTATCGGGATTGTATTCGTCCTTACCGATTCCACAGCCTAAAGCGGTAATGAGAGTACCAACCTCGGCCGAGGAAAGCATTTTGTCAAAGCGGGCCTTTTCAACGTTTAGGATCTTGCCTTTCAGCGGCAGGACCGCCTGGTGGCGACGGTCACGACCTTGTTTGGCCGACCCTCCTGCCGAGTCCCCTTCGACCAAGAACAGCTCTGAATGGGCGGGGTCTTTCTCCTGGCAGTCAGCCAGCTTACCGGGAAGACCCGCAATATCGAGCGCAGTCTTACGCCGCGTCATCTCGCGCGCGCGACGTGCGGCCTCACGAGCACGGGCAGCCTCGACGATCTTGGCTGCAATGTTCTTTGCGTCCGCGGGGTTTTCAAGCAGGAACTCTTCGAGCTTCTCTGCGACGGTGGATTCAACCACCGCCTTGACCTCAGAAGAGACCAGCTTGTCCTTGGTCTGCGAAGAGAACTTGGGGTCCGGGACCTTCACGGACAGTACGGCCGTGAGCCCCTCGCGTACATCATCTCCAGTAGTCGTCACTTTGTGTTTCTTCGCCAATCCGCTAGCTTCGATGTATTGATTGAGGGTACGTGTCAAGGCGGCACGGAACCCGGCGAGATGGGTCCCTCCATCGCGTTGGGGAATGTTGTTGGTGAAGCAGAAGATATTCTCCTGATAGGAATCGTTCCATTGCGCAGCAACCTCGACGCCGATTCGGTCGCGCTCAAGAGAGAAGTAAAACGGATTTGGATGGAGCGGCGTCTTCTTAAGATTGAGATGGTGTACGAAGGCACGAATGCCTCCGTCATAGTGAAATATGTCCTGTTTGCCGGTGCGCTCATCGCGAAGACGGATGCGCACCCCGGAGTTGAGGAATGAGAGCTCACGCAGCCTGCTCGCGAGAATATCGTAGTGGAATTCTATGTTGCTGAAAGTTGCAGGACTGGGCTTGAAGCGGATCTCTGTTCCAGTGGCATCGGCGGGACCGGTGGCAGTCAGAGGACTTAACGGCTCACCCATTTGATATTCTTGACGGTAAACCTGGCTATTGCGGCGAATTGTCAGCCAGAGGTGCTCTGACAGGGCATTGACAACAGAAACACCAACCCCGTGTAACCCGCCAGAAACCTTATAGGAGTTAGCGTCGAATTTCCCCCCCGCATGAAGAACGGTCATGATCACTTCAGCGGCGGAGCGCCCTTCTTCGGCGTGCATGTCTACTGGAATACCGCGGCCGTCGTCGCTGACCGTGACGGTTTCATCCGCGTGGATAATCACTTCGATCTGCGTGCAGTAACCGGCAAGAGTCTCGTCAATAGCATTGTCGACCACCTCGAACACCATGTGATGCAACCCGGTACCATCATCTGTGTCGCCGATGTACATTCCTGGGCGCTTGCGCACGGCATCTAGGCCTTTGAGGACCTTTATGTTTCTAGAATCGTATGTGTCGTCGGACAAGGTAGCGGATCTCCTGGTGAGGACTGGGGGAACGATGGATTATAGCACCTCGGTTACTTTACCCTGTTCCACGTGAAACAAGGTATGGTCCCACTGCGACAATCCCTCTATTGCCTGTCGATCAAGCGCCGTCACAAAGACCTGAGACTCTCCCTTTTCCAGCAACTCCAGAAAGCGCTTGCGCGCCGCAAAATCGAGCTCCGAAGCTAGATCGTCTACAAGAAGCACCGGAGGCGTGCCCCGTCCCCTCTCAACAAATTCCACATGCGAAAGTACCAATGCGGCCGCAACCTGCTTTGCCTGCCCCCGTGAACAAGCGTCCCGCGCTGCCTTTCCGTTCACTCGCAGCACCAGATCCGCCGCATGCGGCCCTCTACCCGTGTACCCCCTATCCAGGTCCCGCTGAATGTCTTCTGCCAGTACACTTTCGAGCTCCGCGCCATCGTCCCAGCCCCTCTTGTAACGTACATCGATCCCCTTCTGCCCCAACGCGCGCCCCTTCTCCTCCAGATACCCTCCAATAGACGCCGCATACCCACGACGAAAGCGGTCAACTACCTCTCCATACTCAGCCAGCTCTTCCAACCACACCCCGGCGCTACCTCGCCCGCGTCCCAACCGCAATGCCGCGTTCCGCTGCTGCAATGCCCTTCGATAGCGGGCCACTGCATCCAGATAGCCTCGTTCCACGTGAAACAGTCCCCAATCCATCAGGCGCCTTCTCTCGAGTGGACCCTCCGAGATCAACCGGTGACTGTCCGGCCCGAATACGCCTACACACAATTCCTGCGCCAGCCGCGATGCCGATCCCACCGCCTCACCGTCCACCTTTACTACCCGCCCTTCCCACGATTTTCTGACCCCTAACCTCCTGCCCTCTCCCTCGCCAAGCCTTACCTCCCCGAATACATCCGCCTCTTCGCTCCCTTCCTTGATCAGCCCATCCACTCTCCGCGTCCTAAACGACCGCCCCGTCCCTAAGACGTGCACCGCCTCCAGAATGCTGGTCTTCCCAGCTCCGTTGTCACCCACCACCACGTTGAAGCGCCTACCCGGCCGGATAGACACGCTCGCCAGAATCCGGAGGTTCTTTACCTCCAGCCGCGAAAGAAACATTCCCTACTCATCACCACAGCCACTAGAGCCGCATTGGCATCACAACGTACTCACACGCGCTCCCTTCTACGGACCGAATCAAACAGCTACTATTTCCGTCACTCAGATCTAGCCTAACCTGGTGTCCACCTATCGCCGATAGCGCATCAATCAGATACGACACGTTAAACCCTATCTCCAGTGCTCCCCCTGCGTACGTGACCTCCACTTCCTCTTCCGCTTCTTCCTGCTCCGGATTATGCGCCAATACCCTTAACAGCCCATCCGACAAGCTAACCCTAACCGCTCGATACTTCTCATTAGCCAAAATAGCGGCTCGCTGTAAGCCCTGCCGCAACGCCTCTCTATCTGCAACGACATGCTTATCACAGGCCTCCGCGTCCGGAACCACTCTCTCATAATCTGGAAACCGCCCATCAACAAGCTTACTCGTAAGACGCACGTCACCGACTACGACCTGAACTGCCTGCGACCCCACCGTCACCTTCACGACCTCAGCGCTATCCGCCAACAGCCTGACCAACTCCAACACCCCCTTCCGCGGCACTATAATCTGCACCCCTTCCCCCAGCGCCTCACCATCCACAGGAACCTCGCAAAGCGCCAGTCGATGCCCATCCGTTGCCACCGCCCGCAGGCCCGGCCCACGACTCTCCAGTAGCAGGCCGTTCAAGTAGTACCGTACGTCCTGCTGCGCCATCGCAAATTGTGTGTGTTCCAACAATCCCTTAAGCACGTGCCCGGGAAGCGCAAATCCCCCCTCCTCTCCAACAACCTCCGTGCTCGGAAAATCACTTGCCGGAAGTGTCGCCAGACTGAACCGACTCCGCCCCGACCTAATCCTCGCACGACCTTCGCTTACCTCCATTTCCACTTCCGCCTCACTCGGCAATGCCCGACAAATATCCATCAACTTCCGCGCTGGTACGGTCGCTTCACCCGCGTCGCAACGCACGTCCCGCGTCCTTGCCACCAACTCGACCTCCATATCCGTGGCTACAAAACTTACCTCCCCGTCTAACGCCTGAATCAGCACATTACCCAGGATCGGTAGTGTGTGCCGCCTCTCTACCGCACCACTAACAATCTGTAGCGGCTTTAGGAGTGCATCTCTATTAATATAGATTTTCATACTTAGATCCTATTACTATTACTAATGCGTCCCGACTTTGTGCAAAAGACAAAAAACTCCCTCTAGAACAACGCCCTACCCCTCCATGCTCCCCTTCCAACTCCCTGCACATCCCTTACTGCCACCTGTGTGTCTCCTGTGGATAACTGCGCCTATCTATCCGCGCCCGGATCAATCCACAACATACTCACCTCACGTACTCAGCCTTCTAATCAGAATCGCGTAGTCGTCCCTCATCGCTGAGTCCTCTTCCATAAGCTCCTTCACCTTTCGACACGCATGGATTACGGTTGTGTGGTCGCGCCCTCCAAATGCATCACCGATCTCCGGCAGACTATGATTAGTTAGGTCCTTCGCGATTGCCATTGCCATCTGCCTCGGTCGCGCGATAGACCGGTTCCGCCGCTTCGACACCAGATCCGCCACACGTACCTTGTAGTGCTCCGCGATAGTTCTCTGTATATTCTCGATGCTCACCAGCTTGTCCTGCAAAGCTAGTAAGTCCTTTAACGATTCCCGCGTAAACTCCAGAGTAATTGCCCTTCCTGTAAACTGCGCATTCGCCATCACTCGCCGCAATGCCCCCTCAAGCTCCCGCACGTTGGATCGGATACGTTTCGCGATGAAAAACGCTACCTCATAGGCCAATGTCACGTTTGCCGCCATCGCCTTGCGCTGCAGAATGGCCACCCGCGTCTCCGTGTCTGGTGGCTCAATGGCGATCGTCAGACCCCACCCGAACCGCGACTTCAGCCGCTCTTCCAGCCCGTCCACCTCCTTCGGGTACCGGTCACACGTCAGTATGACCTGCTGCTGATCCTCGAGCAGTGCGTTAAACGTGTGGAAGAATTCCTCTTGCGACCGTTCCTTGCCTACGAAGAACTGAATATCGTCTATCAGCAACGCATCCACCGATCGGTAGTACCTCTTGAAGTCGTTGATTGCGTTGTGCTGGAGCGCTTTAACCATATCCGTGACAAAACGCTCCGAATGCAGGTACACAACCTTCGCCTGCGGGCTCCGCGTTAGAATCATATTCCCTACCGCATGCATCAGGTGCGTCTTGCCAAGCCCGACGCCCCCGTAGATAAACAGTGGGTTATATGCCGCGCCCGGATTCTCGCCTACCTGAATCGACGCCGCCCGCCCGAGCTGATTACACTTCCCTTCGACGAACGTATCGAACGTAAAGTCTCCTCTTAGCCCGCTGACTTGACGCCGCTTTCCACTCCCGGATCTTCCCCGCGTCGCAACTTCCACGCTACCGCTATTCTCCTGACCCTGCACGCCCGCTGTCGGGCGACTTCCTACTTGAACGATTACCTTGCGACTGCCGCTGCCTCCAATTCCTTCCACCACCTCTGAAATGCGCTCCGCAAAGTGATCGTGGACCCAATCCCGAACGAATCTATTGGGTGCTAGCAGTCGCAGCGAATCCCGTTCCTCGACCGCGTGAAGCGGCCGGATCCACGTATTAAACTGTTGCGGCGATAGCTCCCCCTCCAGATGATCAAGGCACTTCTGCCACAGTGCTGCATTCACCGACTACCCTCCCCAAGACCAACCGACCACCCAACCCCGCTCGGAGTTTATACTCCTGCCTAGGAGTTATCCACAGGCCTTCCCACCTCCTTTAGAATTGACACGTCTGCCTACCTACTAATAAACTTCCCCTCTTAACTTGCCCGCATATTCGGATCAGGAAGAACGCAATGAAACGAACCTTCCAACCCAGCACCTTAAAGCGCAAACGCCGGCACGGCTTTCGGGCGCGAATGGAAACGAAGGGTGGCCGCAGGATACTGAAATCCCGGCGCGCTAAAGGCCGCGCGGTACTCTCGGCCTGACAGCGGTCTCTTTACCCCAGGCTACGGGCCGATTCACTCGCCGTCAGCGCCTGATTCACCGTGGGGATTTCGCCCGGGTCTTCGCAGCCCCCTGCCGGTCAAGCGATAGGTACTTCACCGTCCTTTTTCGCCCAAATAATCTCCATGTGGCTCGCCTCGGTCTCGCCATCACCAAGAAACGCGTACGCCGCGCTGTCGCGCGAAATCGGGTACGCAGGCATGTTAGGCAGAGCTTCCGCCTGCACCAGTCCCTGCTTTACGGCATGGACTTGGTTGTAATCGCCCGCATTGATCTGTCGACGGTCTCCAACTCCGTCCTGGTAGCTTCGCTATCCAGGCACTGGGAAAACTTGCACATCCATGGATAACATCAGGCTCGTACTCTTTGTCGCGCTCACGGCGATCCTGTTTCTCCTGTGGCAAGCATGGCGTCATGACTACGGCCCGGTGTCCGCCCCGCCCGTTCCCGCTGCAGCATCGACATCCAAGCCGGCCCTCGAGCCGAGTCATGATCTCCCTATACCCCCCGTCGCTGCGCCCGCGGCGGCATCCACGCCGCCGGAAGCGTTCAATACCCTTGAACGCATCCATGTTTCCACGGACCTCCTGCGTGCGGAACTCGACACCCAGGGTGGCGATCTGCGCCGCCTCTTTCTACTGCACTACCCTGTGGCCGTCGACAAGCCCAAGGAGCCCTTTGAGCTCTTCGCCGATACACCCCCGCGCATATTCATTGCTCAATCTGGGCTGCTCTCCAGCGCTCAAGCGCCTACGCACCATGCCGTGTTCAGTGCCACCCGCGACCACTACGTACTCGCGCCCGGCCAGGATGTCCTGGATGTTCCCTTGACCTGGAAGGCCGCTACAGGATTGACGGTCACCAAGACCTACATCTTTCACCGAAACAGCTATCTCATCGACGTTCGCTATGACGTCGAGAACGCCACCGGTGAACCGTGGACCGGTCGTCTCTACGGTCAGTTCCAACGCACCCCACCCGCGTCAAAAAGCCGCTTCGCACGCACCTACACTGGCGGCGTATTGCACTCCAAAGAGAAGCGCTACGAAAAGATCGATTTTGCGCGAATGAAGAAAGAACCTGTCCAAAATGACGCCGTAGGAGGCTGGGCTGCAATGATCCAGCACTACTTTGGCGCTGCATGGATCCCGGATCAGCAAGCCACCAATCACTATTATGCGAAAGCCCTAGATGCCGATCGCTACGCCATTGGTGTCGTTACGCCGCCTGTTGCCATCGCCCCTGCAAGTCGGGGAACGCTTGACCTCACGTTGTATGCTGGACCAGCGGAACAGCAACGCTTGGCTAAAGCGGCTCCCGGCCTACAGCTCTTAGTAGACTACGGCTACCTGACCATCATCGCTGAGCCCCTTTATTGGCTCCTCAGGCATATCCACGCCATCGTCGGCAACTGGGGCTGGGCTATCGTGCTGCTGACGGTTCTCATCAAGCTCGCCTTCTTCCAGCTTTCGGCCACCAGCTACAAGTCTATGGCCAACATGCGACGGGTCCAGCCCCGGCTGGCTGCGCTCAAGGAGCGCTATGGGGACGACAAGACCCGCCTCAACCAAGCCATGATGGAGTTCTACAAGCAGGAAAAGATCAATCCCTTGGGTGGCTGTCTACCTATCGTGGTCCAAATCCCGGTATTCATCGCCCTATACTGGGTGCTCCTGGAAACCGTAGAGCTACGTCAATCGGGTTTTATCTTCTGGATTAAGGATCTCTCCACCTACGACCCGTACTTCGTTCTACCCATTCTCATGGGCATTAGCATGTTGATCCAACAAAGGCTCAATCCAGCCCCCATGGATCCCATTCAGCAGAAGGTCATGATGGTTCTTCCAGTGGTCTTCACGGTCTTCTTCCTGTTCTTCCCCTCCGGCCTGGTGTTGTATTGGTTCGTCAATAACACCCTATCCATCACCCAGCAGTGGATAATCACCCGCCGTTTGGAGAAGATCGGCGCTAAATAAATGCGGCCCCGCCGCACGCATCCGGATGCCACTATCGCCGCGGTTGCTACCCCGCCCGGGCGCGGCGGCGTAGGCATCGTACGGATCTCTGGGCCGTCCGCCGGTGCCATTGCGCGGGCTATTCTCCGTGCCGTGCCTCCGCCACGCCGTGCTGCGTACCGGGAGTTCCTCGACGCCAGCGGCGACCCTATCGACAGCGGAATCGCCCTGTTCTTCCCCGCGCCACGTTCATTTACCGGGGAGGACATTCTGGAGCTTCAAGCACATGGCGGCCCCGTCGTTCTCGACCGACTCCTGCAGCGCGCCCTGGCCCTGGGCGCTCGCATCGCCCAGCCGGGCGAATTTTCCCAGCGCGCTTTTCTCAACGGAAAGCTCGACCTGGTCCAAGCCGAGGCGATTGCCGACCTGATCGACAGCGGGTCCGCCCAGGCTGCACGCAGCGCCTTACGTTCCTTGCAAGGTTATTTCTCTGCCAGTATCACACGGCTAGGCGAGCAGCTCGCTGACCTGCGCGCCTACGTGGAAGCCGCCATCGATTTTCCAGACGAGGACGTGGAACACCTCTCCCAGCCCCGTCTGCACGAGAGTCTTCAACGAGTGGTCGCCGCCCTGGATGAAACTCTGGCTCGTGCCTTCCGGGGACACCTTCTGCGTGAAGGGATGACTGTAGTCATCGCCGGCCGCCCTAACGTCGGCAAGTCCAGTCTTCTGAACGCACTCGCTGGTCGCGATTCCGCCATCGTCACAGATATACCCGGTACTACCCGCGACCTCCTGCGCGAGTATATTCAACTCGATGGCCTGCCGCTGCACGTCATCGACACTGCCGGCCTGCGTTCTACGGAGGACCGGGTCGAGCGCATCGGCGTTGATCGTGCGTGGACGGCCATTCTTGGAGCCGACGCCGTGCTTGTGGTAGTAGACGACCAGACCGGCTACGGGCCCGAGGAAGAAGAGATATTCGCGAGGTTGACTCCTACTGTCCCACGCGTGCTCGTTCACAACAAGATTGACTGCAGTGGCCGGCCCCCTGCCCTGCACCCCACACCGTCGCCTACCAGGATCTATCTGTCCGCCCTCACTGGCGCTGGACTGAAGCTGCTCACCGATCACCTCAAGGCCCTTGTCGGCTACTCACCGGGCGAAACCGAATTTCTCGCCCGTCGCCGCCACTTGGACGCACTGGAACAGGCTCGTCTGTGTCTGAACAGAGCCACCGAGAACCTGGGGGAGATTCCCCGCGGGGAGCTTCTCGCAGAGGACCTGCGTCAGGCGCAGCACGCCTTGGCATCCATAACGGGGGAAATCACCACAGAGGACCTGCTCGCGCAAATTTTCTCGACCTTTTGCATCGGCAAGTGACCTGCTGTGACGCCCTAGGCGCCCCTACGCTTCCATCCCCCGCCGTCCCCGACGATAATTTAGTATTTTCTCTCCCTATCGGATGACCACCATGGTGGAACTCAAGCTGCACCGAAGTCCCTTGTACGCCGTCGCGCATCGCGTGCCGAGTCGGCATCGACATCCCCCGGCGACCACGGACGAGCGCTCATGAGGGTCTCCGCCCTCGAAATCCCCGGTGTTCTACTGCTGGAGCCGCGGGTCTACAAGGATGGCCGGGGCTTCTTTCTGGAGAGCTTCAATGCTCGCAGCATCGCCGCCGAAGCGGGTATTCACCATCAGTTCGTCCAGGACAATCACAGCCGCTCGCACCGCGGTGTGCTGCGTGGACTGCATTACCAGATTCAAAACCCCCAAGGAAAGCTCGTACGCTGTCTGCGGGGCCGCATCTATGACGTGGTCGTCGACCTGCGCCGAGCCTCCCCGAGCTTTGGCCGGTGGTTGGGCGTCGAGCTGTCCGCTGACAATTTCCATCAGCTCTGGGTCCCGCCAGGCCTGGCACACGGCTTCCTCGTGCTCTCCGACGTGGCGGAAGTCTTCTATAAGGCCACCGATTACTACGCGCCAGAGAGCGAACGCTGTATCCGTTGGGATGATCCGACCATTGCGATAACCTGGCCTCTAGACGGCCTGCCTACCGTATCCCCCAAGGACGCGCTCGGCGTGCCATTCGCGCACGCTGAAGCCTATTCCTCCGATCCTTCCGCACCAGAGGTCCTCTCATGACTACCTCCCCAGCCGCCCCTGTCAGGAAACGCGTGCTGCTGACCGGCGTTTCAGGTCAGCTCGGATGGGAGCTGCGCCGCACCCTCCTTCCGCTTGCGAACCTGGTTTGCGCTGCGGGCCCACGGGATGCAGTCCGTGGCGCTCAGCCCTTGGATCTCGCGAACCCAGAAGCCCTGCGGAACCTCATCCGGCAAGCCCGGCCCGACATCATCATCAACCCGGCCGCTTATACTCAGGTCGACCAGGCTGAGGAAGAGCTGGACCTCGCCCGAGCCATCAACGCCACAGCACCTGGCGTCTTCGCTGAGGAAGCGCATCGTTGCGGCGCATTTCTTATTCATTACTCCACCGACTATGTCTTTGCCGGCCAGGGGCGCAAGCCCTTTCTGGAGCAGGATACCTCAGCACCCATCAATGCCTACGGCCGAACCAAGTGCGAAGGAGAGGACGCCATTCGGACGCGCCTTGCCGCCCACCTGATCTTGCGCACAAGCTGGCTCTACAGCGCCCGGGGCAACAACTTTCTGCGCACCATCCTGCGCCTGGCCAACGATCATGCGGAGCTGCGCATCGTGGACGACCAGATCGGCGCACCGACCTGGGCGCGCATGCTGGCTGAAGCCACCGCCCAGATTCTGGCAGAGGCCGGCATGTTGGGCCGGGACTGGCTAGAAGAGCGCGCGGGGACCTACCACCTCACGGCAACCGGCGAAACCTCTTGGTACGGCTTTGCCAGGGCGATTCTGGGATTGGCTCCGGAACACTACACCCAGGCCAAGCTGTTTCCCATTCCTACCAGCGACTATCCCACCAAGGCGGCGCGTCCAGCCTACTCAGTGCTCGACTGCAGCGCCGCAGCGCGGACCTTCGGGATTTCTCTGGGTCCCTGGCAGGAACACCTAGAGCGCGTGATGGAGGATCTCAACACTCCCGCTTCCGGTGCCTTTGGAGGGGTTTGACCCCTGTGTACGGATGGCCACTAGCGAGGCCGTAGCCCCTCCAATCGCCCTGTTGGCCCCCCGACACTGGCCTTCCTGGGCACTGGTCGGCGCCTTGTGGCTGGCAGTGCGCTTGCCCTATCGCTGGCAACTGGCCGCAGGACGCCTTCTCGGTCGTTTGCTCTATCGGACGCTGATCAGGCGCCGGCACATTGCCCGCGTGAATCTGCGCTTGTGTTTCCCGCACTGGTCGCAGACTGAGCGCCAGCGTGTGCTCCTGCTTCACTTTGAGTCCCTGGGGATTGCCGTCTTCGAAATGGGCCTGGCCTGGTGGGCGGCCGACAGCCGACTGCGCGACCTCGCCACCGTGGAAGGCGTAGACTACCTGCGGGCAGCGCAAGCCCGGGGGAAGGGCGTGATCCTGCTTAGCGCCCATTTCACCACTCTGGAGGTAGGCGGACGTCTCCTTGCCCCGCATCTGAACTTCTGTCCCATGTATCGACGAAGCCGTAACCCGGTGTGGGACGCCGTAGTCTGGCGTGGCCGTGCCAGGCATTTTCCAACCATGATCGACCGCCAGGACGTACGTGGCGTGGTCAAGCAACTGCGCGCAAACCGGGCCATATGGTACGCCCCGGATCAGAATTACGGCAGGGAGCACAGCCTCTTCGTCCCATTCTTTGGTGTGCCCGCTGCCACCATCACCGCCACTTCCCGCCTGGCCAGAATGACCGGTGCCGCCGTGGTGCCGTTCTTTCACCATCGCCTCCCGGCGGGCCGCGGGTACAGCTTGCATCTTCTCCCGCCACTGGAGAACTTTCCCAGCGGTGATGATGCAGCGGACGCCTCACGTATCAACCGACTCGTCGAGCAGCAGGTGCTGCGCAATCCGGACCAGTACCTGTGGATTCATCGGCGGTTCAAGACCCGGCCCGATCCCGGCGAGAACCTGTACCAGCGATGATCCGTCATCCCATCGTGCTGGATCCTTGCCACGTGCGGCGAGTCCTGATCATCAAATGGAGTGCGATGGGCGATATCGTAATTGCCAGCGCCTTGTTCGAAGACATCAGTCGGGCATTCCCGGACGCCGCTATCGACCTGAACGTACTGCCGCCTTGGGACCGCCTGTTCCAGGAGGATAAACGTTTCCGTGAAGTCATCGCCTTCCCCTTGCGCGGTCCGAGCGGCGGTTGGCGGGCCGCGATCCACTGGCTGAAGACGGTGGCTGAGCGCCGCTACGACGCAATCATCGATCTCCAGTCCAACGACCGCAGCCGCGTGTTGCTCACCTTGCTGCAGCTCACCGGACGGCCCGCGCCATATCTTATCGGCAACCATGCCAGGTTCCCCTACGACATGGCCCCAGGGCCACAGCCAGACCCGGTACACGCCTTCGATCATCAGCGCGCGACCCTTCAGGCTGCGGGGATCCCGACTATCACCCCGCGTCCCGTGTTGCCGGTGACGGAGCACAACCGCCGCCGCGTTGGCGACCTGCTGGATGGCAACCGCTTGCAGCCCGGAGAATACGCGGTCTTCCTGCCGGGCAGCCAGGCGGCGGGATGGCTGAAGCGCTGGGGCGCCGAGCGTTACGCCGGCCTGGCGAAGATGCTCCACGATGCGGGGTTGAAGCGCATCGTGGTTCTGGGCGCTGCCGACGAGATGGAAGAATGCCAGAAAATTGCGGAGCTTGCGGGAAGGCGGGTCCTTAATCTGTGCGGCCAGACAGAGATTCTGGATATCGTTCCTCTATGTTCCTCGGCGCGAGTCATCGTGGCTAACGACACCGGCACCGCTCACGTGGCATCGTGCACCGACCGGCCTATGGTGGTGGTCTGCGGGCCCACCGATCCGCGCCGCGTCAGACCGATAGGCGACAACGTGATCGCGCTGCAGGCAGATATTCCCTGTCGGAACTGTTACCGCAAGACCTGCTCGCACCATTCCTGCATGGGCATGATTACCCCGGCCCAGGTCCTCCAGGCCCTCGCCCCGGCGCTTGCCACGACCCAGCACCCCCCATCGCCGGCCGGCGAAGGTGAGTCTTGCCGGTAGTGCTGTGGTGGGGCCGCGGCGACCGCCAGTACTCGCGGGAGCGGGTCCTGCGCCGGTGTCTGGTGCGGCTGGGCTGGACGGTGCGCGAGTTCTATCCCCGGGCTTCGGTTCTGGGTGACCTGGAGGCGGCCCTGACGGGCGTGCCGGCCTGTGATCTGCTCTGGGTGCCGTGCTTCCGCCAGCGGGACCTGGCGGCCGCGTACCGGTGGTCGCGTCGCCGCTGCGTTCCATTGGTCTTCGACCCGTTGATCAGTGCTTATGACAAGCAGATCTACGAGCGTGGCAAGTATGCCCCCGGCACTCGCCGGGCCGGCCAACTGCTCTCCTGGGAACGCAAGCGCTTCGGCATGGCCGACTTGGTGTTGGCGGACACGGTCGCGCACGCCCGATACTTCCAGGAGCTTCTGGGAGTCCGGCCCGAGCGCCTGCGGGTGGTTCCCGTCGGGGCCGAAGAGCCGTTGTTTCACCCCCAACCGGTGCCTCCACCGGGAACGGCCCTCGAAGTCCTTTTCTTTGGGAGCTTCATCGCTTTACAAGGACCGGAGATCATCGTGCAGGCCGCGCACCGCTACCACGGCCCCAGCCTGCACTGGACCTTGCTTGGTGAAGGTCCCCTGAAGCGGCAATGCGAAGCGCGGGCAGCCGGCGCGGACTCGGTGTCCTTCGAAGACTGGATCCCCTACGAGAGTCTTCCGGCGCGGATCCACCGCGCCCACGTTATCCTGGGCATTTTTGGAACCACGCCCAAGACCCAGCGGGTGATCCCCAACAAGGTATTCCAGGGTCTGGCCTGCGGCAGGCCCGTAATCACCAGCCGCTCTCCCGCGTACCCAACAGAGCTGCTCGACAGCCCCACCGGCGGCGTCACTTGGACCGCCCCGGGTGATGCACAGGAGCTTGCCGAGCGGCTGGCGTTCCTGGCCAGTGACTACCGGCGTCTGGCCCTTCGCGCCCAGGACGCGCGCAGCCTCTACGACAGATTCTTCGCCGAAGACGTCATTTGTAGTGCTCTGCGGGAGGCTCTTGCCTGCCTTGGTCCCTGGGCATAGCGGCCGCGAAGTACAGCCCGGTCAGCCACCACAGGATCTGTGACCACACCGAGGAGTAGAACGCCAGGTGGGTGTTCAGGGGAAAATACGCACCTATCAACGCCAGGCCGTAGGGCAGTAGACGCCGTCTGGTGTCGGGGTCACTCCGGCGCCAAAGACGGAACATTATCCACCAGACCGCAAACAGCCCGACCAGCCCGATCAAGCCGGTCTCGGACCCCACCTCGAGCAGCATCTGGTGCGAATGGGCTGCAGCCGCATATGGGTTTTCTTTGGTAATGAATGGATCATCGGGATCCGCGTACAACGGATACGCATAACGAAAGTCCCGCGCACCGACGCCGTTTATGGGGTGGTGGAGGAAGATCCGACTAGCGACCTTCCAGATCAGCATCCTGTGAGCGAATGATTGGTTGGTGGCTGTGGCCTGGCCCTCGAAGAACCGGAGGGCGTCATTAATTTTCCTGGCGAAGATCCCATCACTCGCGTAGGCCACCCATCCCATGAGCACGGCCGCAACCGCAATAGCCCCCAGTGAGCCGAACACCAGCCGTGGCCGCCGCCAAGCCAGAATGAGTACGTAGAACAGAAGGGACGCACCGACGATGATCCAGGCGGCCCTGCTCCCCGAAAGGAACACCAGATACACCGTCACCGCGATGGTGACGACCCACACGGTAGTCCGGAAGGTCTGGCGCGTGTATTCCCACAGGATAGGTAGCAAAGTGGCCAGGATGATCCCGTACTTCGCGCTGTTTCCGAACACTGCGCCGAGCTTATCGCGAGGGTGGGGTAAGCCGAATATCTCCCAATCGAAGAGCGCCTGCAGGTAGCCGTCCACGACCCAGAACACCAGCGTCCAGGCGCTTAGCTTCAGGAACAGTGCACGGCTCTTCGGACGTGCCAGCGCGTAGAGAAAGAAGCAGCCGGACAGGTAGAAGCGAAGCTGGCTGATGCCGACCTCCAGAGTTCTCTGCACCCGGATGGCGTCAGTGGCGGAGATCAGGATTGGCACAAGGTAGATGAGGAACGCCAGCGAGAACCACAGACCGGGACCATAACGCAGAGAGATCTGCTTCTTCCAGAGCACCCGCACGCCAAGGATCGCCATTACCAGCAGCGGCAGCTCAACCAGCCTCCCTACGGGAATCAGCAGGAGGCAGGACCAAATCAACAGAACAGGCCACTCCAGCCGCAAAAACTCCTTCACCGCCATCGTCCACCGTCGCATGTCCACTTCATCTCCCCGGGCCGCCGGAACGCGGCATAGTCGGCCCCGAAACAAGCCCTGTCAAGGCGACTCCTAGGGTGTGCACACCAGCGGCGCCTACCAACGCACGGGTGGCTCCAGCCACAGATCAGCCGTCAAAGCCACGGCCGCAAGGTATCCCTCGGCACAAGGCCGCCCAGCATCCGGGCCAGCCGATGGTAGTACGTGTGCTCGGCCAAGGCGCGGCGCCTGGCCGCACGTGCAAGCTCCTGTGCCCAGCGCTCATCAGCAATCAGCCGTCCCAGACCCTGTGATAGCTCGTCATTGTTCCGGAACAGGACGATCTCCCGCCCTGGCTCAAAGCACCGCTCAATCCCGGGGCTGTATTCGGCCAGCAGCGGAATTTGGTAGCCGGCGCATTCAAAGGTACGCATGTTGGTGCCCTCGCGCACCACGCGGGCGTGGACGTTCAGGGCTACGTGGTGTCGCGCATATATCCGGCCCGTGGCTGCGTAGCTCACCGACGGCCTGAAGCACCAGGGACGACGCCAGAACAATCCCCGTGTCAGGAAGTAATTGCCCACTATCGTGGGGCAGCGACCCGAGCTCAGAAGAAACTCCAGGTACGGATCCCTTCGCGGGTCCCTGTTGCCCACGAAGCACAGCTCCCGTGACGGGGGCGGACCAGCCACCGGGCGGTGAATTTCCGGATGATGGGCAAACCCCAGCTCCCCCTCATAGCGATCCAACCTGGCCGTTTCGGGTAGATCCCGCGCGTAGCCAGGGTCCGACAAGAAAATCCTCCCGAAAGGGGCTAAGTCATCGGCTTGCACACGAGGGCGGTCGGTGATCCAGATTACATGCTGTTCCCGGAACGGCAGCTCGCGGAATGCCGGCAAGTGGTTCACAAAGATGCAGATCGCGTCCTTGTATCCGCCGATGCGGCGCACCAGGGCCCGGTGCCACGACGCTCGATCGATCCCATACCCAATGCGCTCCCGAGTCCATCCGGGGTGTGTGGGCAGCCACTGCACCCGGCCCGCGAACATGTTCTGCAACGCGAGAAAAAGATATCGCCCCAGCCCGCCTTTCCAGGGCTTGGCGACCAGAATCACCCGGGGTTCGGCCATATCATGGGGCTACGGGCTGTCTCATGCTTTGCTGAGCCAGAACACCGCGGTGTCGCCCCTGCCTTCTTCGTTGAGCTCCCGGGCCCGCTCGCGGAATACGTCTCTTTGTCGGCGCGAGAAGATCTCCTTGTCCCTCCGGGGCGCATTGGAAGGGATGTCGCGCACGTACAATTCACTGCCGACGAACTGGCTCGCGGTCGAGTCATGGCGTATCGATGTCACCCGCAGGCCGTTCGCTGCGGCCAGCACGGACAAGCTCTTGCGGGTGAGAAGGAAGAGGTGGCGTGGGGCGTCCAAGTTGATCCAGTGCTCGCGATACTGCTCCCACGCATAGGAGTCGGCTACCGGAATGCGCACCAACACGCAGCCACCGGGCGCGAGCAGCTGTTGAGCCGCTGCCAGAGCTTTGCCAGGATGAGGCAGATGCTCCAGAGAATGGTGAAACATGATCATGTCGAAGCGTCGCGATGTGGAGCGCGCCAAGCCTTCAATGTCAGTACGCAACACGCTGACGCCGTTGGGGTAAAGGATGTCCTCATCGACAAACGGATCGACCCCCAGACACTCGCTGAATCCCCCCATGCTCATACGCAGCAAGAGCTTTCCCGTGCCGCAGCCTACGTCCAGTATCCGCGCGTCCAAGCCCAGGCCGGCCGTCGTAACCCAGCTCAGGTAATCCAGCGGTTTAGAGACGCGGTCGAAGATGCGCCCAAGGAGACCGCCTAAGCCGAGCCGGTAACGTACCCGGCGACCATCCACGAACGCCCGTAGCCGACTGGTGACGCGCTCCTTGGGTCTTCGAAACGAGAAATAATCCCGAGGGTAGTAAGTCCCAAGGTTCGCCGGAATCGCGCCAATCTGAAGGCAGCCGCAGCTTTGGCACTGGAAGTAGGTGAAGGACTCCCGCGTACCGAACAGCATTTCCCGCACGCGGTATGCGCCGCCGTCCTGGCGGTGCCCGCAAATCCGGCAGCGGAAGCCACCTTGAGCCGCTTTCTGCGTGTCCCCCGCCGTCGACGAAAGCCTTGTTCCGGCGCCAGCTATCATGTTCCCAGCGGCATCTTGTCGGTCCCGCCATGGTTCCGGCGAAGGATGGGTGAGAAGTCCACGTCGGGAAAGTGACGGAACAATGCCTCGACGCGACCACGTTGCGCATCGGTAAAACGTGCATAACCACGGCCGCTGACACCCACGTTCAAGCGAGTCTTGTCTCCCTGCGTACTGAGCCTGGCCACCACGCCGTCCGCGCGCGATTCCCGATCTTTGAGGCCGTGGAAGCGGAGCACATTCCGAACGGCCTGCGCTTTGCTGGCCATCATTTGTTCGTAGCTCAGCCACAGTACCTGCGATCCCGGTTCCTGCGAGGCATATCGCCAACCCGCGTAAAAGGCGATGAACCAGGGCGCCGCAAGGTCAATCAGACAATCCAGCTGCCCGGCGGGCGACAGGCTGAAGAAGCTTGGGTATGCCGTAAAGGTTGGCGTTTCCCGGGACTCCTTGTTCAGGTGGTCATGCAGACTTGCCAGGGTATCGTGAATGTTGCGAACCAGGATAACCGGCCGGATCCCGAACTCCCGCATCAGTCTGAGGTTCGGTGTTGTGGCCTGCGTGTGGTGGTGAGCCACGACGTTCATTGAGTAGGCATCAAGAAGTCGGGGCAGATACAGGTTCTGCTCGTTTAGGAAATCGTAGCCCAGGAAATAGCGTAGGTATCCCGTTGTCTCCTCTAGCGCGCTGACCAGAAAGGACGACCCACTCTTGGGAAAGCTGGTGACGAACAAGGTCCGTCCACGTCGCGAAAACGTCCGTTTTAGCGCAAGCGTGACCTTCAGGCTGCGGCTCGGAGTCCCCTTCAGCGCCCGTTCCAGGCGTTGGCGCAGAGTAGCCATCCACCCTATTTCCGTCGTACCGCGATCCGCCAAGCCCCAACCGGTGGTACCCGTTCGCGTTCACCCCGGTTCACCCGATTTCCGCCAGACGCTAAGTCACGGCCACGTGCACATTCCGAGCAGGTCACGGCTGTCTTGCCTCGGCCAGTGATTGATACAGCTCGACAGTATCGCGCAACATACGCTCCAGGGAGAATGGGTGTGTCGCCGGAACCCCTGGCGGTGCCAGAAGAAATTCCTTGCAACGCCGCAGCAGGCTCGCGTGCTCTCCGACCGGAACCCGTCCGCTTGGCAGGATCTGCCCGAGGACTTCGCCCACGCCACCGTGCTCGTAGCCCACGACCGGAACCCCCAGGCTCAACGCTTCCAGCACCGTGCGGCCGAAGGACTCCGGTTTGTGCGACAGCGACAGCACGAGGCTGGACACGGCGAGGACCTCCCGCAGGTCGTCCCGGTGACCCAGGAAGGCTACCGCCTCTTGTACCCCGGCTCTCGCGGCGGCCTTCCGCAGGTCCATCCCGTACCCCTCGTGCCTGGGGTCCACTCCCCCGGCCACCAGTCCGTGTACCGGGAGGCCGCCAGCACGCAGGCCGCGAAGGAGCGTGATGAAATCCTCATGGCCCTTGAGCCGTGACACCCGGCCGGGCAGTGTCACCAGCAACTTGCCCTGCAGCTCCGGGTGCTGGGACTGCCAGCGGGCGATCCAGTCAGGCGCCGGCCGGAATCCGTGCGGGTATTCTTTGCGGTCTACCCCGCGCGGAATCACCCGGATACGTCCAGGCTCCACCCAGGGATAGTTGTGCAAGATATAATCGCGAACCGCCTCGGATACCGCGATGACCCGTTCCCCGCGAGCCATGACGCCGCTGTAACGACTGACCGAGTAGAATCCGTGCACGGTGGTGACGAGCCGAGGCCGGCTGCCCGGGTCCATTCGGCGCCAGGCCAGGTAGCCGGTCCAGGCAGGCAGACGCGAGCGGGCGTGTAGTATGTGAGCGCCGGTTTCCTGCAACAACCGGCGCAGGCGAGGCACGTAGCGCAGCGTGCGCAATGACTTGCTTCCGATAGCCCAGGCGACGTGCTCCGCCCCGTGAGCGAGCAGCGTCGCTACCAAGCGACCGCCCGCGGATACCACGATCGAGCGGTGCCCCTCGGCCACCAAGTGCGCGGAAAGCTCAACGGTGCCCCTCTCGACGCCGCCGCTCTCCAGGGCGGGCAGAAGCTGAACCACGGTCAGGCGGCCCGCAGTCTTCGCGGCGCCGGCAATCAACTTGCCCCACCGGTGGCGTCCGGCGCGAACTGCATCCGGTACAGCCCGGCGTAGACTCCGTCGCGTCGCAGCAAGCTGCCGTGATCGCCCTCCTCCACCACCCTGCCTTCGGCCAGTACCAGGATGCGGTCCGCGTTCTCCACGGTGGACAGGCGGTGGGCGATGACGATCGTGGTGCGCCCCAGGCGCAACTGCTCCAGGGCTTGGTGGATGAACTTCTCTGAGCCGGAGTCCAGGGACGCGGTGGCCTCATCCAGGATCAGGATAGGGGCGTCCTTGAGAAACGCGCGGGCGATGGCAAGCCGCTGCCGCTGACCGCCCGACAAGCGCACGCCGTTCTCTCCCACCAGCGTTTCCAGGCCGTCCGGCAGCCCTTGGATGAACTCCATCGCGTGGGCCGCCGCCGCCGCCTCGGCGATAGCAACCGGCGACGACTCGGCAAGCCGCCCGTAGGCGATGTTTGCGGCAATGGTGTCGTTGAACAGCACCACGTCCTGGCTTACCAGAGCGATATTTCGGCGCAGGTTCGCCAGGCGCAGGTCCTCCAGATCGTGGCCATCGAGCAGGATCCGGCCGGCGCTGGGATGATAGAAGCGAGGAATCAGATTGACCAGCGTGCTCTTGCCGCTGCCCGAGGCCCCCACCAGCGCCAGGGTCTCCCCGGGCGAGACACTGAAGGAAACGTGGTTGAGCACCGCCTTCTGGTCCGGGACATAGCGAAAGGTGACATCCCGAAAATCAACCCTGCCCAGGGCCCTGTCCAGGACAACGATACCCGGGTCGGCCTCCGAGGGCTCGTCCGCAAGCTGGAAAATACTGCCGGCGGCCGCCAGCCCTCTCTGCAGGGGACCGTTGACTCCGGTGAGGCGTTTGAGCGGCGAGAACAGCATGCCCATGGCAGTGAAGAAGGACACGAACTCGCCGACACTCATCTGGTCCGAGGCCGAGCGCTCCGTGGCCAGGTAGATGATTCCAGCCATGCCGACAGCCGTGACCAGCTGCACGACGGGCGCATTGGCCGCCGAGGCTGAGATGAACTTCATCTGGTAGCGCCGGACCCAGTTGGCGGTGCCGGCAAAGCGGCGCTGCTCGTAGGCCTGGCCGCCGAAGATCCGCACCACCTTCTGGCCTCTGAGGGTCTGCTCCAGGACCGCCGTCAGCTCCCCCATGGTGCGCTGCCAGCTCCGGCTCATGGTCCGTAGCCGCTTGCTGATGAGCCGCACGATATGCACCACCACGGGCCCGACCAGCAATACCACAAGGCTGAGCTCCCAGCTCAGGTACACCATCCAGACCAGCAGGCCCAGGATTGCCAGGCTGTCCCTTATGAGCACCGTGATGGTGAAGGTCGCCGCCTCCGCCAACTGCGTGACGTCGAAGGTGACCTTGGAGACCAGGGTACCGGCGATGGAGTGGTCGTAGTAGCCGATGGGCAGGGAGAGCAGTTTGTCGAACATGAGCACCCGCAGGTCCATGACGACCTTGCCGGCGACCCAGGCCAGGCCCATCGTGCTGATGAAGCTCGCCGCGCCGCGTACCAGAAACACCAGTACCAGCAGCACCGGTATGAGCCTCATGAGCGCGGGGTCCTTGTGCACGAAGCTGCCGTCCAGCAACGGCTTCATCAGGGCCGGCAGGGCCGGCTCGGTTGCGGCGCCCACCACCATGGCCAGGATGGCCAGCGAGAAATGCCGCCAGTACGGCCGCACGTGTCGCAGCAGCCGCAGGAAGAGCTGCCGGCTGCTCAACTCATCGAGCGAACGCTGCGCGGAGGAAGAGGACGGCATCGTTCAGTAGGCGCTACGCAGGACCACAAGCACACCTAGCGGGCGGTTCTCGCACGCCGGCTGCGGTTTCCAGAGGGGCAATGGTGATGCGTGAACGTCGGCTGCAGATGCCGCGGCCTCGGCATTAGTCCTTGAGAACGAATTCCGCGCCACAGTATGGGCACTTGGCCTGGCCGGTTTCCTCGATAGGCAGGTAGACGCGAGGATGGGAGTTCCACAGCGTCATGCCCGGCATGGGGCAGCTCAGGGGCAGGTCGGCCCGGGCAACCTCATAACGATCCCTGGCGTTAGCGTCGATTGCTTTCTCGGATTGGGCGCTCTGGGTGCTTGCCACGCGAACCTCCTCGCTAAGGTGCCATCGGGTCGTGTCCGGCGCGCGTGTCTCAGCGGACCGGAGTAAGCCACTGGTTGTGCCCCGGATGGCGGCCGTGGACCACGTCGAAATACAGGCTCTGCAGCCGCTCCGTAACGTTGCCGCGGGAGCCGTGGCCGATGATGCGGTCGTCCACCTCGCGGATCGGTGTCACCTCTGCCGCGGTGCCGGTGAAGAAGGCCTCGTCCGCCACGTACACCTCGTCCCGGGTTATGCGCTTCTCCTTGACCGGGAGCCCCAGCTCCGCTGCCAGCGTCAGAACGGTCTCCCGGGTGATGCCTTCCAGGGCTGAGGTCAGGTCCGGGGTATAGAGAGTGCCGTTGCGCACGATAAAGATGTTTTCGCCGCTGCCTTCGGCCACGAAGCCCTCGCTGTCCAGCAGCATGGCCTCGTCGTAGCCGCAGGACAGTGCATCCTGCAGGGCCAGCATGGAGTTCATGTAGTTGCCGTTGGCCTTGGCCTTGCACATGGTGATGTTCACGTGGTGCCGAGTGAACGAGGAGGTCCGAATGCGGATGCCGCGCTCCATGTTCTCGGCGCCCAGGTACGCCCCCCACTCCCAGGCGGCCACCATCACGTGCACCCGCAGGTTGTCGGCGCGCAGCCCCATGCCTTCCGACCCATAGAAGCACATAGGCCGGATGTAGGCGGTCTCCAGACCGTTCTCGGCGACCACGGCCCGCTGAGCAGCATCCAGAGTACCTTTGTCGAAGGGCATCGGCATGCGCAGAATGTGCGCCGACCGGAACAGCCGGTCCGTGTGCTCGCGCAGCCGGAAGATGGCGGTGCCATGCTCGGTGCTGTAGGCGCGCACGCCTTCAAACACTCCCATTCCATAGTGCAGAGTGTGGGTGAGCACATGGGTGGTGGCCTCGCGCCAGGGGACCAGCTCCCCGTCCAGCCAGATCACCCCGTCTCGGTCAGCCATGCTCATCGTCTAGATCTCCGGATCGGGAGCGGCACGCGCATCTCCCGGCGCCCCCCATGGGCCGGCTCTTCAGGCCCGGCAGACTCTTGCGCTCAATCAGCTATCAGCCGCCGGCCTTACCCCGGTTGCTCCATGAGCCGCTGCCAGATCGCTGTCACTTGCTCGCGCAGACCACGGAACTCACCCTCGGCCACGACCGCCTTCTGCTCCTGCAAGGCGAGCGCGTGTACGCGCGCCCGGTATGTCCTGTAGATGTCCGCCAGCAGGGAGGCTTCATCCTGGGACAGGAGCCTGGCTTGTCCCAGCGCCGCCAGCAGCCGGACATTGTCCGTGTAACGCAGCATCTCCGGCTGCTCGAACGCCCGAAGTAGAACGCCATATTGAACCATAAACTCAATATCCGCGATACCGCCCCGGTCTTGCTTGAGGTCGAACAGTCCCGCCTTACGGGTGCCCAGCTCGGCGCGCATGCGCTCGCGCATGTCCCGAACGTCGCTTCGCAGCACGGCCGCATCACGCGGTCGTGCCAGCACCTGCCGCCGCACCTGAGCGAAGCGCTGCGCCAGATCAGCCTCACCCACCACCAGGCGGGCACGAACCAGCGCCTGATGCTCCCAGCTCCAGGCCTGGCGTTGCTGGTACTCGGCGAACGCGTCCAAGCTGCTCACCAGCAGCCCGGAGGCCCCGCTGGGCCGGAGTCGGAAGTCCACCTCATAGAGGGTTCCGGCCGAGGTGTGGGTGGTGAGCAGGTGGATCAGACGCTGGGCCAGGCGGGCGAAAAACACCGGATTCTCGACGGTCTTCTCCCCGTCGGTCACTTGGTGCTGCCCCTGGCTGTCATGCAGGAATACCAGATCCAGATCCGATCCGTACCCCAGCTCTCGGCCCCCAAGCTTGCCGTAGGCCACTATGCCGAAGCCTGCTGCAACCGGCTCGCCATCGAGCTCGTAACGCGGCGTGCCATGGCGGTCCGCAAGGTCCCGCCATGCCAGGGTCACGGCAGCTTGTAGGACGCTCTCGCCGATTGCGGTCAAGTGGTCGCTCACTCTCATCAGTGGCACAAGCCCGGACACATCCGCGGCGGCCACACGCAGCACGTTGGCTTGCTTGAAGTGGCGTAGCGCGTCCATCTCCTGCTCCATGTCCGCGACCGGCACGCCCAACAGCTTCGTGCGCAGCTCCTGAGCCAGGCCGACCGCGTCCGGCGGGGCGTACAGGGTGCGCGGATCCAGAAGCTCATCCAGTAGCAGTGGGTGCTGGGTGATGTAGGCCGCGATCCAGGGGCTGGCGGTGCAGAGGCTGGCCAGTTGCTTGAGCGCCTCGGGGTGCTCGTTCAGCAGCACCAGATATACACTGCGCCGTGCCACGGCTTCCACCAGGGCGAGCAGCCGCACCAGCGTCTGCTCCGGTGCCTCGCTTTGGCCTGCGGCCTGGAGCAACGGGGGTACTACCTGATCCAGGCGCTGTCTCGCCCTGGGGCTCATCACCCGTATCGCGTAGGTACCCTTCAGCCTCGCCAGGCACTCCAGCGCCCCGGCGGGGTCGGTGAAGCCGGCACCAAGCAGAGCGGCGTGCACCCGATCCGTGTCACCGGGGTGCTGCCATGCGAGTCGCAGATCGCCGGCGCCGGACGTACGACGCTCATCGGGGGGTGAGGCGAAGGTATGGTGGAAGTGGGTCTGCGCGTGCCGCCGGTGGCTGTCCAGGGCCTCCCAGAAGTCGTGCCAGCCAGGATAGCCCATGCTGAATGCCAGCCGCTCCCGCTCGAGATCTTCCCGAGGCAGGGCCTGGCTTTGCTGATCCGCATATTCCTGGATCCGATGCTCGGTACGGCGCAGAAAGCGATAGGCGTCGCTAAGCTCCCGCACCGCGTAGTGTGGAAGATAGCCGCTTTCACCCAGATAGCTCAGGACCGGCAGCAGGCTCCGCCCTCTCAGGGCACGCTCGCGGCCCCCGCGGATCAACTGGAATGCCTGGGCGATGAACTCGATCTCGCGGATCCCGCCCGGCCCCAGCTTCACGTCATCCTGAAGGCCCTTGCGCTGCACCTCCTGGGCGATCAGGTCCTTCATCTCCCGCAGTGCCTCAACCGCGCCGTAGTCCACGTAGCGGCGGTAGACGAACGGCCGGATCTGCGTCAGGAACTCCGAACCTCCGGCCACGTCCCCGGCCACCGAGCGCGCCTTGATGAGCGCATAGCGCTCCCAGTCCCGACCGTGGCTCTGGTAGTACGTGTCCATGGCCTCGAGGCTCATCACCAGTGGACCGCTTGCGCCAAACGGCCGCAGTCGCATGTCTACCCGGTAGACGAAACCGTCGGCGGTATGCCGGCTGAGCACGTCGATGAGCCGCTGCCCGAGCCGGGTGAAGAACTCCAGGCTGGTCAGCTCCCGCCGGCCACCGAGCGTAGCGCCGTCCTCGCGCAGAGCGAAGACCAGATCCACGTCCGAGGAGAAATTCAGCTCCCTCGCGCCCAGCTTTCCCATGGCGAGCACTATCATCTGCTGGGGCTGGCCGTCGCCGCCCGTCGGCGTGCCCATCTGGGCGCATTGCCAGGTGTAGAGGCGGGCCAAAGCGATGTCGAGGACCGCGTCGGCCAGCTCCGAGAGCTCGGCCATGGTCTGATCCAGGGTGGCAACGCCCTCCAGATCACGCCAGGCAATACGCACCATCTCACGCCGTCGCAACGACCGCAGCGCGGACATCAGCCCCGCGTCGTCGGCGGTATCCAGGAGCGCGGCACGGGTCTTGGCGAGCAGCACGCCGCTCGCATAGTCCTGCTCAAGGTCGCCCGAGCCGAGCAGGTCGGCCAGCATGGCCGGATGGCGCATGCACGACTGGGCGATGAAGTCGCTGCAGGCCCAGACCCGCAGCAGTTGCTCCGTTGCCTCCGGATCCAGGGGCGGCAGCGCCACCTCCCTGAGGTTTGCTTGTTCCTGGCAATCGGACCAGCGGCCCTGCGCCTGGTTGCGCAGGCTCGGCGGGATCGGGCCCACGCCCGGCGACGGATGGACAGTCAAGGGATTCTCCTGCGGTCACGGGGAATCGCGGGCAGGATACACAGAATCGAAAAAGAAAGCCCCGCCGGGGCGGGGCTTTCTTCGTTCGCGGCGGTTGCGCCGGTGGCTACATCATGCCACCCATACCGCCCATGCCACCCATACCGCCCATGTCACCCATGTCCGGGCCGGCCTTCTCCTCCTTGGGATGCTCACCCACCATGGCTTCGGTGGTGATCATGAGGCCGGCGACCGACGCGGCATTCTGCAGCGCCGTGCGGGTTACCTTGGTGGGATCCAGGATGCCCATGGCGATCATGTCGCCAAACTCGTCGGTCTGCGCGTTGAAGCCGTAGTTGCCTTCGCCGTCGGCGACCGAGCGCAGAACTACGGAAGGCTCGCCCCCAGCGTTGGCCACGATCTGACGCAGCGGCTCTTCCATCGACCGGCGGGCGATGCTGATCCCCACGTCCTGATCATCGTTGTCCCCCTTCACTCCCTGAAGCCCCTTCAGCGCCCGGATTAGGGCGACACCGCCTCCGGG
>CAYWTP010000007.1:23856-36784 GCA_964461215.1 uncultured Ectothiorhodospiraceae bacterium | reverse complement strand
GCGGCATGAACGCCCTGCGCCTGCCCGGCTTCTTCGAGAACCTGGGCCACGGCAATGTCATCAACACCGCCGGTGGCGGCTCCTACGGCCACATCGACAGCCCGGCGGCCGGCGCCATCTCCCTGAAGCAAGCCTACGAGTGCTGGAAGGCCGGCGCCGATCCCATCGAGTGGGCAAAGGAGCACAAGGAATTCGGGCGGGCCTTCGAGTCCTTCCCGCACGATGCCGACCAGTTGTTCCCCGGCTGGCGCCAGAAGCTGGGCGTAGCCGCGGCATAGGACCGAGCGCTCGGGACCCAAGTCCGGGCTCCGGTGATCAGACCCCTGTCACCACTGGTGGCGGGGGCCTTCTTGCGGGTGGCCCTGTTGGCCGTGCCAACGCTGGTTGATTTGCCAAGCTCGGGGCGACCATCGACACCGGCTGGATCTTCTTTCCGGGGGAACTGAGGTCGCTACGGGGCATCTGCGGCGGTGTGGCTGCGGTGACCCGGCTAGTCTTGCCGGTGGGAGCCGCACGGCCTTACTCCGGAGCCGCAGGCTCCAGGGCCGACGCTTTCCTGCGCATCTGCTCGGCTCGCGGCGCACTGTAGTCGAAATCGTAGTAGGTGGCCTCCCAATGTCCGTACATGGGGTTGGGCAGCACGATCCAGCTTTTTCCCCAGCGTGCGTCCTGTGCCCGGGCAATGGCCAGGCGCCGCTCCGGCGGCCCCGTGGAGCCGTCGGTGAAGTCTTCGAGGCTGTCACCGACCAGCAACAGGATCCGGTAGCTGTGTGCAATGCGCCGGCGCAGCTCGCTCTTGCTGGTCCCGTCATTGAGCAGCAGAGTGCTGCCGTCCTCGGCCAGGGGCAGCGCCTGGCGGCGCAGGTTGCGCGCGGTGCACTCGCGCAGAGCTTCACGGCGTGAGGTGTAATAGAAGATGGTTACGCCCAGCGCCCGCGCCCGGTCCAGGAATGCTTTGACGCCTGGAACCGCGGTGGCAGCGGCTTGCTGGCACCAAGCCGCGAAGGTCTCCGGGGAGAACCGCCCATAGTCCAGGATAATCCGGCTCTCGTACGGGGTGTTGTCGAGCACCGTCTCATCGACGTCCAGGATCACGGCCGGCGGAAGCCGGGCGTAGGGCGGGGTCTGCTCCAAGGCTGCGGTCCACGCCGGGTCACCGAGGGCCTGGGTCAGCCTCTCCTGTGCCAGGCGGTAGGTTTGGCGGCTCAGGGCCCGGTATTCGGCCGAGCGCTGCTGCCACAGCGTGGCGTTGATCATCTCGCGGGCCGCGGGCGGATCGGTGATCCCGGCACATCCGGCCAGGCAGACCGCGCAGCCGACCAGCGCGGTCACGATCAGCCTGCACGCCGGCTGCGGAGCAAAGTCAGGAATGCGAGTTGGCACGGACAGAGATCACGGGGAGCCGGTGCAGCCTATGAACGGCATCCTGCGGTAAGATCAAGTGCAGTAGCCCACCAGCCCCCCTCAGAGGCCATGAGCCGTCATCCAGTCTTGATGCTGTTAGCGTTGCTCCTGTGGGGATCGCCCGCCGTCGCCGCCCCCTTGCCGGAAAAGCCGGTCCTGCGGACATGGATCGAGGAGATGAAACACTCCGAGAGAGGACCATTCGCGCGCATCCGGTGGTTCTGTAAGGACGGCGCGATTCTACCGCCGGAGCCCTACGCGTGTCGCGAGGAGCACGGCGGTGGCTATCAGCATGGCGAGTGGACCGGCCGGGTAAAGCTGCTGCGCGCCAACGGGTACTTCATCGCCAACGTCCTTTCCGACCTGGACGCGAGCGCATTTGCCGCGCGCCCCGACGTGGACGATGCCTTCAGCCAGATCCTCATCGAGCAGTATCTGGTGCGCGCCGATAACGGCTGGATCCTGCGCCGGGCCCGCTACTATCGCGGGGCCTTGCAGGAAGAGGGCGAGCGCCTCGGCGCGCGGCGCCTGCTGCTGAAGCTGGTCGAAGATCCGGACCGGCTGACCCGGCGCTACGCCGTCCTGCGCGACGGCGCCAGGCTGATGCGTCACGGCACCGAGACCGCGTCCGTGGCCGAGATGCGCCAGCTCGCCACCAGCCTGGCCGAGCGTGACCCCGGCTTTGTGCCCCTGCGCAACAAGATGCATGCCCACCCGGATGCCAGCGACGCCGCCCGGGTTCGTGCCTATGCGGCAAAGGTCCAGGATGCCGAGCTCAAGGCCAGCTTGGCCGAGCTGGCGGGCGTGCTGGAGCACGTGTACTCCTCCGGCTCCACGGTCAAGGAACTCAAGGACCTCACGGTGGCCAGCGCCGGTCTGGGTGACCTTCCCAGCGTGCTTGATACCGGGGCCAAGCGCCTGGAGCAGGCAACGGATCCGGCGGAGCGCCTGGCGGTGACTGCGGATCTGCTGGGGGCGCTGCGCGATCGTATCACACGGCCTAACGGACCCCTCCTGCGGCTCAAGCTGCTGGATGCCTCGGTGTCTTTGGCCGACGAGTTCTTCACCGCCGGTGCCGCCCTGCGTGAGCGTTTCGGCGCAGCCAGCCGGCGGCAAAGGCTAGACTGGTTGTCGAGCGGGGTCGATGCCGCCTACGGCACGGGTCTGCTGACGGGCAGGGAGCGGGATGCGCTTCGCGGGGCCCTGGCCCGCTTGACCGTTGCTCAGGTACCGCTGGCCGACTACAAGGAGGTCCTGGATTACCTGGCGCTGGCCCCGGGCTGGGGAGCCCAGCGCCTGCGCTATTTCTTCGGCCGTTCGGTGCAGACCCTTGCGGGGATCGAGCCGCGCGCTGGGGTGTTCATCCAAGACCTGCTGCGCAGCAGCCCGTTGCTGTTCTACTCGCAGACCCTGGACGGCGCCCTGGTGGATGCCAACCGCCTGGCCGGCGTGCGCCACGAGCTGTTCGGGGAGGACGTCGGTGCCGGCCTGCGGCCGCTGAATCCGGGACTGGCCCGGGGAGTGCTGCACGTGGCGGCGAGCGATGCGGAGGCCCTGGATCCGGCCGGGATCTACCTGCTGCCCGAGACCACCTCAGACCTGCCGCCGGTGGCGGGGATCCTGACCGAAGGCGAGGGCAATCCGCTGTCCCACGTCCAGCTTCTGGCCCGAAACCTGGGGATCCCGAACGTGGCGGTGGACGTCTCGCTGGTGCCCAGGCTGAAGGCCATGGCCGGGCACAGGGTGATCCTGGCCGTCTCCCCGAAGGGGGCGGTGCGACTGGCCGAGGACCGGGGAAAATCCGGGCCTGTGCAGGCGGCCGAGCCAGCCCAGGTCCTGATCCAGCCGGATCTGAACAAGCTGGACTTGAGCGTACGCGGCTTCATTGCGCTGAGCGATCTGCGGGCTACCGATTCGGGCCGCATCGTCGGGCCCAAGGCGGCCAAGCTGGGCGAGCTTTACCACAGCTTCCCCGGGGCGGTGGCTGAAGGTCTGGCCATCCCGTTCGGCTCGTTCCGCCAGATGCTGGACCAGCCCTACGGCGACGGCGCCAGGAGTGTTTACGATTGGATGGTAGGCGAGTACCGCCGCCTGGCCGCCATGGCCGCGGGCTCCCCCCAACGCAGCGCTGCCACCGAGATCTTCAGGGAGAAGCTCTACGACTGGATCCTGCACGCCGACCCGGGGCCCGAGTTCCGCGAGCGGCTGCGTCGGGACATGGCGCGGCAATTCGGAGCGGACGGCAGCTATGGGGTGTTCGTACGCAGCGACACCAACGTGGAGGATCTGCCCGGCTTCACCGGCGCCGGGCTGAACCTTACCCTCCCCAACGTGGTGGGCTTCGACAACGTCATGCGGGCAATCTCACAGGTTTGGGCCTCTCCCTTCACGGAGCGGGCTTTCGCCTGGCGCCAGAGCCATATGGACCAGCCCCAGCACGTGTATCCGGCGGTGCTGCTGCTGCGCAGCGTGCCCTCCGAGAAGTCCGGTGTGATGGTGACGCGGGACGTGGACACGGGCGCCAAGGGCTGGCTGACCGTGGCCGTGAACGAGGGCGTGGGCGGCGCGGTGGACGGGCAGGCGGCGGAGTCCCTGCGCATCAATACCGGGACCGGTGCGGTGACCCTGATGGCGGAAGCCACGGCTCCGCTGCGGCGCGAGGTCGCCTCGGCGGGCGGCTTGGTCAAGGTGCCGGCAAGCGGTGCCGACCGGGTGCTGCAGCCCGATGAGATTGCCCAGCTCATCGAGCTGGCCCGGGTCCTGCCCCGGCGCTTTCCCGCGATCCTGGATGCCGATGGCAACGCGGCGCCCGCCGACATCGAGTTCGGCTTCGTGGGCGGCAAGCTGCGCTTGTTCCAGATCCGGCCCTTCCTGGAGAGCAAGCAGGCCCGCGGCAGCGAGTACCTCAAGTCCCTGGATGCCGGCATGCGGGATCTGAGCGGGGTAATGGTCGACATGCAGGGTGTGCCGGGAGCTGTCCCGTGAGGCGGTGGCTGGTGATGATGATGGTGGTCCTGTGCGCGCCGAGCGCTGTGGGCTATCCGCTGTACGGCAGCGAGTTCACCGGGATCCGGCGGCTGGAGCAGGCCCGGCTGGCCCATGAGGGCAAGATCCCCGGGCGTAAGCGAGTCCCCGGAGAGCTGCTGCCGGTGCAGCAGGTCGACATCCGCTTGACGGGTCGACCGGACATGGTGCTGCCCCCGCCCGATCCCGAGCTGACCGCCAAGGTGGTGGGGCTGCTCGGGGAGTATGCCGAGCGCTACAGCGTGTCGGTGCTGGATCTCTCCGATCCGGACAAGCCCCGCTACGCCGAGCACCGGGGCAACGTGCCGGTGAACCCGGGCAGCGTGGGTAAGCTGGCCGTGGTCACCGGATTGTTCCAGGCCCTGGCCGACGCGTACCCCGGCGATCTGGACAAGCGCCGGGCGGTGCTGCACGACACCGTGGTGGTGGCCGACGAGTTCATCCACCATGACCATCACACGATCCGCATCTGGCACCCGGACACCCTGGTGCTGGAGCGCCGTCCTCTGCGTGAGGGTGACCGGGGGAGCCTGTGGGAATTTCTGGACTGGATGCTCTCGGCCAGCTCCAATGCCGCCGCGGCCATGGTGCAGAAGCAGGCCATGCTGCTCACACATTTCGGCAAGCGCTATCCGGTGTCCCAGGAGGAGGCGGACCGCTTCTTCCGCGAGACGCCGCGCCAGGCACTTGGCGCGCTGCTCGAGCAGGCGATTCAGCGGCCGCTGACCCGCAACGGCATCGACCTGAAGTCCTTCCGCCAGGGCAGCTTCTTCACCGCCACCGGCAAGAGACGGGTGCCGGGCACCAGCAGCTACGCCACCACCCGGGAGCTGATGCATTTTCTCGTACGCCTGGAGCAGGGCCGGATCGTGGACGCCTTCTCCAGCCGGGAGATCAAGCGCCTGCTCTACATGACCGAGCGCCGCATCCGCTACGCCTCCTCGCCGGCACTGCGGGACTCCGCGGTCTACTTCAAGTCCGGATCCTTGTACGCCTGTCAGCCGGAGCCGGGCTTCAAATGCAGGAAATACCACGGCAACAAGCGCAACCTGATGAACTCGGTGGCCATCATCGAGTCTCCGGCACAGACCCGCCGTTTGTACTATATGGTGACCCTGACCTCCAACGTGCTGCGGCGCAACTCCGCCGTCGATCACCAGAGCTTCGCCACCCGCATCCACCGTCTGATCGAGGGCATGCACGCCGCTGAGCCCATGGCGCCCAAGGCCGACGAGCAGGCCGATCCTGCCGCGGGCGAGGGCTCCGAGCCGGGTGAGCCACCGGTGCCGGCGGTGCATCCCGGCGAGCCTGACTAGTCGGCGATGTGCCTACCCTTGGCATACTGAGTGAGCAACGGGATGGCCTTCTGGTGCTTCGACACCAGCTCGACGCGGCGTGCTCGACGGCACCCCGCCGTACCACGCGGTCTCGCGTAGCTTTTACGGGGCCTGGCAGCGGCGCCCTACCCGGTTGGTGCCTTCCCCACTCACCAGCTACTATATACCGCAAAGCTCATGCCGCATGCTCCAGGGTAGGCCCCCCCCGCAACGGGATCATGGCATCGTATATTCGAGAACATCCCAGATTCAGCACCGAGCTTGCGGTGGAGATCATTGCTCCCAACGGTGGCACCGTGCATGTGCGCGGGATCAATATATCGCGGGCCGGCATGCAGCTTCTCACCGACAGACGCAGCGCCCAGCTCGTCGCCGGCGATCAGATTCGCCAGGGCGTGGCCGGCGGACCGTTCGACTGTCGCGTGCGTTTTCCCTTGGTTTGGCCCGGCCATGAGCGCACCATGGTGGAGGTCGACAGCCGCGTCGCCTTCGTGCGCCGGGAGTCGGAGAGCGAGTACATGATCGGCGTGCACTACAGCCGCTTCGAGGGTGACGGCGAGGCCTTGGTCGACGCCTACGTGGAGTGGCGTATCGGCCAGCCCCACCTCTTTGGATGAAGGACGCCCCGGGGGCGCTCATCCGTGCTCGGTTAGAAGCTTCGGTGGTCCGGGCCGAGCGGTACGAGCCTCCGGAACACGCCCTGGATACCCATGGCGCCGCGCAATCCTGCTCCGCTCGCAACTCCTGTCCCGTTGCTCGCCCACCGGCCCTTCGGTCCCGCTTCGCCCATGTAGACTCGACGGCCGCTTTTCCGCGGCCGACGGTTCGTCCGCTTCGCACCGCTCAGGCCTTATCCCAACACCCGTGCGGCGGCGCTGTGTACGGACCGTGGCAAGTGGCTGCCGCCTCTTTCCATCCGAGACGTTCCTGGCGGGCGCCGGCCGCCCACGACGTCAATCGTCCAATAGCTCGTCAGGCGCAGGCAAACAACGTCGTACGGAGAGCGCAGGGGTTTGGCGGTCTGGTGCGTATAAGAGTCACAGCACCAATGCTGGGTGACCATACGGGAGCAAGACGATGCGCATCACTGCCTCGAAGATCGCGGCGACGGCGGCCCTGGGGCTGCTTGTGACCCTGGCGGTCGGTAGTCAGGCCTGGGCGCGGAACATTGACCGCGGCGGCAGCTACCAGACCGGCAGGGACCGTACCGGGGCTTATCACGCCCACGTTCGGGGCGACTACCGGCACGGACTGAGCCGCCAGCAGTCCATCACCACCCAGGGCGGCAGGACATTCAGCCGGTCGTCGACGGCTTCCTACGATCGCGACAGCGGGGCGTTCAGTCGCAGCGTGTCAGGCCCGCGTGGCGGCAGCCGCAGCGTGGCCGGCACCGCACTACACGGGCAGTTCAGCGGCACTTACAGCACCAGCGGCGGGCGCAGCGGCGGCTTTCAGGGCAGCACCACGCGCAACGAGGACGGGTCGCTCACGCGCAGCGGTACCTATACCAACGCCTCGGGTGACAGCGGTGAGTTTACCCGGACGCGTTCGCCGGGCGAGGATGGAAGCTTGAGCCGCGCCAGCAGCTTGACCACGCCGGACAGCCGGACCTATGCGCGTAGCGTGGACAGTGCCCTCGACGGCCAGTCGCGCACGCTTACGCGGACCGTGACCGGGCCGAATGGAGAGGAGCGCACCGGTTCCGTGACCCTTACTCCCGAACCTTGAGCGCAGACGCCGTTGCTCGCCGATCTGCTCATTTGATAATCAATGGCTTGGAACCGCTTCTGAGGAGCTGCCCACATGAATATATCGATAACGCTCGTTTTCACCCTCCTGCTCAGCTTGCTGGCCGGCCAGGTTAACGCCGGGCCAGGCGAGGATCCTGGCGCCCGCCTGCGCCAGCGGATCGATGCGCGGCTACGGGCCATGGATACCGATGGCGATGGGGCAATCTCCAAGCAGGAGTACATGACGAACAGCGAGAAGCAGTTCGAGCGCATGGATCTCGACGGTGACGGCCGGGTGACGCGTGCCGAGCTCGAGCAGCTTCGCGAGCGCTGGCGCCAGCGTCGCGGGACCCAGTTTCCGTAGGGTTGTAGGAGGGGCACCGCTATGTGGTGCTTGGAGTACTCACAACCATGGCGACTTGAGCATGGGGCAGGACGCAACGGACGAAGCCTTGATGTGTCGCGTGGCCGCGGGGGATGGGGCGGCGTTTCAGGCTCTGGTCGAGCGGCATCTGCCGCGTGGCTATGCCATCGCCCGGCGCACCCTGGACACCGAGGCCGATGCCGAGGACGCCTTGCAGGAGGCTTTCACCAAGGTTTGGGTCAATGCACCGGCCTGGCAGCCGGGGCGTGCGGCTTTCGGTACCTGGCTCTATCGCGTCCTCGTCAACACCTGCCTGGATGCCGCGCGGCGCAAGCGTCCCGAGAGCGATTCCGATGCGGCCATAGCGGCACTGCCGGATGGTGCGCCGTCCGCCGAGGCACAGCTCAGCGCCCGCCGCGACGCTGCGGGGGTACGTGCGGCGGTAGGGCTGCTGCCGCCGAGCCAGCGCATGGCGGTGGTTCTCTGCTACTTCGAGGAGCTGAGCAATCCAGAGGCGGCCCGGATCATGGACGTACATGTCAAAGCCCTGGAGGGCCTGCTGGTGCGGGCCCGCAGGACCTTGCGGCAGATCCTCGCCCTGGATCACGGTGGGAGTAGTGTCGATGCGTGATGATCACGACGAGCTGGAGCACCTGCTCAAACAGTGGAGAATTGAAGGGGCCCCGGTGGGTCTCGCACGGCGCATTGCCGGCGAAGCGACGCGAAGGCCTCAGCGCCAGCCGTGGTCCAATCGCCTGCGCCGATCAATGGAGCGCTCTCTCACCGAATGGCGATACGGACTCGCACTCAAGGCCGGCACGCTGGCGATGTGCGTCTTAGCCGGCCTCGCCGTCGGCCACCTGCGCAGCCCGGCACCGGAGCGCCAGCCGGACGTTGTCGCCATCGCCTTTGCGCAGGACGTGTGGACGGACCGGCTATGAACGCGCGCCTGCTGATGGGGGTTGCACTCTTCATGTCGCTGGCCGCCAATGCCTTCCTGGCGGGGTGGTTGCTGAGCCCGAGACCGCAGACGCCGGATGCGATCCGGGGTAGTGAGGCCGTTGGCCCGCTGCGGGCGCTGGGCCGTGAGCTGCGCGCCTTGCCTGAAAAAGAACGCGTGCAGGCGGTTGCGCTGCTTCGGGACTATGCGCCAAAGCTGCGGCAGCAGGTCAAAGCCTTGCGCGTGGCACGGGCCGCGGCACGCGAGCTTCTCTCCAGCGAGGGCTACTCCAGGCCAGAAGCCGAAGCACGCTTCGCCCGGGTGCGCGAGGAGAGTGAGAAGCTGCAGTCCCTGGCGCAGAGAATGACGCTGGATCTGGCCGATCGCCTGCCGGCGGCGCAGCGGGCCGCGTTGCTGGAAAGGCTGAGCCGGTCGCGATGAGTGCCCGAGACGCATTTCAGGCCAGCGTCCGCTTCGGCCTGGGGTCCCGCGCCGAAGAGCTGCGCGAGATCGACTCCGATCCGCGCGGCTGGGTGCGCCGGCAGGTGCATGCCCAGGCTCACCCGACGACGGTGCCCGGGAGCCGGGCCGGCCGGGACCTGGTAGAGGACGCGGTGCGGGCGATCGGTGCTAAGCGTCCGGAGGAGGCGAGGAAGGCCCTGCGTGCCGTTAGGGACATCTACATCCAGGACACCGGGGCCCGCTTCGCCGCGCAGGCGGCATCCACCCAGCCGGTCACCGAGCGCATGGTGCTGTTCTGGAGCAATCACTTCACCGTGTCAGTAAGGAAGCCGCTGGTTGCGGGGCTCGTGCATGCCTACGAGGCCGAGGCGATCCGCCCGCATGTGAACGGCTATTTCGAGGACATGCTGCTGGCCGTGGCCCGGCATCCGGCGATGCTCTTCTACCTGGACAATGTGCAGTCCTTCGGTGTCGACTCGCCGGTCGGCCGACGCCGCGGCAGGGGCATCAACGAGAACATGGCACGCGAGCTTCTGGAGCTGCACACACTGGGCGTGGACGGTGGGTACACACAGGACGACGTCGTGGCCCTGGCCAGGATCATGACGGGCTGGACGCTGGATCGTGGCGTGGCGGGCGTGCGCGTGCGCTATCGCTTCCAGCCGGCGGTGCACGAGCCGGGGCCGAAGACGCTGCTCGGGCGGCGTTTCGCGCCCGGTGGGGAGGAGGAGGGCATCGAGGCGCTGCGCATGCTCGCGCGCCATCCCGCCACGGCGCACCACCTCGCGGTCAAGCTGGTACGCCACTACGTTGCCGACGCGCCACCTGACAGCGCGGTGAAGCGGCTTCGTGACGCGTTTCTTGACAGTGGCGGGTATCTGCCGAAGGTCATGGAGACCCTGCTCGATCTGGACCGGGCCTGGGTGCCGTTCGCCAAGCTCAAGAATCCCTACGAGCTCGCGCTCTCGGCGGTAAGGCTGACCGGTCTGAAGCCCGATCCCGCGCAGGTAGTCAGCGCTCTGGAGGCGCTCGACTATCGCGCGTTCAATGCATCCTCACCGGCCGGATTTCCGGATACGGCCGAAGCCTGGGCATCGCCGGATGCGGTATTGAAGCGCATCGAGTGGAGCTACCGCTTCGCCCGGCATCTGCCGGCGGACACCGATCCCATCCGTTTGGCGGAGAAAGCGGTTGGGCCGCTGATCGGACCCTCCACGCGGCATGCGATTGCGCGCGCGCCCTCGAGGGCGGAGGGTGCGGCGCTGCTGCTGGCAAGCCCGGAATTTCAAAGGCGATGACGATGAAACGGCTCAAGATCTCACGGCGGCGGTTTCTCGGCGGCGCGGCGCTGGCCGCCCTGAGCGCCGCGGGCCTGCCGGTGCGGGTGAGCTTCGCCGAGGTGCCCACCGATCGGCGGCTGCTGGTCGTCAATCTTCGCGGCGGCCTGGATGGCCTCGCCGCCGTGATCCCCTACGGTGACCGCGACTACCACCGGGCACGAAAGGGCCTGGCGATGCCGGAGACCGGCGAGGCTATGAAGGATCTGGATGGACATTTCGCTCTGCACAGCGCTCTTGCCCCCCTGGGGCAAGTCTACGAGGCGGGCGAGCTGCTGGTAATGCATGCCACCGCAAGTCCTTATCGCGGACGCTCACACTTCGATGCCCAGGACGTGCTGGAGAGCGGAGCCGGCCAGCCCCACGACCTCGCTACCGGATGGCTGAACCGCGCCGCGACTGTCTTGCAGCCGGAGCCGCCGGCCATCGCTATCGGCCCGTCGGTGCCGCTGCTGCTGCGCGGCGATGCGCCGGTCGGCTCGTGGGCTCCTTCGCTGCTTCCGCCGGCGGACGAGGATTTTGTGACCCGTGTGATGCAGATGTACGAGTCCGATCCGCTGCTCCACGAGAGCCTCGCCGAGGCGCGCCGGCTCCGCGTGGACACTCCGATGAGCGGCGCAGCCGTGCGCGGCCGTACCGCCGTGGTTGGCAGGTTGCGGCGGGCCGCAGATTTTCTGCGTGCGCCGGACGGTCCGCGGCTGGCGGCAATCGACATGGGTGGCTGGGACACCCACGCCAACCAGGGCCGCGAGAGCGGACGGCTCGCCGGCAATTTGCGCCTGCTTGCCGACGGGCTCATGGGGTTTCGGGAGGGCATGGGTGACCTCTGGCCGAGCACCGCGGTGCTGGTGATCACGGAGTTTGGCCGCACCGTCGCCGCCAACGGCAGCAACGGCACCGATCACGGTACCGCCGGCATCTCGCTGTTGCTCGGCGGGAGCGTCAATGGCGGGCGGGTCGTCGGGGATTGGCCGGGTCTTGCCAACTTGTACGAAGGAAGGGACCTCGCTCCGGCCAACGACCTGCGCGGCCTGCTCAAGGCGACGCTGCAGCAGCATCTGGGAATTGAAGAAGCCTTGCTGGCCGACGTGGTATTTCCGGACAGCCGTGTCGTGGCTCCGATGGCCGGGTTGATGCATGGCTAGCTCATGGCTTGACGCTGTTCACCGGGACCACTTTCTTCCGCGGCAGCGTCACCATTGCTCCACCCATTGGCACCGGAGGTCCCGCGTCAATTGGCGCCGCGATGGATGTCAATGACACGATCATGCTCTGCGCGCTCGAGGACGAGCCGAAGATCCTTCGCGCGTACGGGCTACGTCAATACTGGAAGGAAGAGAGCCAGCAGAGCATTGATGCTCGGCCATCTGTTGGCGTAGTCCGGTTCCTGTGGATTCCCGTAGGCGGTGGTGCTCTCGGGCATGGTTACTACCCCGGTGCCAGGGCTCAGGCTCCGCGTTGTGCCGATGCACCCCGCACGACGCGTCCGACCGTCGCCAAGTGAACGCCGAAGTGCTCGGCAATCTCCCGATAGCTGTAGACGCCTGTTGCGTAGGCCGCCAAGATAGCGGCGTTCCGGCCCTTGTGTCGTGCGGCAATGTCTGCCAGAGGCGGTACCGGCCGGCGCCGTTGCGCGTGTGGAACGGTTGCGGCGTCGCCCCGTATCTTGGCCTTGGCCAGCATTTTCTCTACGAACGCGTCGTCGCCCAGGTAGATCTGCTGGCGCAGCCCGTCCCAGATGCCCTTGCCCAGGCCGTCGAGAACAAACTTCTGATAGCGACGCCGCGCCACCGCCCGACGCACAGCAAATTGACTCAGCAGGCCATCCGCGGCCAACCACCCTGGGACCGGTGCCTCGCCGATCATCGTCCGATAGCTGCTCCATCGCCACCGCTCGGGAGACCGCACCATCTTTGCCCGCACGGGGTTGAGAACTACGTACCGGCTCAACTCGAGCAGGTATGCGTCCTTATCCACCAGAATCCCTTTGAACCGCCCTTGGAACAGGTGTCCCACCCGGCCGTGCCGCCGATTGGACGCCTGAGTGTAGACGCCATTCAATTGACGCATCCCCTTCGACAGGTTCCCTTCCACCGTCTCGACCAGCAGATGATAGTGATCCGTCATGAGGCAGTAGGCGTAGCAGATCCAGTTGTAGCGATCCACCACCGCAGCCAACACCGCCAGAAACGTCTCCCGATCGGTATCGTCCTCAAAGATCGCCTCCCGCCTGTCACCCCGGGAGGTTACGTGGTACAGAGCACCAGCAAATTCGATACGCAGAGGTCTTGCCATATCGAAAGATTAGTCTATCTCTCCAAATGTTACAA
>CAYWTP010000007.1:0-23756 GCA_964461215.1 uncultured Ectothiorhodospiraceae bacterium | reverse complement strand
CAAGCCTCACGCTTCCCCATTCACCGAATCGGCTTGGGATGCCTCCGAAACACATTGGCTAGTGCCTGATACTTGGCCCGTAGGGGCAGCCGCTCGTCGGACAGCGCGTCGAGGAAGTCCGACAGGCGCCGCGAGCGCAGCACTGCATAAAGAGTCACTATTCCGGCGGGTATTGCCACGAGTGTCAGATAGATCAGCTTCGCCGGCAGGGGCGCCCTGGTCTGGTCGATTAGGTTCATGCCCAGGAAGCCGGTGGTTACGCTGGCGACCATGCCCAGAATGGTGACCACCGTCAGACGCAGCATGGTGTTGGACTGGCGGCGCAAGGTGTCGCTGTCCAGATAGCTGCTCATGTCCTGCACCTGCTCGCGCACGTCATTGAAGAGCTGCTCCGTATCCAGGTGCTCGGTGCACATGCGGAACAGCTCCCGCGCCTGCGCCTGGTCCGAGATCTCGTGGAACCAGTAGCGATGGGTGAAGCGCAGGAAGATCTCCAGAATCTGGCGGATGGTCCGCTTGAACTGCCGGATGGTGTCAGTGTCCTGGATGTCCAGTCGGTTCAGCGCGGCGACCATGCGGTCCGAGAACATCAGCAGGGCCGCACGGTGGAAGTGTGCGATCAAGAACAGTAGGAAATACTGATGGCGGAACTGCCCCAGGATGCCCGTCTCAGGATCGGTGAACAGGGGCTGGCCGGCGTTGCCAACGACGATTAGCGTCGACCCGCAGCACACGAAGCGCGTGCTGAGCCCGTCGGTTCCCGGGCTCCAGTAGCGGTCGTAGCAACAGCGGCGCTCGAAGCCCCGCAGATAGCGATCGGAGTAGGGCAGCACCGCGCCGCTGCCCGGTGCGGCTCCCAGTCCCAGACGCACGAAGTCGGCGCGCTGCAACGCAGCGGGATCATCCACGGCGATATAGGCCACCAGCGGCATGCGGTGGAACTCGATCTGCCGATAGCGCAGCAGTCCCTTTGCGCCCGAATAGTGCAGCGTGAGAGGCCTGAGCAAGTATTCCCAATGCGAAGCGATGTGGGGGGCACGATGCTGGGCGACGAAGGCGAGATAACGTTCCTGCTTGTCGTAGTCCGAGGCAGCCAGTACCTCGCCGTTGCTGGCGATCCACTCGACCCGGTCCGGGCAGTGGCTGCCCGCGCCTCGTGACTCCCAGTCCAGCGGATAAGCACGCCCCAGGCCATACAGCGTATGCTGGGCCTGATGCAGGCTCAGGTTGTCGGCGAAGATCTCGACGGCCAGCAGGATGACCTCGATGTCATAGAAGAAGTACAGCTCCACGTGGCCGACATCGAACACCACCGGCGGCTGGCCGTGCTCGTAGGTGACCTTCGCCTTGGCGACGTCGTTGCGCCTGAACACCCGCACGGGAGACTCCGAATGCCAGGCGCTGTTGGCACCACCCTGGCCCTCCCCATAGAGAAATCGTTGGACCTTCGGCAGAAAGGTAACGAACTCGTTGTAATGCCGGCGCTGAAATCGCGCCTGCTCTCCGCCGAACTCCGAAGACAGCTCGCGCCAGGGGTTTACCGCTCCGGCCTCTTCGAGCAGCTCCCACGGCTTCTGGGTCTGAGCATTCTCCCGATTGGGCATGAGCTGCAGCGGCCACAGCAGGATCTGCCGGAAATGCCGCACCACGGTGCCGCGCGTGCCCTTGTCCTGTGCCTTCATGGTTTCCCCATATCGGTCGCCATGCAGCCGATTCTCGCAGAACCAACGGTGGCAGGGGAATATTCGGCTACACCAGAACGTGCAAGCGCATCCGCGATGCCCCGAGGGCTCTGCCGTGCCGGTCAGGTCATGACCGAATCCTGGGGGGGGCGGCAGCAGGGGGCGATACCAGTTGTCCCATGGCCTGGCCGGCGTTCACGGTTCGACCTGCCTGAAGCTCCGGCGACCACGCAACGCTGTCCTTGGGCAGCAGCACGATGACCGTGGAGCCCATGTTGAAACGTCCCATCTCCGTGCCCCGCTTCAGGAAGACCTCCTCGCCCGGAATGTCATAGCGCCAGGCGTGAACCCGGCGGCGGTACGGCGGCGTAATTCGCCCCGCCCATACGGTCTCGATGCTGCCGACGAAGATGGCGCCCACCAGGAGCACGGCCATCGGGCCGGCCGGCGTGTCGAAGATCGTGATCACCCGCTCGTTGCGGGCGAACAGTCCGGGCACGAGGCGGGTGGTGGCGTCGTTGACGCTGAACAAGCGTCCTGGAACGTACGCCATGGCTTGCAGGCGGCCGTCCAGCGGAATGTGCACCCGGTGATAGTCCCGCGGTGAAAGATAGATCGTTGCGTACTTCCCGTCCGCGAACATCGCCGCGTGGGCGGCATTTCCCGCTAGCAGATCCGTGAGGGAGAAGTGTTTGCCTTTGGCCTGGAACAATTGGCCGTCGACGATGTCGCCTGCGGCGCTGACGACGCCGTCGGCCGGACTGACGAGATTCTGGCCGCCCTCTGCCAGCGGCCGGGCGCCGGGACGCAGGGCGCGGGTGAAGAAGGCATTGAAATGCGGGTAGGCTGCCGGGTCCGGCTCCAGCGCCAGGTCCATCTCCACCGCGTAGCGGCGGATGACCCACCGGATCTGCCAGTCCTTGACGGCCCGGACGCGAATGCGCGTGGCGCTATACATCAGCACCGACAGCAGGTGCTGAGGAAGGCAATACAGCAGGTACACGCGCAGGCGTGCGGCCAGCCCGACGGCGCGGCCAGCGGGTCCAGCTTCAGACGGCAGTGCCGGCACCGGCCTCAGCCACCGACAAAGTGACGAATCCGTGAGAAGCGGGACGCGATCGTGGTGGCATCGTGCGGTGTGCTGAAAACCGCGACGAGCCGTGCCTTGGGATCGACCAGGAGTATGGACGCGGTATGATCGACCAGATAGTCGCCACGGGCGTCGGGCTCGGTTCTGGTGTAAAGAATGCCCAGCTGCCGGGTAAGCAGGCTCAGCTCCTTCTCCGGCGCCGTCGCGCCTATTAACGACTTGTCGAAGTAGGTGACGTAGTCGGCCAGGTGCGCCAGGGTGTCTCGCTGCGGATCCACGGACACGAAGACATACTGCACGTGGGTGGCGTCGCCGGAGCCATGGAGGCGCTTGTCCACGTTCGCCAGCACCGACAGGGCCATGGGACACACATCCGGGCAGTGGGTATAGCCGAAGAAGAGGAAAGTCCACTTCCCTTCGAGACGATCCAGGCCGAAGGGCTGCCCGTGATGATCGGTGAGGTGGAACGCCGAGAGCGGTTTGGGGTCGGGCCAGAGCAGACCGGGGATGTCGGGCCGCTCGGCTCCGGGGCTTGGCAGCACGCGATACAAAAGCAGTCCAAGCGCCAAGCCCGATATGCCCACCGCCAGGGTCGCAAGGGCCAGCTTACGGTTGGCGGGAATCGGCATCGACATAGTATATCCTGAAGCGGCGCCCGTGGCCCGCCGCAAGGCCGGCGCCTTGTGGTTCCAACCGTGGCGCGGGCTCAAGAAAACATTGACTTTTTGTCATAAGCAGCCTTAACTAAGGCACCCGGGCCTAAGTTAGCCGGCGCGTAGAACGCCAAGACGGTCCTGGCTCTCAGTGCTTGTGCTCCATAAACGCATACCCAAAGCAGAAGGAGATCATCCGAATGAAGAATTTCATTAAAGCAGCCGCTGCCGCGGCGATCCTTGGGGCGGCTGCGCTGCCGATGCAGTCCGCGAACGCCTGGTGGGGCGGTCCCGGTGGCTATGGCGGTGGCCCCTGGAGCGGGATGACTGACATGTTTGGTGACGTCGACGCCAACTTCTCCTCCCGTGGCTGGGGTCGTGGCCACGGCTATGGCTATCCCTCCTACGGCTACGGCTACGGCGGCTATCCCGGCTACGGTGGCTGGGGCGGCTATCCCGGCTACGGCGGCTACGGCGGCTATCCCGGTGGGTGGGGCGGCTATCCTGGTGCCTACGGTGCTCCCTACGGCTACGGTGTTCCCGCCGCGCCGGCTGCGGGCGAAAAGAAGTAAATCCTGTATTCAGCAAGCCACATAGGCACTTGGACAAGCATGGCCCCGCCTCGGCGGGGCTTTTTTTGCCCTTCAGCCGGCGATATACCAGACCCAGTCGGATTCCTTGAGCAGGAGGGATATCATCAGGGTCAATGCGAGAAATCCCGTCGCCGCGACCAGGTTCTGGACCAGGTCGGACTGGTGTCCGAACCAGGCGCGGAATTGCGGCCAGTAGTCCAGCACCGGACCGGCGACAATCAGGCCCCAGAATATCGGATCCACCCAAGTCTGCTCGGCAAGGCGTTCGGTCCCGAGGACCCAGACGGTCCCGATGCCAAACGCCGTGGCCAGTGCGATGCCTATGGCTGTATACATGGTTTCAGGCTCAGGATGATTAGCGAATCATTAAATGCTAATATAACTACCTGAACTCTGCGTTGATTGCAAGCGTACCGCAATCCCTCGTTTTCCAGGGGTATTTCCGGAACGTGGTCACTGGCTGGGGTCGCTGACAGGGACCGGTCCCGTGCCTTATGCTTATTGTCCCAGGAAGTCTTGGAGGTTCTGCAATGAAAACGAATGTAGGTTCCGTCGACCGGGTGCTGCGCATTGTTGTGGGCTTGGCGCTGATTGCGCTGACCTTCGTTGGCCCCAAGCTCATCTGGGGCTGGATCGGGGTCGTGCCCCTTGCCACGGCGCTGGTAGGCTGGTGCCCGGCCTATTCTCTGATCGGTGTCTCCACGAAGAAGAAGGGGCCAGAACAGACCGCCTGAGGCCAATCGCCTTGAGAACGCTGGGCCGGCGGTGTTCTTCGCCGGCTCAGTCGTAGATCTCGGTGACCCGCCAGTCCCAGTCCCTCAGGGCCATGCGCAGATGCACCGGATTCTCTCCGAGGGGGCCGATGCGCACCAGGAAACGGGCAGGGGCGTCGAAGAAGGCAAAAGTCGCGTGGCTGATGATGGACGGATAGCCGTCCTCGCCCTCCGGCTCCCGCCAGCGCAGGGTCTTTCGCACCCAGTCCAGGTCGATGGTGGCCTCGACCGCGTTGCCCAGCCAGCGGGCGCTGCTGCGGACCATATCCTGAATCTGCCCCTCGCCACCGACGGTCTTTTCCACCTTCTGATTCAGCAGTCTGTTGCGGGTTGCCCTGATGCTGTCCAGATCCACCAGCGTTGCGAGAGTCTGCCGGTCATTCTCCATCAGCGCCCTGTCCAGGCGGTAAAGGTAGACGTATGGCCAGGCTCCATAGCCCAGCAGCACCAATAGCACCGCGGCGCACACGTATTTCATGTCCTTCTCCCAGATAAGGCGCGGCACCTATGTTAGCACAGGCTCTCAGGGGCGCATTTGAGGCATGCCGGCCTCAAGCGGCTGTCCGTGCAGGCGGCCAATGCGCCTGTGCACTCGAACGCGCAGCCGCGCTCGGTTAAGGACTTGGGCCGAGCCCTGACCGGCACGAGCCTCCGGGACACGCCGTGAATACGTCCTTGTAGACTCGACGGCCGCTATCCCTGCGGCCGACGGTCCCTCCGCCTCGTGCCGGCCAGGCCTTAACCGAACACCAATGCCCGAACGCGTATGGTTCCTCATAGCCGGCGTGAGAACATGAAGCTGCGCAGAAACTCCCAGTAGCGCACCACCGCACGGATAATCAGCAGATTGGCGGCACTGCGAAACAGCAGCACCAGAGTCTGGGTCCAGAAGGTGTCGGCCTGGATGTTGGTCATGTTCATCCGATAGACGTTCGGCACGTCCAGAAACAGGGCCTCGAACAGGTTGTCGAAGCCGAAGCCGATCCACAGCAGCGGATTGGGACCGAGATCGCCCGAGAAACCGGTGCCCAGGGTGTAGTGCACTTCCTTGCAAACCAGACCGAACAACACCGTGGCGGCAATCATGGAGACCAGCAGCATGGCCAGGATGATCTCGCTGCCGCCGGTGGCGATGAAGCGGACGATCTTGCGGTCATTGGCGGTGATGTAAGTCAGGATCACGTACATCGCCAGGGCGAAGGACAAGCTGTACAGCACGAGCGGCAGCTCCGGGGAGAACTGCCGGCTCAGCTCGGACACTCCGACGAGTATGGCGCCGACGGTTGCAAACAGCAGGGCCATCACCAGAAATGCATGCACGCGAAACTTCTCGTCACCGACCAGCATGTTTGTGTACTCCCCATGTTCTGCCGGCAGGATGGCGGTCCGCGCCGTCTGCTGGACAGGTTCGGCCAATCTGTGGCATTTTCACCGAAATCGTGTCGGGAGGCCCGCTTTGGGGCGTCCAGCTGCAGCAGTCTGCCCAGCCCCGGAGTCATGGATGCCGTGAAGAGAGACATTATCCCACCGCAGGTGGCGGTTACCCTCGATGGCTTGTTCCGCGAGCGGGTCCGCCGTACCCCGGACCGACCTGCCTACCACTCCTGCGACCGCTCCTCCTCCACCTGGACCACGGTAACGTGGATTGAGGTCGCACGGGAGGTGGCTCGCTGGCAGGCGGCATTGGAGGCCGAGAGGCTGCGGCCAGGGGACCGGGTGGCGGTGGCCCTACGCAATGCCAGGGAATGGGTGTATCTGGATCAGTCTGCGCTGGCACTGGGCCTGGTGGTCGTGCCCCTGTACGTGGAGGACCGGGCCGACAATATCGCCTACATTCTGCAGGACTGCGGCGCGCGCCTGCTGCTGGTTCCGGACCCAGCGTACTGGCGCCGCCTGGCCCCGTTGCTGAACGAGGCGCCGTCACTGGACCGGATCCTGGTCGCCAATGTCAAGGCGGGCCGGATGGATGACGCGCGGGTGCGACTCGTCGAGGAATGGCTTGGCGATGTACCGCCGAAGCCGCCGGCTCGCTTGCCCGATCCGCACGCCCTGGCCTCTATCGTCTACACCTCGGGCACCACGGGCCGGCCCAAGGGTGTGATGCTCAGCCATCACAACATGCTTTCCATCGCCTACGGGGCGCTGGCCATGGCCGACTGCTATCCGAATGACGTATTCCTGTCCTTCTTGCCTCTGTCCCACACCCTGGAGCGCACCGGTGGCTATTATCTGCCGATGATGGCCGGATCATCCGTTGCTTTTGCGCGCTCCGTCATGCAGCTGGCCGAGGATCTGCGGGCCGTACGGCCCACCATGATGATCGCGGTGCCGCGGATTTTCGAGCGCTTCTACGACCGCATTCGGCAACAGTTGTCCAGGCAATCACCGGCCGCCCGGCGCCTGTTTGATCTGACTACTCGCGTGGGCTGGCGGCAGTTCGAATATTCGCGGCGGCGCGCGTCCTGGAGTCCAGCCCTGCTGCTATGGCCACTGCTCAGGCGCCTGGTAGCGGACCGGATCATCGGCAAGCTGGGCGGACGTCTGCGCCTGGCGGTAAGCGGTGGCGCACCGCTGGGGGCGCCGGTGGCGCGGACTTTCCTGAGCCTGGGCTTGCCGCTGCTGCAGGGCTATGGACTGACCGAGACCAGCCCCGTCATCAGCGTCAATCCCCCCGACGATAACGATCCTGCCAGCGTCGGTGTGCCGCTGCCCGGCGTACAGGTGCGTATAGGCCGCGACAGCGAGCTGCTCGTCAAGACACCGGGAGCGATGCTGGGCTACTGGAACAATCCAGAGGCGACCGCGGAAATGTTCGACGAGGAGGGCTGGCTGCGTACCGGCGACCAGGCTCGGATCGAGGATGGCCACATCCACATTACGGGGCGCATCAAGGACATCCTGGTGCTGTCCAACGGCGAGAAGGTGCCTCCCGGGGATATGGAGGGTGCAATCGCCCTGGACGGCTTGTTTGACCAGGTCATGGTGATGGGCGAGGGGCATCCGTTCCTGAGCGCGATTCTGGTGCTGAATCCGGACCAATGGCCGGACACGGCGAGGGAGCACGGACTGGATTCCGACGACTCCGCCAGCCTTGAGGATGCACGTCTGGCCGCGGCCATGGTCGCAAGAGTAGGCTCCCTGCTCAAGGATTTCCCGAGCTACGCCAAGGTCCGGCGCGTGGTTCTCTCGCTGGAGCCATGGACGGTGGACAATGGTCTTCTGACGCCCACGCTGAAGGTTAAGCGGCGTAAGGTGCTGGAGCGGTATCAGGAGGCCATCGGGCGCGTCTACGCCGAAGGACCCACGGGCAGCCGGCGCAAGGTGGCTTAGCGAGCGGCGGGCTGTGCCCGCCGCTGGTGTCCGTGGAAGGTGTAGGGCGGGCTGCGCCCGCCGCTCAAAGCTGCCAGTTGAGCTGGGCGCTCACAATATCCACTTGGGAATCGAAGCTGCCGATGAGCGTGTGGCCGGTGTTGACCTCCGCGTTGGCAATGCTCGTGTCGCTCACGAACAGGTGCGCGTAACCCACGTCCAGGCAGAGCTTGTCGTTGAGGCGGTAGCCGGCACCCATCGCCAGCCAAGTGCGGCTGTTGCCTGGAATGCGCGGGGTTCGGTAGGTCGCATTACGGATGGGCGTCTGGTCGTAGGCGGCTCCGGCACGCAAGGTCCAGTCGCTGTCCAGATCGTAGGTAACACCCAGCGAATACCGCAGGTTGTTGCGCCAGTTCTCCGGCTGTATCTGGGTGGGATGACCGGCGTCGAAGTTGATGACAAGCTGCTTGAAGCGGCTCCAGCGGGTCCAGGTAATGTCGCCCATCACCGCCAGCTTGCTTCCATAGTGATGATACGCGCTCAAGGACACCATCTCCGGCAACGTAATGTCGGCGGAGACAGTTTGGTCCACGGCGAATCCAGCCAGAGCGGCCGGGGTCCCAGCGGCCGCGATTGCCGCCCGCAGCGCATTAGCGCCTTGAAAGTCAGCGGTGCCTTTGAGGGTGTAGCTGATCTTCGAACGATAGGCCAGCCCGAACCGCAGGTTGGGATTCACTTCGTAAAGCAAGCCCAGATTGTAGCCCAGGCCCCAGTCATCGGCCGACAGGTCCACCGCCGCGTCGGTAGCCGTTGAAGCGATCGATGCCGCCGGGAGACCCACCGCGGGCAATGCGCATACGGCCGCGATCGGCAGCCCGTTGCAGATGCTGGCCTGATCGATGGCGTTGGTCAGCGTGGCGTCAAGGTGCTGCACGTCTATTCCACCACCCACGGACCAGTGGTCGTCAACTTTGTAGGCAAGGCTCGGATTGATGTTGACCGTTTTGACCTCGGACTTGAGGGCATGGTAGCGGCCGATCCAGCCGTCGTCGTACTTGGTGCTGAGGCCGAAGGGTGCGTTGATGCCCAGGCCGAATATCAAGCGGTCAGTGAAGGGGCGCGTGTAGTACAGGTTGGGCACGACACCGGTTTGTCCACCGTCACCCCCGTTGCCGCCCGTCAGCGGTGGCCCAATGGATGTTACGGAGGCGCTGTTGCGAAACTTGGCGGAGGGGATGATGACATGCGCTGCCGCGATGAATTCAGCACCTTTCAATATTGTCATCCCCGCCGGATTGTAGAAGACCGTCGTGGCGTCCTGCGCGCTCGCGGCACCGCCGGCGAAGGCATTGCCCAGGCCGCTGACGCTCTGCTCGATGATCGCAAAGCCGGACGCCCAGGACGGCTGTGGTAAGCCACCCACAACAGCGCTCAGCGCGAGGGCGGTCAACGCACGCATCTTGGTCATGTGATGTCCCCCCGGACATTGGATGCTTATCGTTATTCCACGCCCTGAGCCCGACAGCGGACGAAGGGTAGGGCGTGCGCAATCTTAACCCGTCTCCCAGCGATGTCAAAGATCCGGGCCGTGGAAATTTGAGGGGTGGGCCATCAGTGTCCCTTGTAGATGTTCTCGATCCGGGATGCGTAATGCTTCAGCAGCTCGGCGCGCTTGAGCTTCATGGTGGGGGTGATGAGCCCCGCATCGACGGTCCAGGGCTCCGTGGTCAGGACCACCCGGCGGACCTTGGCGTAGACGGGAAAATGCCGGAGCAGGTCCCCGATCCGCGAGGCTCCCTCGGCCTTGACGCGGCTGTCCTCCAGGCTATGAGGATCGTCCGGATCCAGGCCGTGGCGGCCGGCCAGATCGGGCCAGAGGTCGCGGTTGACGACCACGATGGCGCTAAGGAAGGGCCTGCCTTCGCCGAGAACCATGGCTTGCTCGAAGAACGGATCCAGAGCGATGGCCATCTCCAGATCGGCCGGTGGCACCTTCTCGCCGTTGGACAATACGATGATTTCCTTCAGCCGGCCGGTGATATAGAGGCGCCCGTCGGCGATGCGGATCTGGTCGCCCGTGTGCAGCCAGCCGTCAGCATCCACAATGGCCGCGGTGGCGTTGGGATTATTCCAGTAACCGAGCATCACGTTGGGGCCTCGGACCAGCAATTGGCCCTGCTCGTCGGTGCGCACCTCCACCTCGTCCAATGGCATGCCGATGCTGGCCGGATCGTTGCTCTCGATGGCATTGCCGCTGACGACCGGACTGGTCTCGGTCAGTCCGTATCCCTGTACCACGGGCAGGCCTAGGCCGATGAAGCGCCGCGCGATGACCGGGGACAGGGCCGCGCCGCCGCTGATCGCGACCCGCAGCCGGCCTCCGAGCCTGGCCAGGAACGGTCGGGCGACCAGGCGATAGAGCAAGGGCCAGGCGAGCAGGGAAGGGTGCCACGACTCCCGGCCCTGCTGGTGCTGGAAGCGACGCCACCCCGTCTCAACGGCCAGCTCGAACAGGCGGCGAGCGATGGGCGGCCGGCGGCGAAGCCGTGTTTCCAGTTTGGCGTTCACCCGCTCGAACACCCGGGGAACCGCAATCAGTGCCGTGGGCCGCACGCTCAGAAGATCCAGGGCAAGCTCGGGAATCGAGCGCGCGTATGCTACCGTGGCTCCGGCCATCATCGGCAGATAGTAGCCGGCCGTGCGTTCCAGCGTATGGGAGAGGGGAAGAAAGGAGAGGAAAGTATCATTGCCATATACCGGTATCCTCCGCAGGGCCGAGGCCGCGTTGCGCAGGATGTTGCGGTGACTGAGCATCACTCCCTTGGGCCGGCCGGTGGTACCGGAGGTGTAGACGATGGTGGCCAGCGCTTCCGGGCCGGCATCGGGCGGCGGCGGCACCGCAGCAATTGCGGGTAGCCAGTCTTCGCAATAGCGCAGGGGCTCCTTGGGAGTGGCCCCTTGCTCGCCTGAGAGACTGACTACCCGCTGCAGTTGGCACGCCGCCGCGCAGGCGGCGCCGATCTTTCTCCAGGTGCGGGGCCGGTCGATGAGCAATAGCCGGGCACCGGCATCGGCCAGGATGTGGGCCACGTTCTCCGGCCGGTCGTCGGTGTACAAAGGAACGGTGACCAGCCCCAGCCCCATGGCAGCCTGATCGAACATCACCCACTCGGGGCAGTTGCGCAGCATGACGGCCACGCGTTCGCCAGGCTCCAGGCCTTCGCTGGCGAGGGCGGTTTGCCAGCGTTCGACTTCCCGGGCCAACGCTTGCCACGTGACCCCCTGCCAGGAGCCGTCGGCGCCGCGGCATGCGCGGTAAGCCACCTTGTGTGGTGTGCGCCGAACGCGCTCCAGGAAGAGCCCGTACAGTGTTCTCGCGACCTCGGGCGGAATGCTGTCAGCGGTCTGGCTCATCCAGCGGCTACCTGCGGCACGAGACTGTCCGCGAGACGGGCACGGCCGGCGCGGGACACGTCGCCCCGGGAACTCAAGGACTCATACAAGAAATTATGGGATATTCTCGCCGCCATCGCCGCAGGTGCAGACCACACCTGTCTCACCAGGCCTCGCGGATACTGGTGCCGCGGGCCATGCGCCGGGGCGCCACTCCGGCGAGATCTGCGCCCTAGTGGGCGTGGCCCACGCCGGCGTGATGGGGGATCTCGGCGTTGCCGCTGCCGGCGCTCTCCAGCATCTGGCGTTTGGCCGTCTCGATCTGCGCCGAGGTCATCCGCTGGGTAAGCTCCATCAAGGCCTTCTTGGCCGGCTCGCTGCCGTTGACGATGGCCAGGGAGAACCATTGAAACGCCGTGATCTCGTCCTTGATCACTTCTTCGCCTTTGGCCAGCAGTTGGGCCAGGGCATACTGGGCTGGAGCGAAGCCTTGATTGGCCGCCATCTGGTACCACTGGATCATCCTGGCGGGATCCTTCTCCACCCCGTAACGGCCCCAGCGGTACATCGCCGCGGCCGTGTACTGGTCCTTGGGCAGACCCTGCTCGGCCGCCCGCAGATACCAACGTCCCGCTTCGCGGTCGTCCTGCTCGACGCCGTAGCCGCTGGCATAAAGCCAGGCCATGATGGACTGGGCCCTGGCCAAACCCTGCTCGGCCGCTCGTCGCAGCCAGCTCGCAGCAGCCACGTAGTCAAGCTGAACGCCTTCGGCGTTGGCGTACATGATGCCCAACTGGTATTGGGCGCCGGTGTGGCCGGCCTCGGCGGCCGAGCGCAGAAGATCAAGCGCGGTCTGATAGTCCTGGCGTTGGATCGCCTGGACTGCCCGTTCATACTCGGTGTCTACTGCCGCCATAGGGGAGCCGTGCTGAGAGCGTGTGTGACGGGGCGCCAATACTAGCAAAATCGATGTCTAAACAAAATTTATGACCCGCGCCCGCGGAGCGCGGAGGTATTCGTAAAGCCGAGGCTCAGCAGGGGGCCGCGGGCCCGTCCCGCCTGCATCGCGCTCCAGTGACGATGGCACCACCGCCGCTCAGGCGTCCTCACCCAGCGGACGTGGCTCGCGCTCCTCCGCCATCAGGCGTTCGGCCTCATCAGGGTCCTTGGCGAACATGACCTTCACGTTGTACTGGTCTTGTGCCGTGGCGCCGGCCCGCAACTGCCGGGCCTGATCGCGCGCTTCGCGGTAGACATCGAAGCGCTGGATCAGCTCGAAGTTCTTGCCGGGACGAATCTTATAGAGGAAGTACGGCATGGCTCCCTTCCGAATGCGAAAATTGGGTTGTCCGGTCCCCGGCAAATCCCTGAAACGATCCACCGGCCAGAACACCCACACTTTAGCCAAGGACGCCGGTGGCAACCACCCACTTTCCCCGCGGGTTTTCCCGAGTTCAACGCCGGCCCGGGCGCACTCGGCAGCGGCGTTCCCCGCCCAGTGGCATGGCCAATGGCTCAAGTTGACGGGCCAGCACGAATCAGTGCTTAATCATACTCTGATATGAGTCTTGGGATGCCGGCGATCGAGCCTACAGGGGCGAACCGGGACCGAAGGGCCGGTGGCCCTTCGCCGCCCGGTGAGCGCCCATGCCGGGATGACATGGGCTGGTCCCACAAGCCCAGCACGGATTGCGCAGCGCCGTGGGTATCCACGGCGTGTCCCGGAAAGACCCTCCGGACCGCCAGCCCGAATGTGACAAAGTAGAGCTATATGACCGTGATGATTGTGCAGACTAGGGCGTGGGCCCCGGACAGCTACCCCGGCCGGCCGGCTTCCGGCCGTGAGCGGCGCTATTGCACCCGGGAAACGCTGCGGCGATGACTGGGCAGGGCGGTGCCGTCGCAATACCGGCCGTACCGGTGACGGTCATAACCGGCTTCCTGGGAAGCGGTAAGACGACGCTCATCAACCGCTTCATTCGGGATCCCCGGATCGGACGGATGGCGGTGATCGTCAATGAGTTCGGTGAGGTGGGCCTGGACAACCTGCTCATCGAGTCAGCCAGCGAGGACACCGTTCTCCTGAGCAGCGGCTGTCTGTGCTGTGCTATTCAGAGCGATCTGGCCGACACCTTGATCAGTCTCCACGCCCGGCGCGCGTCCGGGGAGCTGCCCCGGTTCGAACGGGCGGTTATCGAGACCAGCGGCCTGGCCGATCCGGCGCCCATCCTGCACACTCTGATGACGCATCCGGATATCGTCCGCCGGTATTACCTCGATGGGATCGTCACCACCGTCGATGTCCTGCATGGCGAGGCCCAGCTTGCAGAGCACCCCGAATCGGTCAAGCAGGCGGCCATGGCCGACCGGCTGGTCTTGACCAAGAGCGACCTGAGCGATGGGGTTGCGCTCCGGAGGCTGGTCGCGGCGGTGCGGTCGCTGAATCCAGCGGCGCCCCTGGACGACCCGGGCGCCACCGAGCTGGATCCCTCGGTGGTTCTGGCCACCGGTCTGCTTGACGCCCGGACCCGCCAGGCGAACGTGCAGCGCTGGCTGCGGGACGAGGCGTATCAGCCGGCGCCCGGGAGCGCGTCGCATCACGCGGCCGGCATCCGGAGCTTCTGCGTCTATCGGGATGCGCCTCTGTCCAGGGCGGTGCTGGGAATGTGGCTGTCGGAGACGATCCAGAGCCATGGGTCCCACCTGCTGCGTATCAAGGGGATCGTCAATGTCGCCGAGGCGGGGGGGCCGTTGGTCGTGCACGGCGTTCAGCACCGGCTCTATCCCCCGGCGGCACTCAAGGATTGGCCAACGCCGGACCGGCGCACGCGGGTGGTTTTCATCGTCCGGGACCTGGCGCCGGAGGGCGTGGAGGACATACTGCGCCGGGCCGAAGGGCGCTGCCCCGAGGCGGGTCTCAACGAGCGCCTGAGCGGGGGCATGTGGTGAGCCCGCCGCCCCGGTGTGGACCATGAACGCGGCGGAGCAACTTTGCCTGGCTACTACGCCCACAAGAACTCTTCGCCGAACGAGGGTCCGCGGTGAAAGCAGCGCGGGTGCTGCGGGTTGCGCTGGTGTCCGACACCCACGGCTTCCTGGACGCCCGCATCGCCTCCGTCGTGCAGCAGTGCGACTGGGTGGTGCACGCCGGTGACGTGGGTGCCGCGCTGGTCCTGAACGCCCTCAGGCCCCGTGGCGGGCGGGTTGTGGCGATTCGGGGGAACAACGACGTGCTTGCCAAGTGGCCCGCGGAGGATGCCGGGGTCCTTGATGGTCTGCCCCTGGAGGCGGTGCTGGAGCTGCCGGGGGGAAGGCTGGTGGTGGTGCACGGCGACCGCTGCGGACCGGCGAGCCGGCGTCACGAGTGGCTGCGGCGCCGCCATCCGCTGGCCCGGGCCGTCGTCTACGGCCACAGTCATCACCCGGTCTGCGATCGGTCCGCCGAGCCTTGGGTGCTCAATCCCGGCGCCGCTGGCCGCGCCCGGACCTGCGGCGGGCCGGCCTGCATGGTGCTGCACGCTACCCGGCGGGAATGGCACGTGGAGCTACAGCGCTTCCCGCCCTTGGAGCCCGCGCGGCGGCCCCGCGCCTTGGTATATCGATAGCGGCGGGAATTGGTCGAACAATTTGGTAGGATATTACGACTGTCCCTTGCTTTCTGAAGGAGGCCGAAATGGCCAGTCCCCTAGACTTGAGCAACGTCACGCCAGCCGTAGCCATGCGCTCGTTCATTCAGCGCGTGGCCACGGGTCCGGAGATGAGCAAGGACCTGTCTCGGGAGGAGACCCGGATGGCCATGCAGATCATCCTGAGCCAGGCGGTGGATCCGGTACAGATGGGGATCTTCCTCATCGCCCTGCGCATGAAGCGCGAGACTGATGAAGAGAACCTGGGCCTCCTGGAAGCCCTGCTCGAGGCCACCCGCTCGGTGGTCGCCCCGGTGGCCGAGGTGGTCACCCTTACGGATCCGTTCAACGGCTGCACCCGCACCCTTCCGGCCTCGCCATTCCTGCCGGCGGTGCTGGCGGCCTGCGGCGTGCCGGCCGTGTCACAGGGTCTGGAGAGCGTGGGGCCGAAATTCGGCGTCACCCATCGGCACGTGCTGGAAGCGGCGGGTGTTCCGGTGGACCTCGCTCCCGAGGCGGCGGCGGAGCGACTGGGCGATCCGGCGGTGGGCTGGGCCTACGTTGACCAGTACCGCTTCTGCCCCAAGCTGCATGAGCTGGTGGGGCTGCGCACCCTGATGGTCAAGCGTTCGGCGATCACCACGGCGGAGGTGATTCCTCCGGCCGTACGCGGGACGAGGCAGTCCCATCTGGTCACCGGCTACGTACACAAGCCTTATCCACGCATCTATGCCATGCTGGCCCGCCGGGCCGGCTATGACACCGCTCTCCTGGTGCGGGGCGTGGAGGGCGGGGTCGTGCCTTCCCTGCGCCAGTCTTCGACCATGGTTCATTACCACGACGGCGGTCAGGAGCAAGCCTGGGAGACGGATCCCGCGACCCTGGGTATCGACCAGCCGGTGCGGGCGGTGCCACTGCCCCAGGGTCCGCCGGGCTCCCTTGGCGCCGACGAGATCGCCGTGGCGATGGACGTAAAGGCCGTGGCCGAGGCGGCGGCCGACGCCGGTCTGCGGGCGCTGCAAGGCGAGCTAGGTCCCACCCGTGACAGCCTGGTCTACGCGGGCGCCATCTGCTTGTACCACCTGGGCCGTCATGAGAGCCTGGTCGGCGCCGCCGAGGCGGTGCGCGGCGTGCTGGACGGCGGCCAAGCCCATGCCCGGTTCAAGGGTTGACCGGCCTGCCGCGTCGCTGAGCTATGAGTCGGGATCTCGCCTGGACAAAGCACGTAGACTCGATGGGCAATAATCGGAAGGTCGCTGTTCTCTTCGTGTGCATGGGCAACATCTGCCGCTCGCCCACGGCCCAGGGCGTCTTCAGCCGCCTCGTGCGGGATGAGGGCCTGGAGCAGACCGTTAGCATTGATTCCGCCGGTACCCACGCCTACCACGTGGGCGAGCCGCCAGACCGCCGCGCCCAGGCCGCCGCCCTGACGCGCAGCATCGATCTGAGCGATCAGCAGGCCCGACAGGTCACCCGGGAGGACTTCACACGCTTCGACTATGTCGTGGCCATGGACCGCGACAACCAGGACATTCTGTCCTATATGTGCCCGGCGGACCTGAGGCACAAGATCCACCTCTTCCTGGACTTTGCGGCGGAGGTACCGGAGCGGGATGTTCCAGATCCTTACTACGGCGGTGCCGACGGCTTCGAGCGGGTGCTGGATCTGGCCCAGGCGGCGGCCCGCGGGCTGTTGGACCATATCCGGAAGAGCCACTCCCAGGCTTAGGAGAGAGCGCCTGCGGTGGACGCAGTCGTGCGCTCACCTTTCTGCAACGCCCAAGTGCTTCCTATAATTAATGGAAGTGCCCGTGACTGGGCTTCCCTGCTATGCTCGTCCAACAACATAAGCTGCGCCGATGGACATGAAGTTCAATCTGCCGACGGCAACCACGGATGCGCCCGTGGTGCTTCGCCTGCCTCGCAACGAGCTGGGGCGTGACTTCGTGGTCGGCGACGTCCACGGCATGTTCCCCCATCTGGAGGCGATCCTGGACGACGTGGAGTTCGATACGTCGAGGGACCGCCTTCTCTCCGTGGGCGATCTGGTGGATCGCGGTCCGGCCTCCAAGGACGCGCTGCGCTGGCTGGCATATCCATGGTTCCATGCTTGCAGGGGCAATCACGAGCAATTTGCCATCGACTCGGTCAGCCCCGAGGACATGGATTTCTGGGTGAAGTACAACGGCGGGGAGTGGTGGCTGGAGCTGTCCATGGACGAGCAGCACGAGTATCGCCAGGCCTTCCTGAGCATGCCGCTGGCCATGCAGGTGCACACCTTGAGTGGCGTGGTGGGCATCGTGCATGCGGACGTGCCGCCGGCGCTCACCTGGGAACGCTTCCTGGAGCTGCTGGAGGCAGGGCATCAGGAGGTAACCCTGTATGCTTTGTTCTCCCGCAACCGTGTGCACGGACTGCGCCCGAACTCAGCGGTAGCCGGTGCGGTCGACCGTATCTACTGCGGTCACACGCCGGTACGCGATTCGGTCCACGTGGACAACGTGCATTACATCGACACCGGCGCCGTGTACGCGACCGAGGGCTACGAAGGCGCTCGGCTGACGATGGTGAAGATCCACCCGGAACGGCACAAGGAATACTACGTGCGCTCGGATCGTGTAGTCAGGAGGTGACGCTAGCTTGCGTGTAGCCGGCCCGTGCAATTGCAGGTGTCAATGCGCACCCGTCAGCGGGCGCGATAGGTGATGCGGCCTTTGCTGAGGTCGTAGGGGGTAAGCTGCACGGTTACCCGGTCACCGGTGAGAATCCGGATGTAGTGCTTGCGCATCTTACCGGAGATGTGGGCCGTCACGACATGCCCGTTATCCAGCTCCACGCGGAACATGGTGTTGGGCAGGGTCTCCACGACGGTCCCTTCCATCTCGATGGAATCTTCTTTCGCCATTTGCTCTTGGTATCATGTTTGAAGCCGCGGTATTGTGACAGAATCGCACCGTGGGCGAAAGCGCGCTTCATGGCGGCTCCTGGTCCCGGACCCAGCTTCCGCGGCATAGAAACTCCAGGGGCCGGTACTCGGTCTTGTAGCACATCTTTGGCGAATCCTTGATCCAGTAACCCAGATAGAGCCAATCCAGCCCCAGACGGCGAGTCTCGGCGATCTCCCAGCAGACTGCGAATACGCCCAGGCTCCGCTGCCGCTCGGCGGGGTCGAAGAACGTGTAGACCGCCGACAAGCCATCCTCCAGCCGGTCCACCACGCACACGCCCAGCAGCCGCCGCCCCTGTCGGAGCTCGTAGAATATCGTGTGTGCCCAGGGGCTGGTGAGAAACTCCAGGTACTGCTTGGGCGTCGGGTTATCCATTCCGCCACCGGGATGCCGGCTGTTCAGATAACGGCAGTAGAGCTCGAAGTGCTCCGGGTCCAGCACGGGCTGACGGGCCGTTACCTCGATGTCGGCGTTGGCCCGCATGGCGCGACGCTGACTGCGCCGGGCCACGAATTGGGCTGCCGGTACTCGGACGGGAACGCAGGCGTTACACGAGGGGCATCGCGGCCGATAGATATGTTGTCCGCTGCGGCGGAAGCCGTAGCGCGACAGCACGGTATAGAGGTGATTGTTCTTGTCGAACTCCGGATCCGCGAACACGGTCACGGCGTCGCGGTTCGGCAAATAGTTGCAGCGGTGCACTGGCGTGGCGTAGAAGCTGAGCAGACTGAAGGCGGTGGGCGAGGTCACTGCTTCCCCCCAACGGCGTCCCGCGGACCGGGCTCCAAATCTTGCGCACACCAGCGTGCCAGCAGCTCGACGAACCGGTGGCGCGGGATCTCGACCGCTCCCAGCGAGAACAGGTGAGAATTCGGCACCTGGCAGTCGATCAGCTCGTAGCCCATGCGTGCGAGCTGCACCAGCGCGACCTTGGAAGCATCCGGCAGCCGGCTGAACATGGACTCGCCGAAGAACACCCGCCCGATGGCGACGCCGTACAGTCCGCCCGCCAGCGTTTCCCCATGCCAGCATTCCACGGAATGGGCCCAGCCCAGACTGTGCAGGTGGAGATACGCCTCGTGCATGGCCTCCGTGATCCATGTGCCGGGATCACCACCGCGCGGTTCGGCGCAGCCCGTAATGACTTCCCGGAACGCGGTATCTACGGTGATCTGGAATATCCCGCGTCGCAGAGTCTTGCGCAGGCTGCGCGAGACGCGCAGCGCGTGCGGAAAGAGCACGGCCCGCGGGTCCGGCGACCACCAGAGTATTGGCTGGCCCTCGCTGTACCACGGAAAGATCCCTCGGCGGTAGGCGGCCAGCAGGCGCTGGGGGGCGAGGTCTCCTCCGGCCGCCAGCAGCCCGTTGGGCTCGTCCAGGGCGCCGGCCACGGCCGGGAACTCGTCGGCTGGCGTATCCGGTAGGATCCAGTGCAGTCGCAGGGACATGTACGAGGGTCGGTGCTTGTTTGGTGTGGTGGCGCGTCGGTGCGCCCGGCTCTGAATAGGTAAAGTATTAGTCTATCGTGAGGGGGATGTTCAAATCCGAACGTCCGGCGAACTCTGCCGGAAGGGCGAGTGCTCTTGCAGCCCGGCGATATAGTCTTCCACTGCCCTGCGCTCCTGGACCACGAACCGCTCTACGGCACTGCGGAAGCCGGGATCCCGGATCCAGTGGGCCGAGAAGGTCGGCACCGGCAGAAACCCTCGGGCCAGCTTATGCTCGCCCTGGGCCCCGGCCTCGAAGCGGCGCAGCCCGTGGCGGATGCAGTAGTCGATGGTCTGGTAGTAGCACACCTCGAAGTGCAAGCTGGGAAAGAATCCGCTGGTGCCCCAGTGCCGCCCGTAAAGACAGTCCGTGCCCCGCAGATTAAAGGCTGCCGCCACGTACCGGCCGCCCTCGCGGGCCAGCACCAGAACCACCGCCTCCGGCATGGTCGCCCCCACTGCCTCGAAGAACGCCCGACTGAGGGTGGCGGTACCCCACTTGCGGTCAAAGGTGGAACGATAGAAATCGTGGCAGACCGCCCAGTGGGCGGCCGTTGCCTGGTGGCCGTCCAGCACCTCGACGGTGATCCCGCTGTCCAGGACCTGGCGCCGTTCGCGCTTGATCTGCTTGCGCTTCTTGGAGATCAGCGCATCCAGGTAGTCGTCGAAATCGCGGTAGCCAGGGTTGCTCCAGTGGTATTGGCAGCCCACGCGGCGGACCAGCCCGTGAGACTCCAGGGCGGCGGTGGCCTGCTGGCCGGTGAACAGCCAGTGCAGGGAGGAGACCTGGCGTCGGCGGGCGTGCTCCAGGGCGGCCTCGATCAACGTGGCGGCTACCGCCTGTCCGTCCGCTTCCGGATCCAGCAGCAGCCGGGGGCCGGTGGCAGGCGTGTAGGGTACCGCCACCACCAGCTTGGGATAATAGGCTAGTCCCGCGCGCTGGTAGGCATCCGCCCACGACCAGTCGAAGACGAACTCGCCGTAGGAGTTGTCCTTGAGGTACATGGGGGCCGCCCCCACCAGCCGGCCGCCATCGTAAACCAGCAGGTGCTGCGGCCACCAGCCGAACTCGTCCCCCAGGCAGCCCGTGCGCTCCAGCGCGACCAGGAACTCGTGGAGAGTGAAAGGATTCTCCGGCCCGGCCAGGCGGTTCCAGTCCCGGGCCGGGACCTCCTCCAGAGTATTGGCGACCTTCAGGTACATCGGCCGTCGCGCCACGCCGAGGTGCCGCGCACGGGCCTGGGTTCCGGAGGAACGGCGACTCTTCTCACAAACACCTCAAAGATACGCAGTGACGCACCGCGCAGCGGTACCGGAAAGCCCTTTCTGGCCGGGCCGCCGCAAGGGCTGCTAGGTCGTCGGCCGGATCCCCGGCTCACCGGCGAGTCGCTCCAGGTAGACCTCGGCGTCCAGGGCCGCCATGCAACCGGTGCCGGCGGAGGTGACCGCCTGGCGGTACACATGATCCATGACGTCGCCGGCCGCAAAGACTCCCGGGATGCTGGTGGCCGTAGCGTCGCCATCGAGGCCAGACTTGACCTTGATGTAGCCGTGGTTCATCTCCAGCTGGCCTTCGAAGAGCTTGGTGTTCGGCGAGTGGCCGATGGCGATGAACACCCCCATCAGGTCCAGGTCCTTGGTGGCTCCGTCCTTCGTGTTGCGCAGCCGCACACCGGTGACGCCGGTGTTGTCGCCCAGGACTTCGTCCAGGTTGTGGTTCCACTCGATCGTTACGTTGCCGCCCTCGGTCTTGCTCAGCAGACGGTCCTGGAGGATTTTCTCGGCGCGCAAGGCATCGCGCCGGTGCACCAGGGTGACGTGGGAGGCGATGTTGGACAGATACAGGGCCTCCTCCACGGCGGTGTTGCCGCCACCGATGACCGCCACCTTCTGGCCCCGGTAGAAGAAGCCGTCGCAGGTGGCGCAGGCCGAAACGCCCTTGCCCTTGAATGCTTCCTCGGACGGCAGCCCCAGATACATGGCCGAAGCGCCGGTTGCGATGATCAGCGCATCGCAGGTATACGTACCGTTGTCGCCCAGCAGCCGGATCGGCTTCTCCCCGAGGGCCGCCTGCTTGATGTGGTCGAAGATAATCTCGGTGCCGAAGCGCTGGGCATGCTTGCGCATGCGCTCCATCAGCTCCGGACCCTGAACGCCCTCGTCGTCGCCTGGCCAGTTGTCCACGTCGGTAGTGGTCATGAGCTGCCCACCCTGCTCCAGCCCCGTGATCAATACCGGCTCCAGGTTGGCCCGTGCCGCGTATACGGCGGCGGTATAGCCGGCCGGACCCGATCCCAGAATCATCAGCTTGCTGTGTTTGGCGTCACTCATTGTGCTGTCTCTCCAGAAGACGTTCATTGGCCGCCGCCTGGGCCGGCATCCCGCGGCCCCAGCCGCCACGCCTCGGTGCGCGCGGCTCCGCCGGCCCGCATCGGTGCATCGGCTAAGGGTCTGGGAGGCCGGCCTGGCCTTGATCGAACACCAACGCGGAGGCCCACACCACGCCTAACAGCGTTGGGGCGGCGACCGGCAAACTCAAGGGATGGGGAGCGGTGACCCCGGAGCACGGGCATAGTACGGTATGGACGCCGACCCGGCAAAAGCGTGGGAGCGCTCGTCAGCTATCAACGAGTTAGCCTATTGCCTACAGCCTGGAGTCCGCACATAGGGTTGGTTCTCAAGCCAAGTTCATCGATGCCGCGGCATAAAGACCCTACCAGTGAGAGTCCGCATCCTCCAGCCTGCGGTCCGAACTCCACCCACGCGGTGTTATCATGCGCGCGATGGGGGGCGCGGTGGATTGCCCCGTAGTGCACGGCGGCGGCGGGCTGGCATGAGTCAGCCAAATCGTTAATAATTATTGTGTTACGAAAGCTTCCTAAGATTTGATACTAGATTTGAGCCAGGCCACCTCAAAAAAGACCGGCGTTTCCATCTCCATCGGGGCTCACTTAAGTCGCGGCCTGCGGGAGGGGGCGCTCATCGTCTTCGGGACGCTATCCATCTATCTGGTGCTGTCCCTGGCTACCTACCACGCGACCGACCCAGGCTGGTCGTACACGGGAACGGTGGCGCGTATCGCCAACCGCGGCGGCGTGGTGGGGGCCTGGCTGGCCGACGTGTTCCTGTATCTGTTTGGCTATCTTTCGTACTTGATTCCGGTCATGGTGGCCTACACCGGCTGGCTGCTTTACCGCGGGCGCCCGGGCGATGGCAGCGTGGACTGGTACGGCCTGGCCAGCCGCGGCACCGGCTTCCTGCTTACCGTGGCTTCGGGGTGTGGTCTGGCTACGCTGCACTTTGCCGGCAAGGGTCTGCCCCTGGACGCGGGCGGCGTGCTGGGCGACGTCGTAGGCAACGGGCTGGCCGGGGTGTTCAGCCGGCTAGGGGCAACCTTGTTCCTGCTGGGCCTGTTTTTGACCGGAGTGACCCTCTTCACCAGCTTGTCGTGGCTGGGGCTCATGGATACCATCGGCCATTACACCCTGGCTGGGGTGGGCTGGGCTCGCGGCCGGACCATTCAGCTAAGGCTGTATCTCGAAGGCCGGCAGGCCCGCAAGCAGCGCGAGAGCGCCATCAAGGCCGACAAGATCAAGGTCGGGAAGCGCACGCCGCCGAAGATCGAGCCCACCATCGGCCCCCTGCCACCTAGCGTCCGGGTCGAGAAGGAGCGGCAGGTGCCGCTGTTCGAGCCTCCGCCCGATACCACCCTGCCGTCCCTGTCCCTCCTCGATGCGCCGCAAGCTACGGGCAACGCCGTATCCAAGAGCGCCCTCGAGGCCGTGTCCCGGCAGGTGGAGATGAAGCTGAAGGACTTCGGGATCGAGGTTCAGGTGGTGGCGGTGAACCCCGGGCCGGTGGTCACCCGTTTTGAGCTCCAGCCCGCGCCGGGCCTGAAAGTCAGCCGAATCAGCGCCCTGGCCAAGGACCTGGCCCGCTCGCTGTCGGTCATCAGCGTGCGTATCGTCGAGGTGATCCCGGGCAAATCCGTGATCGGCCTGGAGATCCCCAACGAGCAGCGGGAGCTGGTGGTCCTGAGCGAGATCCTGAAGTCCAAGCAGTACGACGAGATCAGCTCGCCCCTGGCGCTGGCCCTGGGCAAGGACATCGGTGGCCATCCCGTGGTCGTGGACCTGGCGCGCATGCCGCACCTGCTGGTGGCCGGGACCACCGGATCGGGCAAGTCGGTGGCCATCAACGCC
>CAYWTP010000006.1:0-36930 GCA_964461215.1 uncultured Ectothiorhodospiraceae bacterium | reverse complement strand
TCTGTCTCAAGGCGAGACCTTCAGCGTGGACCTGTCCGCTACGGACTTGACGACCGGCGGGCTGCGCTGGAGCACGGCGACGCTGAGGGGGGAGGGCGTGCTGTCCGCGCACCGGTTTTCCCTGAAGCTGACCGGGGAGCAGCAGCGGGTCGCAGTGGCTCTCAGGGGCGGGTTCGACGAACGCCGCGGATATCGGGGCGTGCTGGAGCAGGCCCAGGTCGATTCCACGCAATGGGGTGACTGGCGGCTGGCGGCCCCGGAGCCCTTCGAGGTGGCGCGGGACCGGGCGGATGTGGGGCCATGGTGCTGGGTGGCCTCCGCAAGCCGGATCTGCGCCAGCGTCAAACGGCGTCCGGCTGCCGGCTGGCAGGGCGGCTTGGATGCCGATGGTCTGGATCTGGCGCGGCTGCAACCGCTGCTGCCGGACCAGCTCCGGCTGGAAGGCCGCGCAGGAGTGCACCTGGCGGTAAGCCGGAGCGAGGCGGGCGTAGCGGCCGGTAAGGGCGACGTGACTTTGACGCCAGGGACGCTCCGGTTCACGGTGGAGGGCGAAGAGCACAGCCTGGCCTATGACCATGGCGAGGCGAAGCTGCGGCTGGACCCACAGGGCCTGACCGCGGATCTGAGCGTGCCGCTGGCCGAAGGTGGCGGAGTGCAGGGCACCCTGCGCCTGCCGGGATGGTCCCCGGAGCGGCCCGCCGGGCCGGGCCAGGGGGTGGGCGGGCACTTGCAGGCCAGATTGGAAACGCTGGACGTGGTCAGCGGACTGGTGCCCGCAGTAGCCGCCGTCAAGGGCCGGATGCAGGTGGACCTGGACCTGGGCGGAACCGTTGACCGACCGGTTGCCAGCGGCACCGCGGCCCTCATCGGCGCCCAGGCGGATGTGCCGCGCTTGGGGATTCGCCTGACCGCCGTGGACCTCAAGCTGCGCAGCGCCGACCGCGGCCAGGCATTGGCTATCGAGGGCGAGGCCAAGTCCGGGGAAGGGAGCCTGCACATAACCGGGCGCACCGAGCTCAGGCCCGAGGACGGCTGGCCCAGCACCTTGCACCTGATCGGGAAGGATTTCGAGGTGGCCAACATTCCGCAAGCCTGGGTCCTGGTGACGCCGGACCTCAAGGTGCAGGTGCGGGGCCGCCGCGTGGACCTCGATGGCAGCCTGAGCGTGCCGCGGGCGCGGCTCAGGCCTACCCAGCTACCCGAAGGGGTGGTGGCCGCTTCCCCCGACGTGGTTACGGTCGGCGCCGGACGGGAGGAGGCTGCACCGCGCAGCCCGTGGGCCGTACATGCGCATGTGAATCTGCTCCTGGGCAGTCAGGTGAGCTTCGAGGGCTTTGGGCTGCGGAGCCGCTTCGCCGGCCGGCTGCTGCTGGTGGACGAGCCGGGCAAGCTGTCGTCCGGCCAGGGCGAGCTCAGCATCGTGAACGGAGTCTACAAGGCCTACGGCCAGGATCTTTCCGTCACCCAGGGGCGCCTGCTCTACGCCGGGACCCCCCTCGACGATCCCGGCCTGGATGTGCGTGCGGTGCGCAAGGCGGGAGACGTGACCGCCGGAGTGCAGGTGACGGGTACCCTGAAGAAGCCGTCCCTGAGCTTGTTCTCGGACCCTGCCATGGCTCAGGCCGACGCCCTTTCCTACCTCCTGCTGGGGCATCCGGTAGGCCAGGCCTCCCACTCCCAGGGCGAGCTTCTCCTGAGCGCGGCAACCGCCCTTGGGCTCAGTGGCAGCGACCTGCTGGCGCGGGAGATCAGCACCACCTTCGGCCTGGAGGAGATCCGGCTGGAGCCAGGCAGCTCGCTCGCCGACGCATCCCTGGTGGTGGGCAAGTACCTCTCTCCGAAGCTGTATGTACGCTACGTCACCGGACTGTTCGGCAGTACCAACGTGGTGCAGCTTCGCTACGATCTAAGCCGCCACGTCCAGATCCAGTCCGAGACCGGCTCGCGCAGCGGCGCCGATATCTTCTATACCCTCGAGCGTTGACGGACTTAATCCGCTTATCTCATCAGCTTCAGGTATTCCACAGCCAGCCCGGCAATCGGTGTCGGACCGGTTCCGCCGTGGTGAGAGCTGCGGGTTAAGTCCTGCCGGCATCTGCCGACAACCTGCCCGTTACCATGCTGGGTCGCCGTGCAAGCGCGCATGCAGCCACGACTTCTTACATTACTCCTCGCCATTCTCACGACCACGGTTATCGGCTCCGGCGTGTGGACCGTGGACCGGGCCATTCAGGAACGGCACCGCGCGACCGAGCGCAGCGAGGTGCTGCATCAGCTCAGCGTGGTCTGGGCCAAGCTCGACTTCCGCTTGCACGCGCGTCTCGCCCCGGGCCGGGATCCAGTGTCCTTCGGGCAGCGGCTCGGCAGCGTTGAATGGGATTCCCTGCTGCGCGAGGCGGGCCTGGAGGGTGGGGCCGTTCCCCTGCGTTATGTGGTGCGTGCCGGGGCTGGCGCGCAAACGCCGGACGGACGTCTCTACGGAGACCCGGCGGTGCTCCATGCCAAGCCGGTAGTTCTGGACCTGAGCCTGCCTATCGGCCCGTGGCAGCTGGCTGCCGTGCCGCGTACGGGCTGGGGTAGAACGGCCCCGGGCAGCGAGGTGCTGCGGGTGGGCGGGGGCATGCTGGCGCTGTTCTCCGGCGTGCTGGTGTGGCTGATGGTCCGCTATGCGTCCAGGCTGCGCAACGAGATACGGGGCCGCGGCGAGGCCGACGCGGCCCTGCGCAAGGCGAGCCGGGCGATGTGGGTCCTGAGCCGGTGCAATCGGGCTCTGATGCGCGCCGGGGATGAGACGGAGCTGCTCGAAGAAGTCTGCCGGATCATCACGGAAGGCGGTGCCTACCGGCTGGCCTGGGTCGGCTATGTCCAGCATGACGAAGAGGGCACGCTGCGGCCGGTGGCCTGGGCGGGTGCGGACCGCGAGCTTGTAGAGCAAGCACTCCTGAGCTGGCCCGACGCGCCTTGGGGGCCCGGCCCAGGGGGCCGTGCGATCCGCACGGGCCGTCCGGCGATTATCCGGGACATCCTGTCCGATCCCGAGTGCAGCCGCTGGCGCGAGGATGTCGCCAAGCGTGACCTGGGCTCGGCCATCGGTCTGCCGCTGCTTCTGGGCGCTCAGACCTTCGGTGCCCTGGTCATCTGCGCCCGCGCCCGCCACGCCTTCGACACCGAGGAGGTCGAGGTGCTCGTGGACCTGGCCGACAATCTGGCCTACGGCATCGGTGCTCTGCGCACCCGCGCCGAGGGGGAGCGCGGACGGGCGAGCCTGCACGTGCACAGCCTGCAGCAGGCGCTAATGAATACCCTGCTCCGGATCGGCCTGGAATCCATCCCCCTGGAAGCGCAGCTCCAGCGCGCCCTGGAGGCGGTGCTGGCGGTTCCGTGGATGCCCCTGACACCCAAGGGCGCCATCATGCTGGCCTCAGAGCAGGAGGAGACCCTGGTGCTCAAGGCGTCCTGCAACCTCTCCCCGGGGGTGGAGACGATGTGCCGGCAAGTACCCTTCGGAACCTGCTTGTGCGGCCGCGCCGCGGCCGATGGCGAGCTGGTGCACACCCCGTGCGTGAATGCTGAGCACGAGCGCGCCTGTGAGGGGATGGAGCCTCACGCCCACTACGTGGCGCCGATCAAGGCCGGCGGCCGCGTGCTCGGCGTGCTGGTGCTGTACATGGCGGAAGGCTACCCGCGCCAGGAACATGAGGTGGAGTTTCTGGGCACCGTGGCCAGCACTTTGGCCGGCATCATTGAGCGCAAGCGTGCCGAGGAGCAGCTACATCTTGCCGCCACGGTGTTCGAGAATACCGTGGAGGGCGTGATCATCAGCGATGCGCAGAACCGCATCATCGCCGTGAACAGGGCATTCACCGAGATCACAGGTTACAGCGCTGAGGAAGCCCGGGGAAACACGCCGCGCCTGCTGCGCTCCGAACGGCATGACGAGACGTTCTATCGCAAGCTTTGGGAGTCCATCCGCGACGACGGCCACTGGCAGGGCGAGATCTGGAACCGGCGCAAGAGCGGCGAGGTGTATCCCGAGTGGCTGTCGGCCAATGCCGTGCGCGACGCGGCCGGCAACGTTACGCATTATGTGGGCGTCTTCTCCGATATCAGCATGGTCAAGCAGTCGGAGGAGCGCCTGGACCACCTGGCGCACCACGACGCGCTCACCGGCCTGCCCAACCGTCTGCTGATCAACGCTCGCCTGGAGCACGCGCTGCAACGCGCGCACCGCTCGGGGCGCAGGGTGGCCGTGCTGTTCATGGACCTGGACCGCTTCAAGACCATCAACGATAGCTTGGGTCATCCCGCCGGTGACGAGCTTCTGCGCACGGTCGCCGGGCGCCTGAGCGCCGCGGTGCGCGAGGCCGACACCGTGGGGCGCCTGGGCGGGGACGAGTTCACGATCATCTTGGAAGGCCTGGAGCATGGCGAGGACGCCCGCCTCATCGCCCGCAAGGTTCTGGACAAGCTGGTCGAGCCGCTGTTTCTGGGGGGCCGCGAGGTGTTCGTGACCACCAGCATCGGGATCAGCTTGTACCCCAACGACGGCCAGGACGTGCACAATCTGCTCAAGAATGCAGACACGGCCATGTATCGGGCCAAGCACCAGGGGCGGAACAACTACCAGTTCTACACCTCGTCGATGACCACCGAGGCGTCCGAGCGTCTGGCTCTGGAGACCGAATTGCGCCACGCACTGGAGCGCAATGAGTTCAGACTGGTCTACCAGCCCCAGCTCGATCTGCGCACCGGAGCGATCGTGGGGGCGGAGGCCCTGGTGCGCTGGGCGCATCCGGAGCTGGGCGTGGTCTTGCCCGATCGCTTCATCGGGGTGGCCGAGGAGATCGGCCAGATCGTTGCCCTCGGTGCGTGGGTGCTGCGTACGGCCTGTGCTCAGCAGGTGGCCTGGGAACGGGAGGGCCCGGGGAGGCTGCGCATGTCGGTCAACCTTTCCGGACGCCAGTTCCAGGACCGGGGCCTGATCCCGATGGTGGCCTCGGCTCTGGAGGAGACGGGGATCGATCCGGACTACCTGGAGCTGGAGCTGACCGAGAGCTACCTCATGGACAGCCCGGAGGAGACCATCCGGACGCTGGGGGCACTCAAGGCCATGGGCGTGCACCTGGCCTTGGACGACTTCGGTGTGGCGTATTCATCCTTGAGCTATCTCAAGCGCTTTCCCCTGGACAAGCTCAAGATCGACCGCTCCTTCGTGTGCGACATCCCCGGGGATTCCGACGACGTGGCCATCGTCAGCACCATCATCGCCATGGCCGGAAACCTGAAGCTGCGGGTGCTCGCCGAAGGGGTCGAGACCGCGGATCAGATGGCTTTTCTCGAAGCCGGCGGCTGCGATGAGTTTCAGGGCTACTACTTCAGCCGGCCGGTGCCGGCGGAAGACTTCCAGCTCCTCTTCGGCGGCCGGTCCGGCCGACGACCCGCTACGGCCCAGGGCCTGTCGATGGGGGCGGGCGCGGCAATCGGGTAAACGGCCCGCAGGTCTCACCATGTCGGCACCGGGCCGGCGTCGGCTGTAGAACTAACCTATGAGCCCGCCTTTGCCGTATTCAGATAGCCGCCCTGGCGCAGTAAGGCCTCAATGGCGGCCTCGTCGTAGCCGTCGAGACGGTGAGAGCCGATGAGCAGCACGGGAACCACCTGACCGCCCAGCCGGTGCCACCGTCTCTGCCCTTCCGGCGAGGACTCCACATCGTACTCGCAGTAGTCCACCCGGCGTTTGGCGAACAAGCGTCGAATCTCTTCACAATACCCGCACCAGGAGGCGCCGAACAGGATTACTCGGGGTAGCGACGCCGGCGGGATGGCGTCACAGGAAATGGTGGGTGCGGACGCCCTGAAGCCGCGGCCGGCGATCACCACCCACAGTGCGACGAGCAGCAGCGTGACGGCTAGATGAGGTTTGCGTTTGGGGTTCATGGGCTGGTTGCAGGATCGAGGCGTACGCTGGCTCCGCAGGAATAGAGCGCAGACAGGGCGCGGCGTCGCTCAACGGCTGGCGAGGCGATCCGCCAGAATCCCTACGGCGGTGGCGAAGAAGTCGGAACGGTTCCACTTGAGCAGTGTGCGGAAATTGTCGTACACGGCGTAGGCGGGCCCGTCGGGACCGCCCGGCTCGATGATCGAGGCGGGCAGGTCCCGGGTCGGCAGATCGGCGCCGTTGGCACGCCGGACTCCCAGCGCCTGCCACTGGCTCAGGGGCTTGACGGTATCCCGGCCCACGAGCGCCGGATCAAACCCCGGGGGAAGGCGCACCTCGCGGCCCCAGGTCTGGTCGCCGTGCCAGCCCGAGCGTGCCAGGTAATTGGCCGCGGAGGCCAGGGCGTCGGCCTCGGTGTTCCAGATGTCGCGGTGGCCGTCGCCGTTCTCGTCCACCGCGAAGCGGCGGAAGCTCGACGGCATGAACTGGACCTGGCCCATGGCTCCCGCCCAGGAACCGGTCATACGCTCGGGCGTGGTGTGCCCCTCGTCCAGGATGTGCAGGGCATCGAGCAGCTCCGTCCGGAAGAAAGCGCTGCGCCGCCCGTCGTAAGCCAGCGTGGCCAGGGCGTCGATGACGCGGAAGCCCCCCGTCAGCCGGCCGAAGTCCGTCTCTATGCCCCACAGGGCGACCAGGAAGCGCGGCTGCACTCCGTAGGTGGTACCGATGGTTTCAAGCAGCTTGCGGTCGGCTTCCAGCTTCTGTTTGCCAAGGGCCACCCGCCGCTCGGGCACGACCCGCTCCAGGTACTGCGCGAAGCTCAGCTTGAATTCGGGCTGCTGCCGATCCAGCTCGATGACCCGCGGCAGGGGTGAGACGCCGCCCAGGGCCTCGTCCAAGGTGGCGGGGGCGATCTGTTGGGCCAGGGCTTCCCGGCGCAGCCCCGCGAGCCAGGCCTGAAATTCCCCAGGCTTGTTGGACGGGCTGGCGCAGGCAGCTGCGGACAGCAACAGCGCCAGGCCCAGCAGCGCACGCCACAGGGATGCCTCCGGGCGGCGGGAGGGGACGGGCAGGCAGGCAGGAGAGGCGGCGGTGACGCTCATGGGGTTGAGGCTGCCGGGAAAGGGGTACCTTTATCGTCGCTCAGACACCATCGTTGCGCACGCTAGCCGATGTCGTAGTACTTGCGTACGGGGGTCCGGATCTCCCAGGTACAGCTCAGGCCCTCGGGAAATATTACGTAGTCGCCCTTCTTCAGGGTTACGGGCTCCCCACCGTCGGGGGTCACTACGGCCTCGCCCTCGATGAAATAGCATGTCTCCTTCTTGTCGTAGGTCCATCGGAAAGTGGACACGCCCTTTTCCCAGACGCGCCAGTCCTCGACCCCCAGAACCTCCAGCTTTGCGGGCGATGGCTTATGCTCCCAGGTAATCTGGTCCATACGGAACTCTCCAATTGGGGTTAAGCCGGACATGGTAACAGACTGGCCGTCCCCGCGACGCCGCCCGCGAGCGGGACTGCTGCGGCAGCTTCCCGGCTCTCCCGCGGCAACCCTGCGGCTTCAGTCCTCGTCTTCCTTAAGCTGGGAGCGGATGTCACGGAACATGTCGTCCACCGCCTCCTGCTCGGCCCGCTTCCGGGCGTCGGCGTTCTCGTTGATACGACGCACGTACTCGTCCTTGGCCCGGGCGGCATCCTGCTCGTCCTGCGCGCGGCGCTGCTCTTCGCTCTTCCAGTTATCCAGGTCCAGAACCAGACGCGTGCGCAGGGTGATCTCCTGCTCGCTGCGGCCGGTCTCCGTTCCGTCGACGATATGGCGGGTCACCTCGACGTTCATCTGCGCCTTATGAGCGGCCTCTATCTCCTTGCGGGCACGGGCCACCTCGGCCTCGCGCCGGGCGATTTCCGACGCAATTCTGGCCTCGGCCTTCGCGTCATGCGCCCCGGCGGCTTGCGCGGCCCGGTTTCTCTCGGAGCGCTCCCGGGCATCGCGCTGCGCTGCCTCCGCCTGCTCCTTGGCTTGAAGGGCCGCCTCAAACTGCCGTTGAATCTCGGCGGCTTCCTGCTCCAGCCGGACGCGTTGGGCCTGGAGCCTCTCGGCGGTTTCCCGGCGCTGGCGTTCGTCCTCTTGCCGGGCCCGGATCGCAGCGCGGGCTGCCTCGTCATCGGCGGTCTGACGGGCGGCGCGGGCCCGCTCCCGGCTCTGGCGCGCCTGCTCGACCCACTCCTGATCCCGGGCGAACTCCTCTTCCAGCCGGGATCTCTCCGCACGCAAGGTGCCTTCGGCCTCGCTGCGAAGGTGCTGCTCTTCGGCCGCCAGCTCTTCCTGGCGCGCCAGAGCGGCCTGCGCGAAAGCGTCCAGGGCCGCCTGGGCCACGTTCCGCGCTTCCAGTGCCCGCTCGCGCTCGTGCTCGATTCGGGCCACTTCCTCGTTCGCCAGGTTCAGACTCTGCTCGAGGCGGGCGCGTTCCGCGGCAAGCTCGGCTTGCGCCTGCTCGCGTACCCGGCGCAGTGTCTCCAGGTGCTCACAGGCGCGCGCATATTCGGCCTGTAGCCTCTGCTCGCCCTGGTGTAGCCGCGCCTCCGCTTCCTGGCGCATGACGGCTTCGGCCTGCTCGGCCTGTGTCCGGGCCTGCGCGGCTTCCTTCTCGGCGTCGCGCCTGGCCGTCTCCAACGCCAGCACGGCGCTCTTGGCCTTGGCCAGGCTCTCATCGGTGCGTGTGGCCTCGGCGGTCAGACGCTGCCGATCATTCTCCAGACGGGCCTCGACCTCGGCCAGCACGCCGGCATTCACGCTTGCGGCCGAGCGGCGCAGCCGGGCCATCTCTTCCTCCGTGGCCCGCAGGGCGGCGTCCGTCTCGGCCTTATGGCGCACGGCGTCTTCCAGCAGACTCTCGGCTTCGACCGTGCGCAAGGTCAGCGCCGAGAGCCTGCCGTCGGCATCCTGGTTGCTGTCCGGTGCAGCAGCCGGCTGACGATCCCCGGCAGGGGGAGTCGCGTGCGCTTGGTCAGGCAGGATCCCGCCGGCCAGGTGGTAGGCGTCGTAGCCGGCCTGTGCCAGCAGGAAGGCGGCTACGGCACTGCGTCTTCCGGAGTCGCAATAGACGACATACCGGCAGTCGCGGGCCAGCGCCTTCATCTCGCGCCTGAGCACCGTGAGGGGCAGGCTTATCGCGCCCTTGACGGCATTTCGGCGGTACTCCTGGGGCAGTCGCACGTCCAGCAGACGTGCACCATCGGTGGCCATGGCCTTGGCCTGCGCGCGATCTACTTGACGCAGCAGGGGCTTCTTGATCAGCTCGCCGAAGCTCTCGCTGGTCAGGCGCCGTAGGACCCCGTCGCTGGCCATGGTGACCGAGGCATTGCGCGTGGCTCCGGAGATCAGGGCTTCCTCCCCGAATCCGTCCCCCACCGAGAGCATGGCCAGTGGCACCTCCCGCTGCCCGTCGGCCACGGTCCGGCTCACCAGGCAGCGGCCCTCCTGAATGACATAGTAGTAGTCTCCCGGGGCACCCTGGTCGATGACCCGGTCACCTTCGCGCAGCCTCACCGGCTCCAGTAGGGTGGCGATCTTATGGATGTTCTCCGGCGGGATGCGTGCGAACAGGGGCGAGGATGAAAGTCTGGCAATCCAGTCAGCAGCGCCTTGGGCCGACTCTTCCGTAGCCGATGCCAGCGCGGCCGACTGGGCCCAGGTCAAGCACGTGTCCAGGACGGCCCGGTCGATGCGCAGCAGGGTCGTGGCGCCGCGTGCCCTGGCCGAGTGCTCGCGCGGGGTCGCGGGCGACATGGCGTGACGGGCGGCGTCGGTGCCGGCCTGTACCGAGTCGGCCAAGGCGCGGCCGGCGAAGAGCTGGACTCTGCCCGCGAGGAGGAACACCAGGTCACCGTCGGTATCGCCCTCGCTGAAGGCAAACTCCCCCGGCGCCAGCTCCACCACCCGCGCCTCCTTGAGCATCTCCGCGCGCGCCTCTGCAGGCAGCTCGCCCAGGGGCACCAGGGTGCTCAGCAGAGCGTCATCGAGAACAGAGGTTTGGGTGGACATGTACGGGAGTAGGCTGGCCTGGGCGGCGCATGCGAGCCCAAGTATAGCGAAACCGCCTGGGCTTGGGTGCGTTGAACTGTGCGCGGGGTCACGGCTTGGACATGGCGGCCCTTCCTCGGAGCCCCGGGAGTTCCCGTCGTTATCTGCGGCCGCACAGGGCGGCCGGCAGGGGGCAAAGGCGGCTCCGAGGCCAGTCTAAGGGTCCCTGACAGGCTGCCCCGCCCGCGCGAGGGCGTAGCCTCAGTCGCCCAGGTCCGCGGTGTGTGATGCTAGAAAGCCTTGGACGATGTGTACGAATTCGTCGGGGCGGTCGCTGTGGACCCAGTGGCCGGCCTGCGGCACCCGCACCGTTTGTGCCCGCGGGAAATGGTGGTGAATCGCCGCCCCATGCTCCGGGCGTAGGTATGATGAGCAATCGCCGGCTATGAACAGAGTGGGTCCCGCGTATATCGCCCCCGGCGCGGGTTCCGGAAAGCCGGAAATTGCATCGGCGTGCCGGCAGATGGCCTCCAAGTTGACCCGCCAGGCGTACCCCTCCGGGCCGGGAGCCAGATTCTGGAGCACGAACAGGCGGACCCGCTCATCGGGTATGTGCTCCCGCAGTGCTGAGTCGGCATCGGCGCGGCGCCGTACCCGGCTCAGATCCAGGCCCTGTAGTGCCGCCAGCAGGTCCAGGTGGGTGCGGGGGTAGGTCACGGGGGCGATGTCCACTACCACCAGTCGCTCCACGAGGGCCGGGTGGGCCAGCGCCAGGGTCATCGCCACCTTGCCCCCTGCGCTATGGCCAAGCAGTACCGCACTCTTCAGGCCCACGCGTTGCATCAGCCCGACCACGTCCGCCGCCATGTCCCGGTAGTGCATGTCGTCGCTGTGGGGCGAGCGGCCGTGGTTACGCAGGTCCACGGCCAGTACCCGGCGGTTTGCCGCCAGGCGCCTGGCGACGGTACCCCAGTTCGCCGCCGATCCCAGCAGTCCGTGCAGCAGAAGGATGGGCGCTCCGGCGCCGTATTCCCGAAAGGCGAGATTAACCCGCATATCTCACCGGGTCGGTACCGGGTCGACGCGGGTCGTTGGACTGGCTGTGGAGTATCGAAAATTGGCTGGGTAGCATGAATGACACTCCTTGGGTTGATTATGGCCCAGGGTGGGCTGTGAGTGGAAACTCTTCCGGGATCAGGTGCTTGGGTCGCTGGAAAGACCAGCGGGTGGCACAGTGGGACCGGTTCTGCCAAGCTTTGCTCTTGAGCCGCGTTGGCGTGACCTTCCACGCAGACGGCGCAGAATGTTTCGAGTTCACAAGCACAAGCGGGATCAGCAGCACGTGGATGCCGGCATGCGGGAACCGATGGGCTCGTCCGCTCACGACAGTCTGAAACGAATCGCCGAGCTGGAGCAGACCCTGGCGCGGACACGCGATCGGGCTGCGCGCAAGCGCCGGGCTCTGGAGAACCGCCTGCGGGCCGCGGAGTCCCGCATCGATCAGATCAGCCGCAACATCCCAGACATCATCTTTTCCCTCTCGCTGCCGGATCTGGTACCGATCTTTGTGAGCCACGCGGTGGAGCCCCTGCTCGGCTTCACCCCGGAGGCGATCGTCGCTGATCCAGATCTGTGGCGCCGGCAGCTGCACCAGGACGACCTTGAGCCGGTTCTGGACAGCCTGAAATCGCTTGCTTGGGGGGCGGACCCTCTCTCCATCGAGGCCCGCTTCTGGCACCGTGACGGCGCCACGGTACGCTGGTTTGAGGGGAGGGTGGCCGCCGAGCGCAGCTCCGACGGGCAGGCCAGGGCTCTGTTCGGCGTCATGACGGATATCACTGCCCGCAAACAGGCCGGCGATGAGCTCCAGCGCCACCGTGACCGCCTGGCAGAGCTGGTGCAGGAGCGCACCTCCGAGCTGAGCGCCGCCTACGAGCGGCTCAAGCGCGAGGTATGCGAGCGCTCCCAGGCCGAGCAAGCCTTGCGCGAGCGCGAGAAGCTGCTGGGGCTGTTCGTCTCCCGCAGTCCGGCGGCGGTGGCCATGTTCGACCACAGCATGCGCTACCTGCTGGTGAGTGACCGCTGGCGCCAGGATTACCGACTGGGCGAGCAGGAGCTGGTGGGACGTTCCCACTATGACGTGTTTCCCGACGTCCCCGAGCGCTGGAAGGAGGTACACCGGCACTGCCTGAAGGGAGCCGTCGAGAAGTGCGACGAGGATGTGTTCCCCCGCGCCGACGGGCGCGTGGACTGGCTGCGCTGGGAGATCCACCCGTGGCGGGTGGCCTCGGGAGAGGTCGGCGGTCTGATCGTATTCACCGAGTTGATTACCGAGCGCAGGAAGACGGAGCGGGAGCTGGCGCTGTACCGGGAGCAGCTCGAGGAGCTGGTGGTTGAGCGCACCGAGCAATGGAAGAAGGTCAACGAGCGCCTGGAGCAGGAGGTTCAGGAGCGCCGTGCCGTGGAGGCGGCTCTGCGCCAGAGCGAGCAGACCCTGCGCCTGGTCACGGACGCGATTCCGGCGCTTATTTCCTACGTGGATGCCGAGCAGCGATATCGTTTCAACAACCGCGGCTATGAGCAGTGGCACGGCAAGTCACGCGCCGAGCTGCAAGGCCGCTCCGTGCGGGAGGTCGTGGGCGAGATTGGCTACCGCCTGGTGGAGCCGTACATACGGCGGGCCCTGGCCGGCGAGCAGGTCAGCTACGAGACCACTTTCCCCTACTCCGACGGCGTCGCCCGGCGTATCCACGTCACCTATATTCCCGACGTCCGCGAGGACGGGGCGGTGCTGGGCTTCTTCACGCTGGTGAGTGACATCACCGAGCACTACCGGGCGGAATCCCTGGCGCGGATGCACATGGTGGAGGTGGCTCACGTATCGCGGCTCAGCACCATGGGCGGGATGGCCACGGAGATGGCCCACGAGCTGAACCAGCCGCTGACCGCAATCGCGGGATACGCCGATGCCTGTGCCCGAATGCTGGTGCGGGACGATTGTGGCAAGGGGGACATCGCCGACGTCCTGGCAAGCATTGCAGAGCAGGCGCATCGGGCCGGCGAAATCATCCGCCGGCTGCGCGCCTTCGTCGGCAAGCAAGCGGCCCATTACCTGCTGCTGGACATCAATGACCTGGTCCATGAGACGCTGAAGTTCGTCGAGGTAGAGGCTCGCTGGCACAACGTGGAGCTCAGCGTGGAGCTGGCCCGGAACCTGCTGCCCGTGTCGGCGGATCGCATTCTCATCGAGCAGGTCATTCTGAATCTGGTGCGCAATGCCATCGAAGCGATGGATGCGCTTCCCGATGGTCGGCGCCGTCTGGGCATCCGCACGCAGCAGGCCGCCGGCGATCGGGTGGCGGTGATGGTGCATGACTCGGGGCCCGGTCTGGCTCCCGAGCACCAGCAGCGGGTCTTCGATCCGTTCTTTACCACCAAGGCCGAGGGCATGGGCATGGGGCTTTCCATCAGCCGTTCCATCGTTGAGCTGCACGGCGGCAGCATGCGGGTCACGAGCAACGACGCCGAGGGAGCCACGTTTCAGTTCGAGCTGCCGGCCGTGCGCGAGGGCTGATCCCAGGGCTGTGCTGACCTCGGGTAGGACTTGCGAACCGGTGCGTCGGGGTCGCGCGGGTTCGGGGAAAGCGGCGGCTATAATTGGGCGATAGTTCTACTTTGTCACATTCGGGCTAGCGGTCCGGAGGGTCTTTCCGGGACACGCCGTGGATACGTCCCTGTAGGCTCGATCGCCGGCTTCCCGCCGGCGACGGTCCCGGAAAGACCCTCCGGACCCCCTCTCAAACCGGGGCGAGGGTCAATGTGACAAAGTAGAAATAGTCGGGATGCAGAGTGGGACCACCCAGGGGGTGTCGAGTGACGGACCTTGAGAAGACCAGAGCCATGCATCGTGCCCCATTCGCGCGGTCGGAGCCGGGGGCCCTGGAAATCGGGACACCGTACCTGATGGTGCTGACCGGCGGCTCCGTCGGCCGCATATATCGGCTCAATGTGCCCAGGATCACGGTGGGCCGCTGCGGCCATTGCGAGATCCTGCTGGAAGAAGATGGGGTCAGCCGTACCCACGCCGAGATCGCGTGCCGGCCCGACGGCGAGGTCTTGATCCGGGATCTGGGCTCCACCAACGGTACCTGGATTGAGGGTAGGAGGGTGGACGTGCAGTCCTTGAGCGAGGGGGACCACGTGCAGTTCGGCTCGCGCACCATCTTCAGGTTCGGCCATCACGAGAGCATCGAGGAGCGGCTGGACCAGCAGAGTTACGAGTCCGCCACCAGGGACTCGCTGACCGGCGCATACAACAAGCGCTTCCTGCTCGAGCACCTGGGTACCGAGTTTGCGTGGCACCAGCGCCACCAGGAGCCCATGACCTTGATCCTGGTGGACGTGGACTCGCTTCACAGGGTCAATGAGGTGAACGGCCATGAGGCCGGAGACGCGGTGTTGAAGCATCTCGCCGGGGTGTGCCGGACCGCTTGCCGCGCCGAGGACGTGTTCGCCCGCTTCGGCGGCGAGGAGTTCGCCTACCTGCTGCGCCATACCCCCGCGGCGGGCGGCGCGGTGCTGGCCGAGCGCATACGTGCCCGGCTGGCGGAGGAACCGGTAACCTGGAGCGCCGAGCATGGATCGGCCGGCATTCCGTTGACGGTGTCCGCCGGGGTGGCCGAGCTTGACCCGCAGATGGCCGAGCCCCGCGCCCTCATCGAGGCCGCGGCCCACCGCCTGTCCCACGCCAAGTGCACCGGGCGCAACCGGGTGGAGTCGGCCCGTCCGGCGTAGGGTGTGTGGGCCTCAGGCGTGAGGAGTGAGGAGAAGACGGGGGTGTGGGGAGAGCCCATTTCCCCGTCCGCCGTCCGTTTGTGCCTTTGTGGTTGGGCTTGGTGTGTGAAAATCGAGACGGGCGTGAGGCGGTGAGATTGCCCGTACTGGCCCTTTTTGCCCCTAGGAGCTGTTCATACGTAGGATCTTTAGGCCGTGCCGTCCATGTGAGGCCCGCAGGACACGCCGTGAACACGTCCGTGTGGGCTCGGTCGCAGCATCCCTGCTGCTCACGGTCCTGCAAACCTCACATGGACACCGCGTACTTGGCTTAAGAACTAACCTATGAGGAGCTGTTAGTCGGATATGCGGAGGCGCCAGCGCTGCTCCGCGATTCCCCGGCGATTGCTGGGTTGAAGGCTCACGGTTCTGGGACCAGGATTCGCTCATGGCCGTCCTGGAAGACCTGGATTTCGACAATACCTACGCCCGGCTGCCTGGAGCCTTCTACACCCGTCTCAGACCGAGCCCATTGCCCGGGCCGCACCTGGTGAGCTTCAACTCCGAGGCTGCCGACCTCATCGGACTGGACCCTGCCCAGGCCAAGCGGCCCGAGTTCTGTGCCTACTTCGGCGGCGACCGCTTGCTGCCGGGCGGTGACCCCCTGGCGATGATCTATGCGGGGCACCAATTCGGCCATTACGTCCCGCAACTGGGCGACGGCCGGGCTATCCTGCTCGGTGAGGTACGGGGACCGGATGGTGACACCTGGGACCTGCACCTGAAGGGCGCCGGCCGCACCCCATTCTCCCGCGACGGCGACGGGCGCGCGGTGCTGCGCTCCTGCATTCGCGAGTACCTGTGCAGCGAGGCCATGCATGGTCTGGGGATCCCCACCACGCGTGCGCTGTGCATCGTGGCGGGCGAGGAGGAGGTCTACCGGGAGACGATCGAGACCGGGGCTATGCTGCTGCGCCTGGCCCCCAGCCACGTGCGCTTCGGCTCCTTCGAGCTGTACTACTATCGCGATCAGTTCGTAGAGCTGGAAGGCCTGGCGGACCATGTGATCGCCTGCGACTATCCTCACCTGCGGGGGCTGCCCGAGCGCTACCAGCGGCTGCTCGCCGAGGTCATCGAGCGCACCGCCACGCTCATGGCTCAGTGGCAGGCCGTGGGATTTGCTCACGGCGTGATGAACACCGACAACATGTCCATTCTGGGGATCACCCTGGACTACGGACCATTCGGCTTCCTGGACGCTTATGACCCGGATTTCGTCTGCAATCATTCCGATTACCGCGGTCGCTACGCCTTTTCCCGCCAGCCCGAGGTGGGGTACTGGAATCTGGGCCGGCTAGCCCAGGCCTTCATGCCTTTGCTATCCGAGACGCCGGAGCAGGCCCTGGAGACGGCCTACGGCCTGCTGGACGCCTACAAGCCGGCATATCGTGCCCGATATGCGGCCCTGATGAGAGCCAAGCTCGGGCTGCGATCGGCACGCGACGAGGATGCGGCGCTGGTGCAGCGACTGCTGGCGCTGCTGGCAGCCAACCGGGTGGACTACACTCTCTTCTTCCGCCGCCTGAACCGGTTTCTCACCGGGAGGCAGGAGAGAAACGCGCCCGTTCGGGATCTGTTCCTGGACCGCCAGGCCTTCGACGCCTGGGCGGAGGACTACCGCCTGCGTCTGGCCGCGGAAAGCAGCAATGACGACGAGCGCCGTGTGCGCATGGACCGGGTCAATCCCAAGTACGTGCTCCGCAACTATCTGGCGCAGAACGCCATCGTGCGCGCCAACGATGGCGATCACCAGGAGATCGATCGCCTGCTGGACCTATTGCGCGACCCCTACGCCGAGCGCCCGGACATGGAAGCCTACGCTGGCTTTCCCCCCGACTGGGCCGGCGAGATCGTGGTCAGCTGCTCGTCGTAATCAGCCAGAGCACGACTGTAGGAGCGAGCTTGCTCGCGAACAGCGAAGGTGGCGAGATTGCCCGGCGGGTCGCGTGCCGCTTTCTGCCGGAGCGGTGCAGGCGGAGCGCAGAAGCGCTAAGCTGCGCGCAGGCTCGATGGCCGAGCACAGGCGACTAAGACGGAGGAAACGGGCGCCGCAGCAGTGGGTTGCGTCGGGCTGTCCCGGTCGTTACCGCCGGCCGGCGCCAAACTCCAGGATGGCGCCTCCGATATCCTGCAGCGGCATGGACCGGTCCACGCCGCCCAGCTTCACCGCTTCCTTGGGCATGCCATATACCACACAGGTGGCCTCGTCCTGGGCCACGGCCCACGCGCCCGCATCGTGCATTTCCTTGAGCCCGCGTGCGCCGTCGTCGCCCATGCCGGTCATGATTACCCCCATAGCGTTGCGTCCTGCGCTGCGGGCGGCCGAGCGAAACAGGACGTCCACCGACGGACGGTGCCGGCTCACCGGCGGACCGTCCACCACGTGCACTTGATACTGGGCACCGTTGCGCTTGAGGAGCATGTGGCGCCCGCCAGGGGCAATGAGCGCCCGGCCCGGTAAGACCCGGTCGCCGTGCCGTGCTTCGCGGACCTCGATCTCACACAGCTTTTCCAGCCGCTGGGCGAAGGCGGCGGTGAACTTTTCGGGCATGTGCTGGACCACCACCATCCCGGGTGCGGTTAGCGGAAGGCTGGTCAACAGTGCCTCCAGGGCCTGGGTGCCGCCGGTGGAGGTCCCCAGCGCGACCACCTTTTCGGTGGTCTGGTGCATGGCCTGCTCCGGAGCGCTAAGCACCACGTCCGCGCAGAGCTTGGGTGCGACGGCCGGCAGCGGGATCACGCGCTTCATGTTGGCCTTCGCAGCCGCCCGCACCGCAGCCGCCACCTCCTTGGCGGCGTCGTTGAGGAAATCCCTCAGGCCGACCCGCGGCTTGGTAATGACGTCCATCGCACCCGCCGCCAGAGCCTGGACGGTGGTCTGAGCCCCCTTCTCGGTGAGTGAAGAGCAGATCACCACCGGCGTGGGGTGCTCGGCCATCAGCTTCTTCATAAAGGTGATGCCGTCCATACGCGGCATCTCCACGTCCAGAACGATGACGTCGGGCCAGTTGCGGGCCATCTTGTCCATGGCGAACAGGGGATCGGCGGCGGTGCCGATGACCTTCAGGTCCGGCTCCGCGTCCAGCAGGCCCGAAAGGACCTGGCGCACGGTCGCCGAATCGTCCACGATCATGACTTTCACCGGCCGGCTCATGCGGCTCTCGCTTTCGGACAACGTCCGCAGCGGTCCCAGTCCGGAGGCGGCGTGTGCTTGAGCCAGGCCAGACCGGTGGCCATGTCGAACACCAGCTGCCGGTGGCCATGCCCGCCCAGATGCTCGGCCACGACCCGGTGGCCGAAGTCCATGACCAACTTGCGTCCAGCAATAATGTTGCGGTCTTGAAGTTGCCGCGGAATGCATTCCGCGGCACCGCAGGGATTGCAAAACATACTGCCGGCACCGAACAGCTTGGCCTCGAACTCCTCGGGCGGACGGCCCGTGGTGCGTATCTTCGCCCGCAGGAGCGCCATGGCCTTATCGGCATAGCAACCGTCCCGTTCCTTGCTGCGACTCACGGGAGAGCGCGGCATCATGAAATGACACATGCCGCCGATGCCCAGAGTCGGGTGCCAGAGGGTAACGGCCACGCAGGAGCCGAGCACGGTGCGCACGCGGGTCTGCCCGCCGCCGAACCATACCTCACAAGGATACAAATAGATGTCTTGCATGGGCCGCGCTCTGATCACGAATATCGATATACGGAAGGCGCAACGCCTTCCAGGCCATCCACCAGTCCGTTGAGGCTCTCCGAGTGGCCGACGAACAGCCAGCCGCCGCGCCGCAGCCGGCCCAGCAGCCGGTTTATTACCTGGCGCTTGGTCTGCGATTCGAAGTAGATCATTACGTTGCGCAGGAAGATGGCGTCAAAGGTGCCGGTGGCGGGCAGGGATTCGGTCAAGTTGATCTGAGCGAACTGCACCCGCTCGCGCAGCGCCCTCGCCATGACGAAGCTGCCCGCCTTGCTGCCGACGCCCTTCAGGCAATAGCGCTTCAGGTGGTCCATTGACAGGTCAGCGGCGCGCTCCATGGAATACAGCCCGGATTCGGCCTGCTCCAGCACCCGCGTACTGATATCCGAGCCGAACACCTCCCAGGGCGAGTCTCCCAGCACCTCCGCCAGGACCATGGCCAGGGTGTAGACCTCCTCGCCGCTGGAACAGGCGGCGCTCCAGACCCGGAACATCCGCCCCCGGGGATGGGCGGGCAGCAGGCGCTCGCGCAGCAGGTCGAAATGCTGTGGCTCGCGAAAGAACCGGGTCTCATTGGTGGTCAGCAGGTCCACGGCAATCTGCCGTTCGTCCTCCTGGCGGGACAGCAGGTGGTAGTATTCGGCGAAGCTCGACAGACCATGGAACTCGAGCCGTTTCGCCAACCTCCCGACCACCAGCGCCTTCTTGGCCGGGCTGAGACTGATGCCGGCAACGCCGTGGATGAAGTTGCGGAAGCGGGAGAACTCCAGGTCGCTGAGGGTTATCTCTCCCATCGATGGATTCACGGGTTAGCGAACCCGTGCGACCGCCGCGCCGGCGCTATTGCGTCGAGTCGGCACCCGCCATCTCCCCGGCCCGGGCCGCCAGGGCCAGGTTGTCCGTCCCCAGCACCTGCTCCACGTCCAGCAGGATCACGAAGCGGCCGTTGACCTTGCCCATGCCACGGATGAAATCGGTCTTGATTCGGGCACCGAATGCCGGCGCCGGCTCGATGTCGGCATCCGCGATCTCGAGCACCGCCGAGACCCCGTCCACCACCACCCCCACGTCCTGCACCTCGTCGTCGGCGCGCGCCTCCACGATCACGATGCAGCTGCGCCGGCCCGCCTGCGCCAGCGCGCCGTGGAAGCGTGCCGCCAGATCCACCACCGGCACCACCGAGCCGCGCAGGTTGATCACGCCGCGGATGAACTCCGGCATCATAGGCACGCCCGACACCCCGCCGTACTGAATGATCTCCTTGATGGCGAGGATGCCCATGGCATACATCTCCCCGCCTACCGTGAAGGTGAGGTACTGATTGGAGCCGTTCTCCGCGGCGGCCGTGACCACCCCGGCGGGGCGGTCGCCTACAGGTGCGATCTGTCCCATGGCGGTCTCCTCAGAAGCTCACGAACTCGGGATCCAGGGTCGGCGCGGCCTTCGCCGGCTTCTTGCCGGGTGTCCGGGCCACGGGCTTGATATCGCCCGCCGCCTTGTGCGCGACCGCCGAGTGACCGACTGCCCGCTCCACGTCGGTCTTGAAGAAGCCCATCAGCTCCTGCAGCTCGTCGGCCTGGCCGCTCATCTCCTCGGCCGTGGCCGCCAGCTCCTCGGAGGCCGAGGCACTCTGCTGGGTCGTCTGGTTGAGCTGCTCCATGGCGCTGTTGATCTGGCTTACTCCCGTTGACTGCTCGTTGGAGGCGGCGGAGATTTCCTGCACCAGATCCGATGTCTTGGCAATGGCCGGCACGATCTGGTCCAGGAGCCCGCCCGCCTTCTCTGCCCGCTCCACGCTGGAGGCGGCTACCTCGCCGATCTCCTGGGCGGCCACTTGGCTGCGCTCGGCGAGCTTGCGCACCTCCGCAGCCACCACCGCAAAGCCCTTGCCGTGCTCGCCGGCCCGTGCCGCCTCGATGGCGGCGTTCAGTGCCAGCAGGTTGGTCTGGTAGGCGATGTCGTCGATGATGCCGATCTTCTCGGCGATCTGCTTCATCGCGGTCACCGTCTCCTTCACCGCAGCGCCGCCCTCGACGGCTTCCTTAGCGGCCTTCGCGGCCATGGCGTCGGTCATCTTGGCGTTCTCGGTGTTCTGCGCGACGGAGGCCGACATCTGCTCGATGGAGGCGGAGGTCTCCTCCACGCTCGCCGCCTGCTCGGTAGCTCCCTGTGAGAGGGACTGGGCGGTCATGCTCACCTGGCCGGCCGCCGCGGTCAGGGCGTTGGCGGTGGCGCGCACATCCCGCATGGTCTGCGCCAGCTTGTCCACGGTGTTGTTCACCGTATCCCGCAAGTCCTGCAGCCGGCCTTTGTACTCCGTCCGGATCTTTTCCGACAGGTCGCCCCCCTCCATGGAGGAGAGGACGCGCATGGCCTCGTTCACCGGCCCGATGACGGCGTCCAGGGTGGCGTTGACGCCCTCGACGATGCGCCTGAAGTCCCCCCGGTGCTTGGCCGCATCGGCCCGCACCTCCAAACGGCCCTCCACCGCTGCCTGGCTGAGCAAGTCAGGCACCCGGAACAGCTCCCGCAAGCGCAGGAACGGCAGCACCTTGCCTCGCAGGTTCAGGTAGTCCTGGTCACCCGTCTCGGCGCCATCAAGCTCCATGCATTCCACAACGCTGTCCAGCGGAATGATGTAGGCGCCCTCGCCCACCCCCACCAGGAATCCGTCGATGATGGCTAGGGTGAAGGAGACCATGTGCTCCAACGCGAACAGGCCCGCCGAGCCCTTGATGGTGTGCATGGCACGGAACACGGCGTTGATGGCGTCCGCATCGCCCGGGGCTGACTCCAGGGTCAGCAGCGCGTCCTCCATGGCGGCCAGTAGCTCGCGGCTCTCGTCGATGAAAGTCTGCAGGGCGTTGTCCAGATTCATGTACCGCTCCTCAGGCGTCGGCGATCAGCACGACAGGATCGCCGAACCGGGTGCTCAGGTTGCAGAAGTCGAGGATTTCCAGAACTGCCGGACTGTGGCTCAGGTAGCGCAGCGTCTTGCCCAGGCGGGCCGCCTCCTGCTTGGCCAGTATGAGCAGCTGCAGGCCGGCGGTGTCCACCTCGGTAACGGCGGACAGGTCCACGTCCAGGCTTGCCGACCGCCCCAGAGCTTCCATCAGGCGAAGCTTGGTCTCGGCAGCGCTGTAGATGGTCAGCTCGCCTTCGAGGCGCAGCGGGGTCTTTCTGCTTGTTCGAGCCATCTCGTCCTCCTGTTGCCTCGCACCGGATCCCACGGTGGTTGTCCGATTGACCGGCGATGATCGCCACTGCCGGCGCCATGGCCCGCGGCTCGGAGGTGAAGGCGGCTAGGCCATGGTTGTGCGCGAGCATCGCGGCGCGGGCGTTTGCGCGGACGGCCTCGAGGACTTTGCGGCCAATGCGGACCGTCCGGACGCTGCACCTTGGTCTGGATATTCATGCTCGCTCCCTTGCAGAGCAAGACACACGCCTTGGTCGAGCGCTTGAGTTGACAAGAGGTTCGTCGCACGTGCCCGTCGCCCGATGGCGTCGATTACGCGCATGCGTAGTCTGTGGCGACGGATCTAACCAAATCTTTAAGACCGGCAGCCCTTTGATCATTCTTCTCCGCGTCCCTGCGCCTCTGCGCGATGAGTGTCTACTAGCTTGCTGGGGATGCCCCGGATCCTGTCTCCTTATCCCGCGGTCGACCCTGGCGTATGAGCGCGGTTCCGGGTAACGTCGGCGTCGTGACGGTGACAGCGATGGAGACGGGCGTGACGGTGCAGACACAGCGCGAGCGGCTGATGGGCCACCTGCAGGGGTTGCAGCAGCTAGCCGTGGCCTACGTGGGGGTGGTCAACGGACTCTTCAGCACCCTGGCTTCCCTGGAACGGGCCGGTCCCGCGGAGCTGGCCCGGGTGGCAGGCAAGGATCCGGGGTACGTGACCCGCTGGTGTGATGCCGCCTACGCCTTCGAGCTGCTGGAGGAGGCTGAGCCGGGGGTGTTTGCCCTGAGCAGCCTGGGCGATGATTTCCGCCCCGAGGCGCCGGGCACCCTGATGCCGCTGGCGGTGCAGGCGGTGCTGGGAGCCCACATGGCCGAGCGGGCCGCGGGTCTGACCGCAACGGGGGAGCGCCCCGGCGAGCGGGTGCTGGCCGAGCGCGAGACGCTGCTGCCGTGGTTCGGCCCCATGCTGGAGCACCAGTTCTCCGGCGTGCTGGAGCAGCATGTCCTGCCGGGGGTACCCGCCTTCGCCGAGGTTGACCGACGCGGTGGCCTGGCGGTGGATCTGGGCTGCGGCAACGGCTGGTACCTGCGGCGACTGGCAGGACGCTTCCCGCACCTGCGGGGCATCGGCCTGGACGCGTTCGAGGAGAACATCCGCCAGGCTTCGGGGCTGGCCGCTGCAGCGAATCTGGATGACCGACTGCGCTTCGAGCACGGCGATCTGCATCACTTCGCGGTGGATGAGCCGGCGGACCTGATTGCCATGAACAGGGCTCTGCACCATGTCTGGGACCAGAAGCAGAACGTTTTCCGCATCCTACGCGAGCATCTGCGGCCCGGTGGGGTGGCGGTGATCTGGGAGCCCAACTGGCCGGTGGACAGGTCGATCCTGCGCCGGCCCGGGCATCGGGGCATGGCTTTTCAGAACCTCTCCGAGCACATACAGGGCAACCACTTTCTGCGTCCCGAAGAGGTCGCCGCCGAGTTCGAGAACGCCGGCATGGAGGCGTCCGTCCACCTGTTCCTGGACGACCGGGAAGCGGTCATCGTGGGCCGGCGCAAGGTCTGATTCCCGCCACAGGTCGCGCGCTCTCCTGCATCCAAGGTGTCCCGCGTAGGAGCCAGCTTGCTGGCGAAGGGGGCATAGCGGGACTCTGTTCGCGAGCAAGCTCGCTCCTGCGCCAACCGTGCCACTACAGGCGCTGCGTGATCTCCTGCCACAGGTTGCGGTAGCACTGCGCGGCCGGGCTGTTGGGAGCATAGCTCGGTAGAGGCGCGCGGTGCATGCCCATCAGCTCCACCTGGCTGGCGTAGGGGATCTCGGTCCTGAGCACCGCCGGATCGCTCTGAAGCAGCGCTTCCACGGTCTCCCGGTGCAGGCGTTTGCGCCGGTCCACCATGGAGAAGAAGGCGAGGAACGCAACGCCGGTGATACCGTTCTTCTCCAGATGCTGATGGAGCTGGGCGTATGTGCGCAGGGAAAGGGTGGTGGGAATCATCGGTACCAGTAGCGCATCCGCCGCGTAGAACACGTTTTCGGACACCAGGGAGATGCTGGGTGGGCAGTCCAGGAACAGGAAATCATACTCGCCCTCGATGGGCCGCAGCAGCTTCAGGAGCTGCTTCACGGGCTTCTTGGCATCGGCCAGAGCCAGATCCAGGTTGCGATAGGAGAAGTCCGCCGGAATCAGGTCCAGCCCCTCGAAGTCGGTGCCTTTGACCACGTCCTCCAGGATCCGCTTGCCCTTGAGCAGGTCCTTGCTGCCGCCTTTGACCTTGGGGGCGATGCGAAAGTAAAAGCTCGCCGCTCCCTGTGGATCCAGGTCCCAGACCAGGGTGCGGGCGCCTTCCGCGGCGGCCAGGAAGGCCAGGTTGACCGCGGTTGCGGTCTTACCGACGCCGCCCTTGATGTTGTAAGTGGCCAGCGTCTTCACGGGGACGCCGGCTCCGGCTCTCCGGATGGCTTGAACAGGTCCTTGAACTCGGCCTTGACCTCCGGCGCCGAGAAGGACGCAAAGCGCCCGCTGAACTCCTGCCGTACCGCCGCCTGGCGACCGCGCAGATGTTCCACCAGCAGCTCCATGGCCTTGGCGGTCTCGGGCGCCAGAGCGCCTTCTTCCGCCATGCCGGCCGCGAATCCGCGCAGCGATTCCTGTTGAACACTGAGGTCCTGGTGCTCGCCCAGATTGTCCTGAAACCCCTTGAGGACCTTGATGAGCGCGCCGATGCGCTGTTCCGGGTACAGGCTGCGGAAGAACTCCATCAGGTAACGCAGCTTCTTGCAGGTGATCCGCAGCTCGTGCAGAGCCATGGCGGGTGAATCGGGTCCGATGGCGCGCCCCTGCCTCATGGCCCGCCGGAACGTCTTCCAGATCCGCTTGCCGGCGACCTCCAGGACCGGGCGCAAGGCATTGGGAGCCTTGGGGTGCCCGGGGGGCTCGCGGTCCAGGAATGCCCGCCAGGTACGCATCAGGCGGAGGTAGCGTGCAGAGGTCAGCAGGCGGGCGAGCTTTCGGTACTCCGCCAGCCGATGACTGGCGAGGAACGCGTGCAGCGGCGCCAGATGCGCCTGCATGGCGGCGGGCAGGGAGGCCTTGTATTCGTCGAAGGCCAGCAGGTACACATCCATGTCACGGGCGTGGTTGGTGCTGGCGCCCAGCCAGCCGAACTCGGACCGGAACCGGTCCACCGTCTTCTGCGGTAGGACTCCCTTGACCTGGGCCAGGGCCGAGCGGGTGCGGCGCACCGCCACCCGGAGGTCGTGGAGGAATTCCGAGTCCAGATCCCGGCGCACCCCATCCTCGTTGGCCTGCACGGTGTCGGCCAGATTGCGCAGGATGGCCCTGGCGGCGGTATCGGCACGTACTTGGGGATCCAGCGTCAGCGCGAGCTTGCTGGAATAATCCCCGGGGCTGCGTCCGATGGCGGCCAGGGCCCGGGAGAGCACGCTGTGGTCCGCCGCGGGCAGGCTCAGGGTTTCGCTCAGCAGCGCGTGCATCTGCTTGAACACGCTGTTGTAGCCGCGCACCGGCCGCAGGCGCAGGCGGCGGAAACGGAGCTTGGCGCGCTTGCCGTGCCCTGCCAGCACCCGGTACTCCGTCAGTATCAGGCGCAGAACCGTTTTTTCCTCCTCGTTCACGATCCGCAACGGGCGCTGGCGTGCCCGCAGGCGGGCGACGGGGAGCAGTGCCCGCATCTCCAGGACCGGAGCGAGGGCGTCGCGCACGCGACCCGGCGACATATCCCGGGCGAAGCGGGGACGCTGGGCGCAGGGCTGGAAGCCCAGCAAGGTCTCGCCGTCCCAGGTCCACCAGCGCAGCCGCAGATCGCCGTTCTCCTCGGACTCCAGGGCAAAGCCTCTCTCGAACAAGCGCCAGTCGAACGTGTCCAGAAAACGCAGACGCACGCTGCGCACCGGGTCCACCCTCAGGGGCGCGTGCCCGCTCAGGGTGGCGACGAGGCTCCCGGTAGCGAGCCGCTCGGGGATGTCGAAGCTGGGCTGCTTTTCGCGCACGAGATTATTGATTGCCTGTAATCCGACTGTAACATTGCTGTCGTTAAATCGGGCTGAATGCTGCATTCTAACAATTCCTTCATGGGCAAAGACATTCTCATCATCGAGGATGAGGCTCCGATTCGTGAGATGGTGGGCTTCGCCATCGGCAAGGCGGGCTTCGACCTGCGGGAAGCCGCCGACGCGCGGGACGCGGAGATCATGATTGCGAACCAGGTGCCGGACCTGATCCTGCTCGACTGGATGCTGCCCGGTATCAGTGGCATCGAGCTGGCACGGCGTCTGAAGAAGGGCGATCTGACTCGTGGTGTGCCGATCATCGTGCTCACGGCGCGTGGCGAGGAGGAGGACAAGGTCAAGGGCTTCGAGGTCGGTGCCGACGACTACATCACCAAGCCGTTCTCGCCGCGGGAGCTGGTGGCGCGGATCAAGGCCGTGTTGCGGCGCAGCTCTCCGGAGGGTGAGGACGAGCGGGTCGAGGTCGGGGCTCTGGTGCTGGACGGCGCAAGCCACCGGGTGACCGTCAACGGCGCCGAGGTTCACCTGGGGCCTACCGAGTTCCGCCTGCTGCGCTTCTTCATGACGCACCCGGAGCGGGTATACAGCCGCGGTCAGCTTCTGGACCGGGTCTGGGGCGGCAACGTCTACATCGAGGAGCGTACCGTGGATGTGCACATACGGCGATTGCGCAAGGCGCTGATGCCTTTCAGCTACGACGCGCTGATCCAAACGGTACGGGGAACCGGCTACCGGTTCTCGGTCTGAGGGCGTGCTGGGCAATCCCTGGTATGGTGAGCTTGGACGCTTGGCCGGCGTGGCCTTCGCCGGATTCCTGGGGGGCTTGTATAGCGGGCGGTATCTGGCGGCGATGCTGCTGGCCGTTCTGGCCTACCTCGGCTGGCAGCTCTATCACCTCTACCGGCTTGAGCACTGGCTACGGGTGGGCAAGCGCCGGGACCCACCGGCGGCGTGGGGCTTGTGGGGCGAGGTCTACCATCACTTCTACCGCTTGCAGCAGCGTAACCGCAAACGCAAGCGCAAGCTGGCGAGCTATCTGAAGCGCTTTCAGCAATCGACGGCAGCCATGCCCGACGGTACCGTGGTGCTCGACGCCGACGGCCGCATCGAGTGGCTCAACGGTGCGGCAGCCAAGCTGCTGGGACTACGCTCGCCCCAGGACGTTGGCCAGCGCATCGGCAATTTCCTGCGCCAGCCAGCCTTTCTGGAGTTCCTCGCCGAGTCCGGAGACGACGAGCCCTTGGAGCTGCCGGCCCCCAAGGATCCTGAGATTCGCCTGTCTCTGCGGCTCATCCGCTATGGCAAGAGCCAGCACCTGCTGCTGGTGCGCGATGTCACCCGCGTGCACCGGCTGGAGGCCATGCGCCGCGACTTCGTGGCCAACGTCTCTCATGAGCTGCGCACGCCGCTGACGGTCATCAGCGGCTACCTGGAGACGATGCTCGACGGCGTGGAGGAGTATCCGCCGGCCTGGGGCCGGTCATTGCAGTCCATGCAGGATCAGGCTTGGCGCATGCGGCGCCTGGTGGACGATCTGCTGCTGCTGTCCCGACTGGAGACTGCCGAGGAGCCTGCACCCCTGGAGGAGGTGGTGGCGGTGCCGGCGATGATTGCGGCAGTGGAGGAGGATGCCCGGCTGCGCAGCGCGGGGCGCCACGCCATCATCTTCGAGGTCGACGCGCGCGTTTGGCTCAAGGGAGACGCCGAGCAGATCCGCAGCGTGTTCTCGAACCTGGTCCACAACGCGGTTCAGTACACGCCCGAAGGTGAGTCCATCGCGGTACGCTGGTACCTGGATGAGGCCGGCGCGCACTTCGAGGTCAAGGATACGGGTGTGGGGATTGCCCAGCATCACATTTCCCGGCTGACAGAGCGGTTCTATCGGGTGGATGTGGGCCGCTCCCGGGAGCGGGGTGGCACCGGGCTGGGACTGGCTATCGTCAAGCACGGCCTGAACCGGCACGATGGCGAGCTGCGCGTGCAAAGCCGCCTGGGCCAGGGTAGCACCTTTGTCTGCGACTTCCCCCCCGAGCGGGTCGTGGTCCGGGAGCGCCCTGTCGATGGTCCGGTCGGGGAGCAGGGCGGGGCCGATATCATCGAGTTTCGGGGAATTTCGTAAGTTATCGGCTATCAGTTGTCAGGGGGTGGTGGGCGGCGAGGCAGGCTATGGCTCCACGCCCCACGCCCCAGGCCTGTGGTCTACCGCGGCGGGCCGGCCAGATTCGCCAGGCCAACCTCCGCCTCGCGTCCCAGGCGCTTGAACTGGGCATAACGGTCCGCGTCCAGTCCCTCCGCCTGGCCGTTCTGATCGGCGTAAATAATGCCAATCGCCTTGCCCTGCACGAACAAGGACGTGGCGAAGAACGGCTGCTCGCCCAGCAGGTGGCACAGGTTTGGTCCAAGTTGCGTGTCGATGGCCGGTTGCTCGCCGGTCCGCCGCCACAGGTTGGCCGGCCGCCGCAACAACTGGGTAAACAGATTCGGCGGCTCCACGGCAATCTCACATCCGGCCAGCGGGGAATCCGGCTCTACACCCACCCACAGTCGGGCACGCAGCCGCGAGCGGTCCGGTGAGAGCAGCGCGAACAGCACCCGTTGCAGCCCCACGCCCTCGTGGATGCCGTTCAGGACAAGCATCATCATCTCGTGCAGATTGAGCGTCCGGTCCAGGTGGCTGCCGATCTCCCGGGCTGCCGCCTCGATACGTTCGCTGTGCAGCGGCGCCGGTGCGTGCACCTGGGGCCGTGGGGCGGATTGGGTCGCCTTGTGCGCATTGGAATGTACGGTGTCGACCAACTCGTCCCGGGCCAGGTGCAGCCACTCGGCGGCGGTCTGGAGGTCGGCATCCAGCTCGTCGGCGGGGCCGCCATGCTCGAAGTGACTGGCGACGCGCGCCGCCAGATGCACCCCGAAGACCCGCGGCCGCTCGGTCTGAGTGGTGTCCATGAGTGCCCGCAGCAGCTCGGGCACACCGAGCGCCTCGGCCAGAGGCTGCTGAAGCTCGCCTAAGGTGACGCCCAACGCCGCTAGCTCCGCCTCGGCAGGGGGTGCACGGTGGCGATGCTCCTCAAGCTGGATGCAGGCGTCGGGTGCATGGATGCAAATCAGCAGCTCAGGCAGATCCAGGAGCAGGGCGGCGGCCGCCGCCTCCTCCGGATCGCGATCGTGGCGCAGGCTGGCGAAGTCCCGTGCCTGCTCGGCGACATGGCGGGCGCGATGCACCAGTGCCTGGACCCGCTGGTAGGGCACGGACGTGACGCCCAGAACGCTTTCGATCGTGGGCAATGCCTCGAATTGACGAAGGAACGGCCCCACCCCAAGGACCATCAGGGCATGGCGTACGGTCGTGGTCTCGCGGCTGGCCTGGCCGGCCTCCCGGCGGTTGGCCGCCAGCAGGGTTCGCAGGGTTAGATAGGGATCGTTCAGGATCGTCGTTGCCAGCGTGTCCAAACGCAGGCTTTCCAGCTCTGCGGCCAGTACGTGCAGCGCTTGCGTGCTGCTTGCCAGTACGGGCGGCTCTGCGCTGCGCAGACGTGCGATCCATGTCTGCGGTGTCGTTTCCACAATCAAAGCCTCACGCCTGCAGGGCTGGCTTGCGCGTCCATGAACGACCGCCGGGGCAGGTCAGCCTTTGCTCGCCGATGCAGTGGCCGCGGTGGGAGGCTGCGGTCCGGCGTTCGGTGTGGGCACGATGGGGGGTGTAACGTCCGGTGGCGGGGGCGAGACGCCGTGGACCGCGGAGCCTGCGGGCGGGCTCGTGGCCGGCGCGCCGGATGCTTCGACCGCCGGGACGGGCGGCGGCGCTTCGTCGTTGAGCAGGGCCCGTGCGGCTTTGCGCTTCATGACTACGATGCTGATGCGGCGATTGGCCGGATCCAGCGGATCGGAGGCTATGAGCGGAACCGCGGAGCCCAGGCCCACCACCCGCATTATCTTGTCTTCATCCATCCCGCCTGCCAGCAGTTCGCGGCGGGAGGCATTGGCCCGGTCGGCAGACAGCTCCCAATTGCTGTAGCCGCGCTCACCGCCTGCATAGGGGCGCGCATCCGTGTGTCCGGCGAGGCTGATCTTGTTCGGTACCTGGTTCAGCAGGCGTCCCAGCTGGTGGAGAATCGCCGCGGTATAGGGCTCCAGGCGGGCACTGCCCGAGGCGAACATGGGCCGGTTCTGCTCATCCACGATCTGTACTCGCAGGCCTTCCCCGACGATATCCAGCAAGATCTGATGGCTGTGCTGCGCGAGCAGAGGGTCGGTGTCGATGGCGTCGGTCACCGCCTTCTTGAGCTGATCGAGCTGCTCCGTTTCCCGGCGTTCGAACGCGGCCTCGGCCGTCTCGATCTGCCGCTCGGGCTGGGGTGCCGCCTCCCGTCCGGGGGACATGCCCCGGGCCGGCTGCTCATCGGGCTTCGCGGTATTGGGCCGGTTGTCCTGACCGACGCTCTTGGTGAGATCCTCCCCCCCACCCTTGATCAGGCTGGAGGCATCACCCGAGCCCTCACCGCCGAACAGCGCCACCTTCAGGGGTGTCTGGAAATATTCGGCGATGCCGCGCTGCTGCGCCTTCGTGGCCGAGCCCAGCAGCCACATCAGCAGGAAGAAGGCCATCATGGCGGTGACGAAGTCGGCGTACGCAATCTTCCAGGCCCCGCCGTGATGCTCATGGGCGGCCTTCTTGATGCGCTTGACGACGATAGGACGAAGGGTAGGGTCGCTCATCGTAGCCCTCGCTATTTCCCCTTGCTTTCCTTGACGGTGTCTTCAAGCTCCTGGAATGACGGACGTTCGGTGGAGAACAGGGTCTTGCGGCCGAACTCCACCGCGACTTGCGGGTTGTAGCCGTTCAGGTTGGCCAGCAGCGTCACCTTGATGCACTGGAGCATCTTGGTGGACTCGGCGGCCTTCTGCTCCAGGCGTGGTGCCAGTGGCCCGATGAACCCGTACGAGAGCAGGATGCCCAGGAACGTACCCACCAGAGCATGAGCGATGAGAACACCGAGCTGCTCGGGTGGCAGGCCCAGGGACTCCATGGTGTGGACTACCCCCATCACGGCGGCCACGATGCCGAACGCGGGCAGGGCGTCGCCGACCTTGGAGATGGCCTGTGCAGGGATCGCGGCCTCGTGATGGTGGGTCTCGATCTCCACCTCCATCAGGTTCTCCATCTCCAGGGCGTTGAGATTGCCGCCGATCATCATGCGCAGGTAGTCGACCATGAACTCCGTGACATGATGGTCGGCAAGGATGTTTGGATAGCGTTGGAACAGCTCGCTGGCCGTGGGGTCTTCGATGTCGGCCTCGATCTTGACCAGGCCTTCGCGGCGGGCCTTGTACAAGATGTCGTAGAGCAGGCTCAGCAGCTCCAGGTAAAGCTTCTTGGTGAACTTGGAGCCCTTGAAGGCGCTCGGAACGGCTTTGAGGGTCGCCCTGACCACCTTGTTCTCGTTGCTCACGAAGAACGCACCGAAGGCCGCGCCACCGATGATCAGCAGCTCCAGCGGCTGGAGCATCGCCGCCAGATGTCCGCCAGCCAAGGCGTAGCCGCCGAAGACGGCGCCCAAGACGACCAGATAGCCGACAACGATCAGCACGTTACGGCCTGTGGCCTTGCGGTGAGGTCATGGCGGACACGAGTTGGGTCAGAGTTGCGAGTTCTGGAACACTGACCTGTTTTGCGACCGCTGAGCCCAAGTTCTTGAGGCTCGTCATAGTTGCGCGCACCGGCCCGTCTTCCGTGGGTTCCGCGGCCGAATTCTCTTGACCTGTGTTTCAGCCTGTTGGGCGCATCGCATAGCAATCGGACTGAGCATTGAGCAAGTGGATTCCATCTTTTCCTCCACCCTGCGCTGCGGTGGCCGGGAGGCGAGTACGTGGGGGGACTTGGGTCTTACCGGCGCCTGGGCCGGGCGCAGCGTCCAGCTCTGTCCTGTCCAGGATGGGGCAGGAGATCGTGATCAAGGACGGCTACATCCCTCTTCCTGCCAGGGCCGTGGGCCGCTACCGGCCGCTGTTGGACTAAACGGATGTACTCACCACCGGAGCCGAACGCGGCCCTTGCGAGCCTGCTCGCCGCCTCTGCCGCCCGGCGCCGCCGAAGCTGGCGCCCGGTCATCGACCGGCTGGTGCGGCGCGCCGTCGGCGTCGGCGGCGTGAGCGTGATTGGCGCCATCGTCCTCGCTGGACGAGCCGGCCTCGGCGCTGGATCCGATCTCCACACTAAAGATTGAGGAGCTCATCGACGAACTAAAAGCACGCTTAACCATCATAATCGTCACCCATAACATGCAGCAGGCGGCGCGGGTGTCGGACTATACGGCTTTCCTCTACATGGGGCGGCTGATCGAGTATGCCGGCATCAACACCACTTTCACCAGGCCTGCCGAAAGGCAGACCGAGGATTACATCTCCGGCCGCTATGGCTGAGTACAGGAGAAGCCACGATGAGCGGGGTGGATCTGAGCCACCACATTTCCAAGCAGTTCGACAAGCAGCTTGACGATATTCGCAACCGGGTGCTGAGCATGGGCGGCTTGGTGGAGCAGCAGGTGGCCAATGCCCTGAAGGCTTTGCGTGACGGCGACGCGGAGCTGGGCGAGTCGGTGGTCGTCAAGGATTTTCAGGTCAACGCCATGGAGGTGGGCATCGATGAGGAATGCACCTTCATTCTGGCCCGGCGCCAGCCGGCCGCCACCGATCTGCGCCTGTTGATGGCGGTGGTCAAGACCATCACGGATCTGGAACGCATCGGCGATGAAGCCGGGGGCATCGCCCAGATGGCGGCCAGAATGGCCCACCTGGACCCGATCCCGCCACGGCATCTGTCGGCCGTCGAGCATCTCGGCCGGCACGTGTTGCTGATGGTGCACGAAGCGCTCAACGCCTTCGCCCGCATGGACGTGGCGGCGGCCGTGCGCACCGCGGAGCTGGACGCCGACGTGGACAAGGAGTACGAGAGCACCATGCGCCAGCTCAGCACTTACATGATGGAGGACCCTCGCCTCATCGGCAGCATCCTCAACGTGTGCTGGTCGGCGCGGGCCCTGGAGCGCATCGGCGATCACGCCAAGAACATCTGCGAGTACGTGGTCTACCTGGTCAAGGGCAAGGACGTGCGGCACACCAGCCGCGAGCAGTTCGAGAAGGTGATTCTGGGGGACGCCTGAGCCCCGCAGCGCCGTGGGTATCTGCGGCGTGTCCCGGAGGTTGCCGCCTACCGCGCCTGAGCTGGGCGCGGCTGCGCCGGCTCAGCGCTCCAGGTACTTGAGCTTGTCCTGGACCCCGTCCCACTCCGCCGCGTCGGACAGGGAATCCTTTTTCTCGGTGATGACCGGCCAAATCTTGGCCAGCTCGGCATTGAGCTCCAGGAACTGCTCCTGTCCCGCGGGCAGATCGTCCTCCGCCACGATGGCCTCCGCGGGACACTCGGGCTCGCACAGGGTGCAGTCGATGCACTCATCGGGGTCGATGACCAGGAAGTTCGGCCCTTCGTGGAAGCAGTCCACGGGGCAGACCTCGACGCAGTCTGTGTACTTGCACCGGATGCAGTTGTCGATCACCACGTAGGTCATTGCGCGCTCCGCCTGTTCGCTTTGTGATGGGCGCCAATCTTAATCCGCTTTGACAGCGCTGACGACCCCCGGGCTGACGCCACGGTGTTCGGCCGGCCGGCCGGGGCTGCAGCCGCAGACCGGACACCGGCGTGCCATACCGGCGCGGCGGCGCTTCCGGCAAGTCCCCGGGGCCCAGCGGGGGCGGCCTGTCAAGGTCCCGTAACAAAGATCACGTAAGCTCACCGGCCGGAGCAAGACCCGAGCGGGAGACGACAGGCACCGCCGGCCGCGCATGGGCGCAATCGGGTCTGCGACGGGGCTCTTGGCTTGGCGCCGATGGGCCGGCCGGACATCGGCTGACACGATTTTATAACATTGACCACGGCCAAGGTGGAGGAGCCGATAGACGAGTTGCGCGAGCAGCACGGTATCGCTATCGTGACCCACCCCATGCAGCAGGCGGCGCCGGTGCCCCAGCGCACGGTCTAGGCTAGGGTATTTCCTGGTATGCGGCGCAACAGAGAGTCTCTATGAACGCACCCATCAAAGGCCACATTGTCAAGCGCTTCGACGGTGAGATCGACCATCTGCATCAGATGGTGATGCAGATGGGCGATCTGGTCATCGACCAGATGCACCGGGCGCTGCGCGCCCTGGACGACGAAGATTCGGCTGCCGCCCAGGCGGTCGTGGACCGCGATAAGCTGATCAACGATCTCGACATTCGTATTGATGATGAGCTGATCAAGGTGCTCGCACGGCGCCAGCCCGTGGCCGGCGACCTGCGGGTGTTGATCACCGTGGCCAAGACGGTCACGGATCTGGAGAGGATCGGGGATCAGACACGCAGGATCGCCCGGCTGGTGGAGGCCTTGTACGACAATGGCACCCGCGCCCCCGGCCAGAAGCTGCTCAAGGACATCCACCTGCTGGCGGACTTCGGGATTGCCATGCTCAACAGCGCCATGCAGGCCTTCGAGGAGCTTGACGTCAAGAAGGCGGTGGAGGTGATCCGCGAGGACGCCAAGCTGGAAGCTGAGTTCCAGTCCGCCCTGCGGCGGTTGGCGACCTTCATCATGGAGGACTCGCGCACCGTGGGCCAGGCCGTGGAGGTGGTTCTGGGACTGCGGGCGCTGGAGCGGATCGGCGGCCATGCCAAGAACATCGCCGGCTACGTTATCTATCTCGCCACCGGCAGGGATGTACGCCACGTGGACCTGAGCACGCTGGTGGAGCAGGTCCTCGACAAGGAGGGGTGAGCCTCTCGCAACCCGGCCCTGCCCGCGCGCCGCAGGGTTTCCTTCCCAAGGGGTCGCGGTGTCGCCGTGCTGGCGGCGCAATCCCGCGGCCACGCGCCATCCAGGCGGCTGGCGCGGCAACGTCAGCGGCTGAGTTCTCAGCCAGGCACTTATGCTGCTAACATCGGGCCAGGAGCAGGTCCGGGCGACCGGCCGCCGGCGCCGCGTCGCTTGGTCGTAGACGGAGACAGCTTGAATGGCAGGTGTGTCCATCCCGGCGACGCCCGCCGCCGGTCAAACGGTGCTGATCGTTGACGACGTACCCGAGAACTTAACGGTCCTGGGCGAGCTGTTGCAGGGATCCGGCTATCGTGTCAAGGCTGCCAACTCGGGACGCGCCGCCCTGCGCTTCGCGGGGCAGGAGCCCCGTCCCGATCTGATCCTGCTGGACGTCATGATGCCCGAGATGGACGGCTACGATGTCCTTAGCCGGCTCCGGGCGGAGCCAGTCACGCGGCCTATCCCCGTGATCTTCCTCACCGCGCTGGGCGATGCCCGGGACGAGGAGCGGGGCCTGCAGCAGGGAGCGGCCGACTACATCACCAAGCCGTTCCAGCCGGCCGTGGTCCTGGCGCGGGTGCGCACCCAGATCGAAGCCAAGCAGGCTCGCGACTGGCTGCGGGACCAGAACAGCGTCCTGGAGGCCGAGGTGGCGCGGCGTCTGGCTGAGAACGACTTGATCCAGGCCGTGAGCATCCGGGCACTGGCGCACTTGGCCGAGACCCGGGACCCCGAAACCGGCAATCACATTCTGCGTACTCAGGGCTACGTGCGCCTGTTGGCCACCCGGCTCCGGGACCACCCCCGTTTTGCGGCGGCGCTCGATGATCGCTACATCGAGCTGCTGACCCGCTCCGCCCCCCTGCATGACGTCGGTAAGGTAGGGATCCCCGACGCCGTGCTGCTCAAGCCCGGTAAGCTGACGCCCCAGGAATGGGAGATCATGAAGACCCACGCCCGCATGGGCGCGCTGGCCATCGAGCAGGCCGAAAAGGACCTGGAGCAGCCCGTCGCCTTCCTGGCCCTGGCCAAGGAGATCGCGAACTGGCACCACGAACGCTGGGACGGTGATGGCTATCCGGACGGCCTGGCCGGGGACGCCATTCCCATCTCCGCCCGGCTCATGGCCCTGGCCGACGTCTTCGACGCTGTGATCTCGCGCCGGGTCTACAAGCCGGCCATGTCCTTCGCCGAGGCCCGGCGAATCATCAGCGCGGGGCGCGGCAAGCACTTCGATCCGGACGTGACGGACGCATTTCTCGCCGGCTTCGAGGACTTCGTGGCCATCGCCCGGCGCTACAGCGACGACGCCTGAGCGCCGGTGCCCGCCGTCCTGCGAGCGTACCGCCCATGAGTCACGAACCGCCCGCAGTGGCAACCCCAGGCCGTAGGTCTGCCGCCTCCCTGTCCCTCGTCCTGGTCTACGCCGCGGTGGCCTCGCTGTGGATCCTGGTCTCCGATTGGGCGGTGGAGTGGCTGCTTCCAGACACGGCGCAGGCGGCACTCGTGGGCACCGTCAAGGGCCTGGGCTTCGTCGCCGTTACCTCGGCGCTGCTCTACAGGCTTCTGCGGCGCTTGCCCGGCCCTGGCGACGCGCTGCCGGAGCCGGGGCCGCGTTTCATGGTGCTGCCGCTGGTACTGGTCTGCCTGGCCATCGTGGCGCTCACTGCCGGGAGCATCGCCCACAGCTTCCTGCGTCATCGCAGCACGGAGTTGGTGCGCCTTCAGGCCATTGCTAACCTCAAGGTCCGGCAGGTCGCCGACTGGCTGCAGGCGCGTCAGGACGAGGTCGGCTTCCTGCGGGCCAGCCCGGTCTGGGCGCAGAGCTACCGGCGCTGGCGGGACCTCGGCGACACCGGTAGCCGGGATCTGTTGCAGGCGCGTCTGGACGAGTTCCGTGAGCAGGACGGATTCCATAGCGTCCTGCTCCTGGACGAGCAGGGGGAGCTGCTGTGGGCATCGGGGCACGCCGCCGCGGGCATCGTGCCGGCGCTGCACGCCGCGGCGCGAAAGGCGGCGACCAGCGGGCAGGTCCACACGCTCGGCCCCTACCGTAGTCCGGCCGGTGAGCTGCGCATGGACTTCATTGCGCCCCTGGCGTCTTCGACCAGCGGCTCCACGCCCGTGGTCGTCCTGCGCGCCGACCTGGCGGATTATCTGCTGCCCACCGTCCAGGACTGGCCCGTGGCCAGCCGCAGTGGTGAGACCCTGCTGTTCCGCGCCGAGGCCGGCCAGGTGGAGTACCTCAACGCGCAGCGCCGCCACCCCGACGCTGCCGTGACGCTGCGTGTGCCGGTGGCCCGGAGTCCTCTTCTGGCCGCCCGGGTGCTGCGCGGAGAGGTACTGCCGGACGTTGGGGCCGAAGGGTTGGACTACCGGGGTG
>CAYWTP010000005.1:0-37499 GCA_964461215.1 uncultured Ectothiorhodospiraceae bacterium | reverse complement strand
AATGATACGGCGACAGTGTCGCCTTAAGGGGGAAAGGTTAGCAGAGCGCTGCAAGGCTTGGGAGCGGAAGGACCGGCAAAGGGATCCGCGCCGCCGGTACCGCTGCGTACCGGACGCTGGCGGGACCAGCGGGGCGCATTCAGGCCGCGCGCCGACGGTGCAGGTAGTCGTCGTAGTAACGCCGCCCACCGTGGCGGGTAAGCGCGGGGACGTTGGCCTTCTGCAGCAGATCTGCCAGGGACATTGCGCCTAGGAAGCCCATGATCTGCTGGCTCAGGTCATCCCACAGGACGTGAGCCTCGGACTTCTGGCCGGTCAAGCGGCTCTTGCGGCCCCGGTAGCTGACGTCTTCCACGGCGTTTACGATTTGCGCCACTGTGATTTCCCGAGCATCGCGGGGCAGGCGGTAACCGCCGCGTGGGCCGCGAATGCCTTCCACCAGCCCGTGGTCCTTCAGGCGGCTGAAGATCTGCTCGAGATAGGACAAGGAGATGTCATGGTCATCGAGAATGTCCACGAGCGCTACGGGTCTCTTTGCGGACTTGATCCCCAGGTCAATCATGGCGGCCACGGCGTGGCGGCTCTTGGCGGATAGTCTCATGGCGTTCACCCTCGCTCGTTTGGTGGGTTACCTGACAGAAAACAGGCTTAAAAGCCCTACTGCACTACTAGGATATATCTTTTTACAGAGGTTGATTTGATTAGTCAACTATACTGGGCGCAGCGTTCCCTCAGGCCGCACCGGCGGGCCGGGTCGGTGGCGGGATCTGATGCACGTTTCAGCGCTCAGCTGCGGTCGCCGCGAGCCCGGGTAGGAGAGTGATGCCGTCATGGCCCGTCATCCGCGCCCGGTCACCCTGGGACCACGCGCCTGCACACGTGCTCAGGAAGGCCGTGCGATAGGCCTGGCGATCGAGATCGTCCCAGAATCCCACCGGCATCGAAGGGAAGGGAAGCCGGCAGACCAAGTGTCCCCCTCGATTGCGCACGGGCGTGCAGGAATGGTCCACGACCTGGACGTCCAGCCCCAGGCCGCGGCACTGAACCTCTCCGCGGTAGACGGGAAGATCGGAGTTGCCCAGGCCGAAGCCGCATACGGTCTCGTCCCGGCCCGCAATCGCCGCAAGCTGCACCTGCGCGCCCAAAGTCCGGACGTAATCGAAGTGCGCGGGGGTGGCGGGGGAGCCGTGACACAGGATGGCTCGTAGTCTGGAGAGGTCCTGGCGTTCCGCCGGCCGGAGATTCCGTTCGGCGGCTCGCGACAGAGTCCTGGTGCCGGTTCCGAACACGGTGATGCTCTCACGTGCCAGCAGATCAAGATCCAGCCCATTGCGTGCGCTTGAGCCGGCGCGGTGATGAAGGTGCACGCACGCGCCCACAGCCAGGGCACACAACGCCCAGGGCCACAGGACCGTGTCGCAGCAGGTGTCGTAGAGCAGCTTGTCCGAACGGTGCAAGTTGCCGTGCAGTACCAGTTGCTTGAGGTTTTCCAGCAGGGCTCCGCCCGCCGAGTGCATCAGGGGCCTGGGTCCCGAAGCTCCCGGCGGATAGGTGATGTAGAGTGGATGATCGAAGGGAAGCTGCTCGAAGCGGGCTTCGGCGGGGCTCGTGCCCGCCTCCAGGTCGCCATAGGCGAAGAAGCCGTCCAGGGCCGTCCGTGAGGCCGTCACGGCGATGGGTAGGGTGACGGTGGGTAGTGCCTCGCGGATGGCTTGCGCCCCTCGCGGCCAGGCGCTGTCCTGAACCCCCGGATCTACGGATCCCGTGACCAACAGCACCTTGGGCTCGATCCGAGTGAAGCGTCGGATGGCGATTTCAGGGTCCAGATGGGCCGGGCAGCCTGCCCAGATGGCGCCGATGGAGGCCACGGCCAGCATGCTCACTGCGGCCTCCGGCTGAGCATGGACGTAGGCGGCGATCCGGTCTCCGGGGGCAACGCCGCGCGTGCGCAGAGCATCGGTCACACGCAGCACCCGCGCACGCAGCTCACGGTAGCTGATCGCCTGTCGTACGCCGCCGGCAGTGGTTCCGACCAGGGCGGTGGAGTCGTCCTCGTGGCGCAGCAAATTCTGGGCGAAGTTCAGCCGGGCGCCTTCGAACCAGCCGACTGAGAATGGGCCGGCCTCGGGCACCATGACACGGTCCCACGGCCTCGAGGCCGCCAGCTCGCAGAACTCCCACGCAGCCGGCCAGAAGACTTCCGGCTGCTCTACCGACCACTGGTGGAGTGCCGCGTAGCCGGTAAGTCCCGGGCCGTAGGCCATGTCCACCGCCCAGAGGAATCGGGTCATGTTGCTGGTGTCCGGAGTTTCGGGTGGGCTCCAGACGCGCTTTGTCTTCACCGTATTCCGTCCTTTTTCAAAGGATGTAGCCGAATGGCCGAAGTCTAATCGCATGGATCGCGGCAGGCCACGTCCGGGGCCACCGGCCGCGCGGACTCAGCCTCCGGGGATCTCCACGCTTGCTACCAGCCCGCCCGTGGGTGCCGTGTCGAGCCGCAGGCGTCCGTGGTATGCCTCCTCCACGAGCTCGCGCACTACGGCCAGGCCGATTCCGTGTCCCGGGGTCTGCGCGTCGGCCCTGACTCCCCGTTCCAGCAGGTCTTTTGCGGCGGCCCCGGGGATCCCCGGACCGTCGTCCTGTACTTCCAGCAGCAGGACTCCGGGCTGGGGCACGCTGGCCCGTACCTGCACGCGGCGCTTCGCCCATTTACAAGCGTTGTCGGCGAGGTTTCCCAGGATCTCCATCAGGTCGCTCTCGTCGCCATGGAACATCAGGGAATCGGCCACGTCGGCCTCCAGTTGCAGCCGCCGCTCCGCGTAGACCTTGGCGAGGGCGTCGAGTACCCGGCGGGTCAGACGCGCCAGCGGCACCGGCGTAGTCATCGCGGTACGGCCCGAGGCGGCTGCCCGCTGGAGCTGGTACTCTATGGTGCGCTCCATGCTCCCGAGCTGCTCGCTTATGGCTTCGCGCAGCCGCCTGTCGGAGCCCGAATCCAGGTCCGCCCGCACCACTGCCAGCGGCGTCTTGAGACTATGGGCCAGGTCGGCCAGGGCGTTCCGGTAGCGCTGCAGATGGCTGCGGCTGTGGTGGATTAGCGCGTTGAGATTTTGCGTCAATCCCGCCAGCTCCCGGGGATAGGGGCCGCTGAGCTCACCCCGGCGTCCGTTTTCCACCTCCAGCAGCTCGTCCGCGACGCGACGCAGGGGCGCGAGGCCCCAGCGTAGGATGACCCCTTGCACCGCCAGCAGGATCAGCGTCGCGGCGGCGAGCCAGCCCCACAGGCTGCGTCTGAACCCGAAAACCTGGCGCTCATAGCCGGCCTCGGACTCCGCGACCTCGAAAATGTAGTCCTGTACCGTATCTGGACGCGTCTCCCAACTTACTCGGAACGCCAACGTAAACAGGGCTTGACCCCTGGCGTCAGTGATTTCCTGGAAGTAAGGTACACCCAGCTTCGGTGCCGGAGGTAGGCGGAAGCTCTGTCCCAGCATCGAGGCTGAGCGCCACACCACCGTGCTAGCCGCATCCGTTACTGCCGCGTACAGTCCGGAGCCGGGGGATGATAGCCTGGGCTCAGGCAGTGCTTTGGGAAGGACCAGGGCACCGTGACGGTCCAGATCCGCCGCTCCCAGGAGCATGTAGATCTGGGTCTGCAGCCTGTCCTGCTCGGCCACGAGGGCACCTTGCCTGAAGGCCCGGTCCAGTGCCAGACCCGTCAGGCCCAGGAAGCCCGCCAGGACCAGGGTTGCGGCAGCCAGAAGGCGCGCGTGTAGGGAGAGCATCAGGCGAAGATCAGGTATCGGGAATGTTCAGCGCCCAATGTAAGATATCTGGAAACCGCGCGCACGCCCGCACGCGAACGCCGGTGGGATCCGTTATAGTTTTCAGGGATACGAAACCGTTGCTCAGCCTCCCATGAGCTCATCTTCTGCGCCCGAGTGTCCCGACTTTCTCACCACCCGCGAGGTGGCCGCGCTGCTGCGGGTGAAGGAGCGCAAGGTCTACGACCTAGCGGCCTCAGGGGAAATCCCTTGTCGCCGTCTGACCGGCAGGCTTCTGTTTCCCCGAGCCGAGATCGACCTGTGGCTGAGCGCCCAGAGTGAAGAGCCGAGGGCGCGTACGCGCAATACGCCCCGTCCCGACATTCTGGTGGGCAGCCATGATCCCCTGCTGGACTGGGCGCTGCGGGAGTCCCGCAGCGGGATTGCCTCGTTTCTGGATGGCAGTCTGGACGGTCTGGAGCGCATGCACCGCCGGGAAGCGGGTGTGGCCAGCCTGCATCTGTACGAGCCGGAGGAAGACACCTGGAATCGGGCGCACGTGCTGCGGCTGCTGGGTGAGGACCCTGTAGTTCTGCTGGAATGGGCATGGCGGGAGCGGGGCCTGATCGTTGCACCCGGCAATCCCCACATGGTGAACGGGCTCCGCGATTTGAAAGGGCTGCGGGTGGTCCCTCGCCAGGGAGCGGCCGGTACCCAGGTGCTCATGGCGCTGCTGTTGGCCCGTGAAGGAATAGAGCCGTCCGCCCTCTCGGTGCTCGATCCCCCGGCTCGCAGCGAGGCCGACGTAGGTCTGGTCGTGGCGGCCGGCAAGGCAGATGCCGGCTTCGGCCTGCTGGCGGTGGCGCGCCAGCTGCGCCTTGACTTCGTGCCGGTGATCCGGGAACGCTTCGATCTCCTGGTGTGGCGGCGCGCTTACTTCGAGCCGCCGATGCAGAGGCTGCTGGCCTTCTGTCACGGCGAGGCCTTTCGCGATAGGGCGGCCGATCTGGGTGGGTATGATCTGGGAGGATTCGGTACGGTACACTACAACGGCCCATAAGCGGGCATCGGTGTTCGGTTAAGGCCTGACCGGCACGAGGCGGAGGGACCGTCGGCCGCAGGGGTGAGGCGGTAAAGGCCGCTGTCCAGTGAACAGCGGCGCCGCCGAACGGGCAGTCCACGGATGGACCGCCCGGGACCTGCCCGCCACGCAGGATAGCGTGGCACAGCAGGGCGGCCGTCTGGCCTGCATGGATGTATCTACGGCGTGTCCCGGAGGCTCGTGCCGGTCAGGCCGGCTCCCCGGAGCTTTGGCCGAATCACAAATGCGTAAGCGGGTGCCGCCGCCGGCAATCGTTGAAACCCGTCAAAGAAGGAGGCTCGATTCATGAATATCAGCGCTCGTAATCGACTCAAGGGCAAAGTGGTCCACGTGAAGAAGGGTGCCGTGGCGGCCCAGGTGGAGGTGGACATCGGCGGCGGCAACCGGGTCACCTCCACCATCACCGTGACCTCTGTGGAAGAGCTCGGCATTGAGGTGGGCAAGGAGGTCTACGCCGTGATCAAGGCATCGGACGTCATGATTGGCGTGGAGCACTAGCAAGCGGACTGTGCGCCGGAACCGTGATTCGCGGCGCCTGTCCCGCTGCTTACCCTGCCGCGCTTGTGAGCCCGGCCCGCGCCATCCGGGCGTAGACACTCACTGGCCTGCGCAGGGCCATCGGCCAGGGTTCATTGCAGTGCCGGGGCGCAACAGTGCCCCGGCGATCTGCTGCGACCTCAGCTCTTGGCGTTGGGGAAGAAGAGCTGCTGGCCGTCCAGCTTGTAGCTGGCGATGGCGGCCTGCCCTTCGGGACTGAGCAGCCAGTCGATGAACTTGCGTCCCAGGTCGGCTTTGACGCTGGGGTGCCTCGCAGGATTGACCAGCATCACGCCGTACTGGTTGAAGAGCCTGGGGTCTCCTTGCACCAGGACCTCGAAGTTTCCCTTGTTCTTGAAGCTGATCCAGGTGGCCCGGTCGGTGAGCACGTATGCTCCCATGCCGACGCCGGTATTCAGCGTGGCGCCCATGCCGGAGCCAGTCTCCCGGTACCAGGTGCCACTTGCGTTGCTGGGGTCGATGCCGGCCAGCTTCCACAGGGCCTTCTCCTTCTTGTCGGTGCCGCTGTCATCGGCGCGGGAGGCAAACGGTGCCTTGGCTGCGGCGATCTTTCTCAGTGCAGCCGTGGCGTCCTTCATGCCCGCGACGCCGGCCGGGTCGCTTGTGGGGCCGACGATGATGAAATCGTTGTACATCACGTCATAGCGCTTCACGCCCCAGCCCTCGGCCACGAACTTCTCCTCGGCAGGCTTGGCGTGGACCAGCAGCACGTCGCCGTCGCCGTTCTTGGCATTCTTCAGGGCTTGGCCGGTGCCGACCGCGACTACCCTGACCTCGATTCCGGTCTTGGCCTTGAACATAGGCAGGATATAGTCGAGCAGTCCCGAGTTCTGGGTGGAAGTGGTGGATTGGACCACGATAAACGGGGTATCCGCGGCAGCCCCGTACGTTAGTCCGAGCCCCAGCAGGGCCGTGAACAGCAGCTTCATTAGGGTGCGACGCAGCATGGTGACTCCTCCAGCTCGTGGGACATATGGTCATGGTCACAACAGGATCCGCCCCTCCAGGTAGGCTCGTGCCTGCTCGGACAACGGTGACTCGAAGAAACGTGGAGCGGGGGTGTGCTCGGTCACCTTACCGTGATGGACGAACACCACCTCGTCGGCCATGCGCCGGGCCTGTCCCACGTCGTGAGTGACCAGCACGATCTTGGTGCCGTCCCGGTGGGCCTGCAGGATCAGCTCCTCGATGGCCTGGGTGGAGGCCGGGTCCAGATTGCTCGTGGGCTCGTCCAGGAACAGCACCTCCGGCTGGGTTGCCAAGGCTCGGGCCAGAGCCACCCGCTGCTGCTCTCCGCCCGACAGTACCCGCGCCGGCCGGTGTGACAGATGCCCGAGACCGGCCGCGTTGAGCACTGCCGCGAGGCGGGACTTACGCTCTCCCGCGCTCACCCTATGCACCCGCAGGGCGTAGGCCACGTTGGCGGCGGTGGAGCGGCGCAGCAAGACGGGTCGCTGGAACACCATGGCCTGGCGGCGGGCCGCCCCGGACCCGCCGGCCCAGCATATGCTGCCGGAGGTGGGACGGAGCAGCCCGTGCAGGAGCCTGAGCAGCAAGCTCTTGCCGGCGCCGTTGGGGCCCATGAGCACCGTGCGCGGGCCACGAGCCAGGTACAGATCGATGCCGTCGATCAAGCGCTGCCCCCGGTGCTCGAACACCAGTCCGCGAGTCTCCAAGGGTAGGACCGACGGTGTTGCGCCAACCAGGTCCAGAGCCCCTTCGAAGGCGATGGTGGCATCATGCATGGCTCATTCTCCCGGAAGTCCCGCCCAATACCATCACCGCCGCGTTTACGGCGATGGCGAGACTGACCAGGATGATCCCCAGCGCCAATGCCAGGGCCAGGTCGCCCTTGGAGGTCTCCAGCGCGATGGCGGTGGTCATGACCCGGGTCACGTGATTGATGTTGCCGCCGACGATGATCACGGCCCCCACTTCGGCGATGGCCCGTCCGAAGCCTGCCAGGGCTACCGTCAGGAGGCTGTAGCGCGCATCCCACAGCAGGGTCCAGACGGTCTCCAGGCGCCCCACGCCCAGGGAACGCAGCTGCTCGTCATACTCTCGGTGCAGATCTTCCACCACCTGGCGGGTCAGGGCTGCCAGGATCGGCGTCACCAGCACGGCCTGGGCGATCATCATGGCGGTAGGGGTATAGAGCAGCCCCAGAGGACCCAGGGGGCCGGCATGCGACAAGGCCAGGTAGATAAGCAGGCCCACAACCACCGGTGGCAGACCCATCAATGAGTTCAGCAGAATCACGACTGCGGAGCGCCCGCGAAAACGCACGACTCCCAGCATGGCACCGAGGGGTAGTCCCAGCACGCAGGCGATGGCGACTGCCGTCAGGCTCACCCGCAGCGAGAGGGCGACGATCTCGGAGAGTGCATCATCGCCCGACGCGATGAGCTGGAAGGCCAGTCCGAAAGAGGCTCCGAAGTCCTGCATGCTCCACCTGTCGCTTGCTGCCTGTCGCGAATAACCGCGTTTGACCACGTCTACATGCATTAATTTCAGCAATGCCGGAAAAGAAACATATAGCAGGCAAAACAGGATGGCGCCACGGGACGGTGACCGAGGTCTTGGGCTGGAGGCTGAATGTGACGAGGTGGAACCGCCGAGGTACCCCGGGACGTGCCAATCCAGTGTTCCGGTCGGACCTGCCGGCGGCCGCGCCTACGGTCAACGCCCTGCCGCAGGGGCTTGCGTCAGTGGCGAAAGCCCAAGGCGTGCAGGGCGTCGCGGGTTTCGGGCTCCTGTAGCAGGGCGATGAAGCGCTGTACCGGGGTGCGTTCGAGGCGTGATCCGGGCACGGCGAAGTCGTAGCGCTCCTCCTTCAGGGCGATGAAGCCCAGACCATACAGGCGCGCCACCGTATCGATGGCCACGCCCCAGTCGGCGCGTCCCTGCGCCACGGCGGTGGCGACGGCGTTGTGCGATTTGGTCTGCACCGCATAGCCGGCAGGGCGGGCGCCGCCCAGCAGCCCGTCGATGAGAATGCGGGTGCCGCTGCCGGCATTGCGATTGACCATCGCGCAGCGCTCGTCGGCCAGGGCTGCGGCCACGGCGGCAGCGGGGTTGTCGGCGCTGGCAAAGCGCGGGTCGCCGGTGCGGAATACCACACCTTGCAGACGTCCGTAGCCGGCTATCAGTGCCATCTCGGGGGAGAGGAAGGGCCGATTGTACTCGCCGCTCTCCGGGTCCATCAGATGAATACCGGCGATATCGCACTCGCCGCGCCGCGCCGCCGCCAATCCGCCCTGGCTGCCCACGTGCAATGACTTGGTCGACAGCCCTTCACGCTGCAGGCGGCCCAGGAGGTAGTCCAACCCCAGGCAGTGGGAGCCGATGGTGACGAGATCGGCCGCGCCCAGACGCCGGGAGAGGAGCTGCACGCCGACCTCGCTGCCCGGGGTGAGCTGCTCGGTCGGCGCGTCGATGCAGATAAAGCCGTCGGCATGGCTGAAGGCGGTCACCGCGCCCGAGCTCTTGCCCATGGGGTATGCCGCGTAGCCTTGCTCACCGCGCATCAGTCCCACCATCAGGAACTCGGTGCGTCCGCGTTCGGAGCTTATGCGCATGGGCACGTGTGCCGTAACGCTCTCTCGGGTCTCGGCGGGCAGTCCCGCCATGGCGCGCAGGGCGGGTGCCACGAACTGGTGGAAGGTGAAGATGGCCGAGGTCGGGAACCCGGGCAGGATCACCACCGGCTTGCCGCCGGTTACCGCCAGGCACAGGGGCTTGCCCGGCTTGACGGCGACACCGTGCACCACCACGCCCGGATCTGACAGCGTGCTTACCACCTCGTAGGACAGATCCCCCGCGCCCTTCGAGGTGCCGCCGGACAGGATCACCGCATCGTACTCCAGAGCCCGGGCCAGCAGCGCCGCCTGCGCTTCCCGCCGGTCCGGTGCGATGCCCAGGCGCACCGGATCACAGCCGAGCTCTTCGAGGGCCGCGGCGACGATAGCGCCGTTGGAATCGTAGACACCACCGGCGGGCAGGGGTTGACCCGGCGCAACGATCTCGTCACCGGTGGAGAACACGGCAACGCGGGGACGGCGATAGACGGGGACTTGCGCCAGCCCCACCGCAGCCAGCACGCCGATCTCGCGGGAAGTCAGGACCTGCCCGGTGCGCAGCACCGTTTCTCCCCGGCCCACGTCGGTGCCGGCAAAGGTGATGAAGGCCCCCGCCGCCGCCGGGCGGCGGATCTGTACCCGCTGGGCTCCGTCGATCTCCAGCAGCTCGGTATCTTCCACCAGTACCACGGCATCGGCGCCTCTGGGAACCATGCCGCCGGTGGCGATCACGGTTGCGCGGCCCTGCGTGACGGTAGTGCCGGGCTGTACCCCGGGGGTGAGCACCTCATCAGTGAGGTCCAGCACGCACCGGGCGCTCTCGCTGGCCCCCGTGGTGTCCTCGGCGCGTACTGCGAAGCCATCCACGTTGGCGCGGTCGAAGCCCGGGACGTCGACTGCTGCAGCAATCGTCTCGGCGACCACCCGGTTCAGGGCCTGGGCCAGCGGTACCCGCTCCACGCCTAGGGGTGCCGGACGCAGGGCATCCCGGAAACGCCGGGCTGCCTCCTGGGCCGTGACCACCTCCAGGAACTGGCGCTGTACCGCCGCCTCGCGCCGCTCGACCAGCTTTCTTGCATCACCCATTCGGGGCTCCTCGTTGATCGACGGGATCATACAGATAGACCGTCGCCGTGGTGCCGGCAGCATAGCCTTCGCTGTGTACCGGGACCACCACGAAGCCGTCTGCGCGCACTGCCGTAGCCAGGAGCCGGCCTTCGGCCACCGCCACAGGCTCGACGCCTCCCTCCACCAGGCGGACCCGGCATAGCTCCAGCCGGCCCAGATCCGAAGCGATCTTACGGGTAAGGACGGCGCTGCGTGCGGGGTATGGCCAGGGCCCGGGAAGCCGCCCCAGGCGGCGCAGGGCGCGGGCGGCAACCAAGTCGTACGCGCACAGACAGGGCAGGGGGCTGCCGGGGAGCAATACCACCAGGGTTTCTCCCACGCGTCCCAGACCGGCGGAGTCCCCCGGGTACAGAGCCAGGCCATGGAACGCCAATTCTCCGGCTCTCGCCAGGGCAGCGGCGGCGTGATCGTCCCGGCCCAGGCCGGTGCCCCCCACCAGCAGGATCACCTCCGATCCGCCCGGTGTCAGGGATGCCGCCAGCGCGGTCGGATCGGCCGCGGTCTCGATGCGGTCGAGGACGCCGCCGTCTCGTGCCACCAGGGCGCCGAGCATGGCCCCATCGGTGTCGTGCCCGAAGCGGCCCGCCAGGACCACCCGGACCGACGGCTGCCGGTGTACTTTTATGGTCGCCACGCCGGCCATAGCCAGGTGTGCCAGATCCTGGGGGCGCAGGTGGTGCCCGGCGGGCAGCAGCAGCGCGCCTGCGTATGCCTCGTCCCCGGGCCGGACCACTCCCTGGCCACGAGCGACGCCGCTGCTGATCTCCAAGGCGGCGCCCAGGATCTCCCCATGCTCGAGGGGCAAGACCGCGTCGGCCCCCGCGGGGAGCGGATCCCCATCACTCACCGCCACTGCCTCTCCGGCGGCCACGGGTGCGCCGCCGGCCGCGAGGCGCAGCGGCAGTGGGCTGTAGTCACCGGCGCCCTGCGTGTCCTCCGCGCGCACGGCATAGCCGTCGGTGGCCGCCAGGGGCTGCCCGGGTATGTCGGCAGGTGCCTCTACCGCTTCGGCGAGAACTCTTCCAGCGGCACGGTTGGAAGATATGGACTCCGTGGGCAGGGCACGCGCGTGCCGGTCGACCCAGGCGAAGGCCTCCTCCGGCAGCCGGCGGGTCAAGGTCCTGGTGGAATACTCGGCGGGGATAGTCATTGTGCGCATGGGTCTCGGGCGGCGCGGGCCTTACGGGGTCGGAGGTGAAACAGCCTTGCTCAGTATAGAGCAGGCCGGCAGGCAGACCCTTCGCCGTATTCGCCAGTATAGGCCTCGGCCCGGATTGGTGAGCCAGGTCAAGGAAACGTTCTGCAAAACGTGCAATCAAATGCTCATAAGAGTGCAAGGCCGCCATGGTCCCCCGCGCTGGAATCCTCGCGACTGGGAGCATGCGCAAGGAGGTGATCTATGGTCTCGTTAGTTGGCACAAGGTATTGCTTGGCGCATCCGGTCGAGGTGAGTCGGCTGTTTGGAGTGGACGTCCTTCTGGGCACGCTCCTGCGGCCGCGCAAGACACTGCTGGCACGGGCGGCCGACAAGCTGTCGAGGCGCTATCTGCCCATGTTCGGTGCGGTCGGCGATGCATACCGGCTCTCGGCGCTGTTCGAGCTGCGGGTGGCACGGATCTACGAGCATATGGCTGAGCGCTTCGAGGACATCGTTCCGGCCTGCCAGCTGTTCAAGACGCTGCAGGCGGAAGAGGAGGAGCATGCGCGGGTGATGAACATCTGCTTGCATGCCGTAAAGATGAGCCCGTCCATCCGTTACGTGCCGTCGGTGCGTGATCCGGCGATCCGGCAGCAGATGCGGACTCTGCGGGACGTCCAGCGGCGCGCCGACTCCATGTCCTTGGACGAAGCTCTGCGCATCACCGAGGAGGTGGAACGCGGTGAGGTCAACGTGATCTTCGACAAGCTCCTCAACCAGATCGATCGTCCCGAGGCTCACATGCTGCGGGAGCGTTTGCGCGAGGCTGGCTTTCACGCCGACATCGTGCCGCAGCAGATCTGGGCTCTGCGGGAACGCCTGGCCGAGCTGGGTTTGAAGGCGGCGTGAGGGGTGGAAGGTGGCGAGAGTGGCGGGACTGGCGAGACGAGTGAGAGGGGGGAGGGAGGCTCGCCGTCGCTCCGGCGATCCCCAAGTTCCTGGTGCCCCCTCCCTGGGCGACTGGCCTTTAGTCGACCCGCAGGACGCCGTATTTGACGATGCAGTACAGCGCCTTGAGGCCGTCCTTCCAGCCTATCTTTTTGCCTTCGTCGTAAGTCCGACCCGAATAGGTGATGCCCACCTCGTAGACCCGGATGTGGGGAATGCGGGCCATCTTGATGGTGACTTCCGGCTCGATGCCAAAGCGGTTCTCGCGCAAGCCGATGCCTTGGATGAGTTCGCGGCGGAAGACCTTGTAGCAGGTCTCCATGTCCGTGAGGTTCAGGTCGCAGACCATGTTGCACAGCAGGGTCAGCAGCTTGTTGGCCATGGAGTGCCAGAAATACAGGACCCGGTGGGCACCTTCTCCGACGAAACGGCTCCCGTAGACCACGTCGGCCTTGCCGTCGATCAGGGGCTGGAGCAGCTTGGGATACTCCTGGGGGTCGTACTCCAGATCGGCGTCCTGGACCACCACGAAGTCGCCGGTGGCCTTATGGAATCCGGTGCGCAGAGCGGCCCCTTTGCCCTGGTTGACCTCATGCAGCACCACCGAATCCACCTTGGCGGCCAGGGGGCCCCGCAGCAGCTCCCGGCTGCCGTCGGTGGAGCCGTCGTCGACCACCACGATCTCGATGCTTTGCACGGGCGCTGCGCGCACGGCATCGATGATTCGCTCCAGGGTCGTCACCTCGTTGTAGCACGGAATGACAACCGAGAGGCGCAAGTCCTTGCCCGCGGTGCCGGTATCCGGGAAGGTGGTAACCGGGGTGCTCATCCGATCAGCTCCCGGATCGCTCTGAGGGTGGGTACCGCGAGTCCGGCGGCGTCCGCGTGTTCCAGGGCTCGGATCAGGCGCGCGGGCGCCGAACGGCCCGCGCAACGGTGGTCGGGATCGCCGGCAAACGCCTCCAGAAGACCTTCCAAGAGGCGCTCGGCGGGTAGCTTTCGTCCCACGAGCCACTCCTGAATCTGCAGCGCCTCTCCGACCAAATCCCGCAGCAGAGCACCGTGCCGGCTGCGTAGCTCACCGACCGTGCCTCCCACCTTGAGACCGGCAATATTGCCGGCGAGGATATACAGATTCTTGCGCACCAGCTCGAAGAGCATCTCGTCGGGGTCGGAAACCACCCGCGCCGGGATCTCAACCTCCGCCAGGATCCGAGCCAGGAGATCGGCCTTCGGGCCGTAGACGGGAGACGGGATGATGATCTTGGCGTCCTGGCCCTTCTTCTTTTCGAACCAGACGGAGATCACCGTCGGCTCGTGGCCCAGACTCCGCCAATCGCGGGGCAGGAGTTCGTTCTGCAGCAGAGCGGTGCGGTCGCGCCAGGGATCCGGGACGGTGGCCAGCGCTTCCCGGAAGTCCTTCTCCGCCACGGCAAGCAGCACCAGCGTCGGGTCCGGTACCACGCCGGCCACGTGAGCGGGGGGATCTTCCCGGGTGACTGGATAGACCGGATATCCGGCACGCAGAAAGCCGCGGGCGAACACGCCACCCATCTCGCCGATGCCGATGATGACGGCGGGGGATTTGCCTTCCTTCATCCTCAATCCCTGCGTTGGTCTGGATACGATGGTCTCGTCCCGCGCAGAGGCGGGACTTCCGTCAAGCTGAGGCTTTTATGTCAGTCGCGAGCAAGCGCGCTTTCTACGCCGTAGCGGGTGGGATCCGTTGGGCAGGCGCATCGCTCTCGCCCAGGACTTGACCCAGCTCCGCCAGCCCCGACAGGCGGTAACCGCCCTCGGTCCACAGCAGCACGCTGTCACCCTGGTACCAGTCTCCGAGGACGATTCGGGTCGCCGGGCCACCATCGAGATCCAGGGTATGGACGGCCGGACGGTGAGTGTGCCCGTGGATCAGGTGGCGTACCCCGTACTCCCGCAGGGTCCGGGCGACCGCCTCGGCGTTGACGTCCATGATCTCCTCCGGCTTGCGCTGTATCTGGCGGCTGGACTCGTCCCGAATCATGGCAGCCCTTTCCACCCGGTCCGCCATGGGCAGGCTCAGGAACATTCGCTGGTTCTCGGGGTTGCGGGAGTAAATGCGCCACTGCTGGTATTTCACGTCGTCGGTGCATAGCGAATCGCCGTGCATCAGCAGCACCGGGGTTCCGTACACATCGACCAACGAGGGGTCGGGTAGAAGCCGTGCCCCGGTTTGCTCCGCGAAGCCGGCTCCCAGCAGAAAATCGTGGTTGCCGTGCATGGCGTAGACGGCGGTCGCCGTTCCCGCGAGCTTGGCCAGAGCCCGGACCACCGGCTTGTGGGGATCTTCGGTATCGTCGTCTCCCAGCCACTGGTCGAACAGGTCTCCCAGCAGATAGAGAGCCTGTGCGCGCGGCGCCATGTGTTCCAGAAACCACAGAAACGCCTCGACCCGCTGCGGCCGGCGTGCGCTCAAGTGTACGTCGGATACGAAGAGCACCGCCATGCGCAGGCTACCTAGTCCTCTGCAATCGTTGCGCGCTCGATGACCACGTCGTCCACCGGGACATCCTGGTGGCCCGCCCGGCTGGTAGTAGCCACCTTCTTAATCTTTTCCACCACCTCCATGCCTTCGGCCACCTTGCCGAAGACGCAATATCCCCAGCCCCGCTCGGTGGCCGAGGAGAAATCCAGAAAAGCGTTGTCCTTCACATTGATGAAGAACTGCGAGGAGGCGGAATGAGGATCAGGGGTACGGGCCATGGCGATGGTGCCGGTGAGGTTCTCCAGCCCGTTTTCGGCCTCGTTCTTGACCGGCGGATGGGTGTCCTTGTGCTTCATGCCGGGCTCGAAGCCGCCGCCCTGGATCATGAATCCGTCGATCACCCGATGAAAGATCGTGCCATCGTAGAAGCCTTCACGCACGTAGGTGGCAAAGTTCTCCACCGTTTCGGGCGCCTTCTCGCCGTCCAGCTCCAGGATGATGTCACCGTAAGTGGTCTGCATCTGAACCTTCATTGTGATTTCTCCTCTACAGTTACCTTCTCGATGACCACCGGCGTCTGCGGCACGTCACTGGAGAACGGTCCGCCGGGGCCCGTGGGAACCGCGCGGATCCGGTCCACCACCTCCGTACCTCCGATAACGTGTCCGAATACGGTATAGCCCCAGCCAAGCGTGGAGCGATCCGTGTGGTCCAGGTTGTCGTTGTCCACCACGTTGATGAAGAACTGCGCGGTGGCCGAGTGCGGGTCCATGGTGCGGGCCATAGCGACGGTGCCGCGGACGTTCTTTAGACCGTTGTCGGCCTCGTTGCGGATAGGCGCGCGAGTGGGTTTCTCGTGGTAGTCGGCGGTGTAGCCGCCGCCCTGGATCATGAAGTTACCGATGACCCGGTGAAAGATGGTGCCGTCGTAGAAGCCATCCCGCACGTATTGCAGGAAGTTGGCCACGGTTTCCGGCGCCTTCGTCGGGTCCAGCTCCAGCACAATCTCACCCATGCTGGTCTGCATATGCACCACGGGACGCCAGGGCTCCGTGGCAGCGGCGGGCCGGCCGATCCAGGCCGGCACCAGGACGGCGCACACGAGAAGCCACTGCCTTAACACGATTGAACCTCCGAGGCTGGGACGGTGGGCCGGTGCCACATTCGAGCGCGTCCGGCGAGGGTCCGTACTATAGCAACCTTTGCCGCCGTGGTCTGCGCCCCGCCTGGCTCGGCCCGAATCGGGGATGGCAGGGAATGGTCAAGCGAGCGGCCTCCGGCGCCGATAAGCTCAATCGGGGCAGCTTTAGTTTCCGCCCCTGCAAACGAGCCGGAGCCGATGCTCGAAGCGTTCTATCATCTCGACACCGAGCCGTTCCGGCTCAATCCCAATGCCGGACCGTGCTTTCTCCATCGCGGCTACCTCGATGCGCGGGCGTATATCGAGCAGGCTCTGCTCCGCGGCGAAGGCTTGACCGTGCTCACTGGCCTGCCGGGGACCGGCAAGACGACGCTGACCCTGGATCTGTTGGGCAGCCTGTCGCCGGACCACGTGGTCACGGCCCGGCTCGTAAGCACCCAGGTGCAGGCCGAAGACTTGGTCCGCCTGATTGCCTCGGGCTTCGGGGTACGCTGCGAAGGACTCGACAGGGCGCAGGTCCTGGCGGGGCTGGAGGCATTCCTGCGCCGCCAGGCCGAGCAGGGCATGGGTGTGCTGCTGGTGGTCGATGAGGCCCAGGCCTTGTCCGGGGAAGCCCTTAAGGAGCTGTGCCTGCTGAGGCAGCTCTCCGAGGGGGGGCGCCCGCTGCTGCGAGTCCTGCTGGTGGGACAGGACCCCCTTAAGGATCTGCTGGCATCTCTGCGGGCGGCCGAGATCTGCACCGGGCTCACCGCGCTCTATGGGCTGGCGCCGCTGCACGTTGACGAGACTCGGGCCTACATCGAGCATCGCTTGCGGCTGGCCGGGTGGCGTTACGATCCACGGCTGGGGGAGGACGTATTCTTTCTGGTCTATCGGTTCAGCCAGGGTATACCGCGCCACATCAACCGGATCTGCAGCCGGCTCCTGCTCCACGGCGCGGTCGAGCAAAGGCACGAGCTCGATGGGCGTGACGTGGTCAAGGTCTGCGAAGAGCTGCGTGCGGAGCTCTTGGCGTCCCCGAGCAGCCCGCCCTGCACCGCGTTGACGGATCCCGACCTTGGCGCCGCCGCGGTCCAACGACTGGGCGTAGCCGACGGCGCAAGAGGCACGGACGCAGGGCTCGTGGACAATGTGCGGCCACTGTTCCTTGCAAGTGCGCCGGGCACGGCGGCCGATCCTTTCCCGACCCTGCGGGAAGAGGGCCGGGGGGGCGGCGGCGCGGCCGCTGACGACGCCTGGCCGCACGACGCCAAGGCAGGGGTAGGGGTCAGACCGCAGAAGGACCGGTTGCCACGGATTCTGCGCTGTCGCCAGCGCAGTCCATGGCCGGGTCGGACGGGCCTGGGTGCACTTGCCGTGGTGCTGGTGGCGGCAGCTCTGGCCTGGCTGTCGGCGACTCGCCCGCCATTTCTGTCCAGCCTGCGGCGCAGCCTGGATGCCCGGGTGGTGGACATGACCCGCCCACGTCATCGCCAGCGCGCCGGACCTGGTGTTGCCCGGCGCCAGCCGCCGACCGTGGTGGCCACTACAGCCAGCGTTCCGGTCCAGGCCTCATCCGCGACGGCGAGGGTCGCCGAGCCGCCCAGGTCCGCGGCCGTGCCGCCGCAACCGGTCCGCGCGGAGCCCGCGCCGGCGGAGGCGCTCAGCGAGGTGGCGCGGGATCTGAGGGCCCTGGGGCTGAAAGTGCAGCGCCCGGATGCTTCCACCCTGGTCCTGGATCTGCGGCGAAACGTGACTTTCGCTTTTGACAGTGCCGACATTCCCCCTGGATCCCGGCCCGTGCTGTCGGCCATCGCCGGTGTTCTCGTCCGGCACACCGCCGCCGGGATGGTGGTGCTGGGCTATACCGACGCCAGCGGCGCGCCGGCATATAATCTGCGCCTGTCCCAGCGCCGCGCCGAGGCTGTGGCCGCCTATCTGGTCGCCAAGGGAGTGAGCAGCGAGCGCGTGCGCGGCGAGGGGCGCGGCGAGAGCGAGCCGGTCACTGGAGCCAGCGGGCCGCTCCCCAGAAGCCTGAGCCGGCGTGTCGAGATTCTCATAGAGCCCATGGTGGACCCTTCGGGCTGATTTGCAACGCCGTTCCCCTACGTCGCGGGCTCGGGCGAGCGCCACCGAGTCCGGTCCGCATGCCTTCTGCCCGTGCTACGATCGCGCATCCCCTACGCGAAGCTCACGAGGAGCGAGCCATGAACGCGGTCAAGCCCACATTCTTCGTTCGCCTGTCCCTGGCACTGCGCATGCTCGGCGACGGCGGGCTGGCCGCCGCCGCGCTGCGTGCCACCCGCGGCGACGCGCACGCGTTGCCGCAGGCGGAGCCGGCACTCAGGGTCCCCGGTCCCGAGGCAGCCCTGCAGCTGCTCGCCATGCTGCAGCGCGAAGGGCGTTTCGTGGACTTCCTGCAGGAAGACGTGGCCGGGTATTCCGACGCCGAGGTGGGGGCCGCGGCGCGGGTGGTGCACGAGGGCTGCCGCAAGGCGCTGGCCGAGCACTTCAGTATCGAGCCGGTACGGGCCGAGGCCGAAGGCAGCCGGGTGGTCCTGGAACGGGGTTTCGATGCATCTGAAGTGCGGCTGGCCGGCAACGTGGTGGGCGAGCCGCCCTTCACGGGCACCCTGACCCATCGCGGCTGGCGGGTGTCCGAGGCGAAGCTGCCCAAGCTGGCGGCGGGGCACGACGCCCGCGTGCTGGCCCCGGCGGAGGTTGAGCTGTGAGCGAGCCTCATTTCGCCGTAGGCATCGACCTGGGTACCACCCATTGCGCGCTGTCCTTCGTGGATCTGGCGGCCAGCGAAGGCGAAGCGGTCACCCAGCACATGCTGCCGGTGCCCCAGCTCACCGCACCGGGTAGCATCGAGGAACGGCCCTTGCTGCCCTCATTTCTCTATCTGCCCCATCCCGATGAGCTCGTTCCCGGCGACCTCACCGTGCCCTGGAGCGACGGCAACGCGTTCGCCGTGGGCAGCCTGGCCCGCGAGCGCGGTGCCCAGACCCCCATCCGGCTGGTGTCCAGCGCCAAGAGCTGGCTGTGCCATGCGGGCGTGGACCGCCGCGCGGCCATCCTGCCGGCGGAGGCGCCGGAGGAGGTGGCGCGGATCTCACCGTTGGAGGCCACGGTCCGCTACCTGGAACACCTGCGGGATGCGTGGAACCATGCCCATCCCGAGGCTCCGATCCACGAGCAGGAGGTGACCATCACCATTCCGGCGTCCTTCGACCCGGCGGCGCGGGAGCTCTCCGCCGAGGCGGCACGCCTGGCCGGCTTTGCCCACATGAGCCTGCTGGAGGAGCCCCAGGCCGCCGTCTATAGCTGGCTTCAGGGCAGCGGCGGCACCTGGCGCAAGCAGGTCGAGGTGGGCGACATCGTCCTGGTGGTGGACGTGGGTGGCGGCACTACGGATCTGTCACTGGTCGCGGTGGTGGAGCGCGAGGGCAATCTTGAGCTGCACCGGGTAGCCGTGGGCGATCACATCCTGCTCGGCGGCGACAACATGGATCTGGCCCTGGCCCATCGCCTTGCCCGAAAGCTGGCGGCAGAGGGTACCCGGCTCGATCCCTGGCAGCTCAGGGCTCTCTCCCACGGCTGCCGGGTAGCCAAGGAGACCCTGCTAAACGAGCCCCAGCGCCAGTCGTTGCCGGTGGTGGTGCCCAGCCGCGGCTCCAGGCTCCTGGGCGGCTCCATCCGCACCGAGCTCACCCACCAGGACGTCACCGAGACCCTTCTGGACGGCTTCATTCCCCTGGTCGAGGCCTCGGCCCGGCCCCTGAGCCGGCCCCGTACGGGGCTGACACAGCTTGGACTGCCCTACGCCCAGGACCCGGCCATCACCCGCCATCTGGCAGCCTTTCTGGGCCGGCAGACGGCGGCGACCGCCGAGCTGGAGGGCTTTGCCACGGCTGTGCCGGACGGTGCCGGATTCCTCCATCCCACCGCGGTGCTGTTCAATGGGGGCGTGTTCAAGGCGCCCGTGCTGATGGAGCGCACGCTGGCCTGCTTGAATGCCTGGCTGGCGGCCGAAGGTGCACCACCGGTCCGGTTGCTGGAAGGGGCCGATCTGGATCTGGCCGTGGCCCGCGGGGCCGCCTATTACAGCTATGTGCGCCGCGGTGGCGGCGTGCGGATCCGCGGCGGCACCGCCCAGGCCTACTACATCGGCGTGGAATCGGCCATGCCCGCGGTGCCCGGCTTGGAGCCGCCGGTGCGGGCCTTGTGCGTGGCACCCTTCGGTATGGAGGAGGGCAGCGAGGCAGCTCTGCCGCCCCAGGAGCTGGGTCTGGTCGTGGGCGAGCCGGTGCGCTTTCGCTTCTTCGGCTGCTCGGTGCGGCGCCAGGACCAGGTGGGCACCCTGCTGGACGCCTGGTCGCCGGACGAGCTGCACGAGCTGGGCGAGATCGAGGCTATCCTGCCCGCCGACGACCGTACCCCGGGCGAGGTGGTGCCGGTGCGGCTGCACGCGCTGGTCACCGAGGCCGGCACCCTGCGTATCGAGGCGCTGCCGCGCAGCGGTCCCGAACGCTGGAAGGTGGAGTTCGACGTGCGCGGCGCGCAGCCGCGCTAAGGCGGGATGTCGCGCTACCTCGTCGGCATCGACCTGGGCACCACCAACACTGTGGTGGCCTATGCCGACCGGGCGACCGAGTCCCAGGCCATCACGCTCTTCGAGATCGAGCAGCTCGTTGCCCCCGGGCAGGTGGCGGCCCGCCCGGCACTGGCCTCCCTGCGCTACCATCCCGCGGCGGGCGAGCTGCGCACGAAAGATGTCGGACTGCCGTGGCCCCAGGCGGACGTGGCCGGAATGCCCCAGGTCGTGGCCGGCAGTCTGGCCCGTGATCTGGGCGCCCGGGTGCCCGGCCGGCTGGTGGCCAGCGCCAAGAGCTGGCTGTCACATACCGGGGTGGACCGAACCGCCGCCATCCTGCCTTGGGGCGCGCCCGGGGAGGTCATCAAGGTATCGCCGGTCGTAGCCTGCGCCGGCTATCTGGCCCATGTGCGTGCGGCTTGGAATCACCGCTTCCCCGAGCATCCGCTGGAGACTCAGGAGACCGTCCTGACGGTCCCCGCCTCCTTCGACGAGGGGGCCAGGGCCTTGACCGTGCAGGCGGCCGAGTATGCCGGTTTGCCCGGGGTACGCCTGCTGGAAGAGCCTCAGGCCGCCTTCTACGACTGGCTGTTTCGCCATCGTGACCGCCTGGATGCCGAGCTCGAGGACACGCGCCTGGTGCTGGTATGCGACGTGGGCGGCGGTACCACGGACCTCACCTTGATCCGCGTTCAGCCGGGCCCTTCCGGCCCGCAGATGACCCGCGTCGGAGTCGGCGATCATCTGATGCTGGGCGGCGACAACATGGATCTGGGCCTGGCCCATGTGGCCGAAGGGCGTCTGACCGATGCCGGCGCCAGGCTGGGCACGGCCCAGATGTCGCAGCTCATCCAGCAGTGCCGCTCCGCCAAGGAGCGCCTGCTGGCGCCGCGGGCGCCAGAGGAGACCGCGGTCACGGTCCTCGGTGCCGGCGCCGGCTTGATCGGGGGAGCCCGCTCCGCGCGGCTGGGCCGCGCCGAGGTACAGGCCATGGTGGTGGACGGATTCTTCCCGGCGGTGGCACCCGATGCCCGGCCGCAGCGGGTACGCGGCGGTATCGTGGAGTTCGGCCTACCCTACGTGGCCGACCCGGCCGTGACCCGCCACGTGGCCGCTTTCCTGGGCCACCACGCCCGGGCGTCGCGGGAGGCTCTGGGGCCAAAGGCCCCCTCGGGCGATCGCCTCGCGGTGCCTGACGCGCTGCTGCTCAATGGCGGGGTGTTCCGCAGCCAGGCCCTGGCCGAGCGCCTGCTGGAGGTTCTAGGCGACTGGCGCGGTGCGCCCCTGCGCGTGCTCAACAACGAAGATCCCGACGCCGCCGTGGCCCGCGGCGGGGTAGCCTACGGCCTGGCCCGCGCGGGTACGGCGCCCGCCATCGGTGGCGGCTCGGCCCGCAGCTACTTCCTGGCCCTGGAGGCGGGCGACCGGCAGCGGGGCGTGTGCGTGCTGCCGCGCGGATCCGCGCAGGGCCATGAAGTACGTCTATCGGACCGCACCTTTGCCTTGCGCCTGGGCGAGCCGGTGCGCTTTCACCTGCTCTCGGCTACCGCCGATACGGTCTACGCGCCGGGACAGCTAGTGGAGCTCGGCAGCGAAGGCTTCGTCTCCTTGCCGCCCATTGCCACGGTGGTCTCGCCCGGGACCGGGGCCGGCGCCCGGGAGGTGCCGGTGCAGATCGTCACGGCGCTCACGGAGGTGGGTACCCTGGAAATGCACTGCGCCAGCATCGGGGACACCGGGCAGCGCTGGAAGCTGGAGTTCGAGCTGCGGGGGGAGGCTGCAAGGGTAGCGCCCGGGGTGGCGGCGGAGCTGCATCCGCGCTTCGGCGAGGCCGCCGCGTGCATCGACCGCATCTACGGCGATCGCTCCCAGCGCGTGGACGCCAAGGCGGTCAAGCGGTTGGTGGTGGACCTGGAGAAGATCCTCGGCAAGCGCGAGCGCTGGGACACGCCTCTGCTGCGCGAGCTGTTCGGCAGCCTCTGGGAGCGGGCACGACGGCGCCGGCGCTCGGGCGACCACGAGCGGGTTTGGCTCAACCTGGCCGGCTACTGCCTGCGCCCAGGATTCGGCTATCCGCTGGACGACTGGCGCGTCGAGCAGCTCTGGACGCTCTTCGGGCAGGGCGTGCAGTTCGTGCCCGAAGGCCCGGTGTGGTCGGCGTGGTGGAACCTGTGGCAGCGCACGGCCGGCGGCCTGTCGCCGCAAGCGCAGGTCCGCATCCTCGATGACATCGCTTTCTACTTGCAGCCGCCGGGCAGGATCCGGCGGCCGGCAGGCGTCAAGAAGCAGGGTTACGCCGAGATGGTGCGCCTGGGCGCCTCGCTGGAACACGTGCCGGCGGTACGCAAGGCCGAGATCGGCGAATGGCTGCTGGAGCGACTGCGCAAGCCGGCCGAGAGCCCTCAGTCGTGGTGGGCGCTGGGGCGCGTTGGCGCCCGCGAGCCTTTCTACGGCAGTGCCCACAACGTGCTGGCGGTCGAAGTGGCGGCGCGCTGGCTGGGGAAGATCCTCGCCCTGGACTGGAGGAAGGTCGAGCCGGCGGCCTTTGCCGCCACCCTCATCGCGCGCATGACCGGCGACCGGGAGCGGGACATCGACGAGACCCTGCGCCGGCAGGTCGTGGACCGATTGCAGTCCGTCAAGGCACCTCCAAGCTGGATCACGATGGTTCGCGAAGTGGCCGCCCTGGGGGAGGCCGAGCAGGGGCGCGTCTTCGGCGACTCGCTGCCGCCGGGACTGAAGCTCGTGTACTGACCGGGATCGGAGTACCGTGGGTGGCATGAGCGGCAAGAGGAGACTGCCCATGAGCGCAATGCCCGAGACCGTGGAGGGCCTGCCGAATCTCTGCGGGGCGGAGGATGCGATTGAGCGGGTTATCGCGGCCTCCCGCGGCGAGCCCGTCTTCCTGCCCGAGAGCGGCATCGACTTCGGTCGCATCCGCAGTGCGTGTGCCGTGGCCCTGCACATGCACCAGCCCCTGGTTCCGGCCGGCGGGGACGACCTGCGCACGGCGGCCATGATCAGCAACCTCCAGTACATGCTGGAACATCCCAACGAGGGCGACAACCACAACGCCTCGGTCTTTCACCGCTGCTACAAGCGCATGGGCCAGTTCATCCCCCAGCTCGTGGACGAGGGCCGCGAGCCCCGGGTGATGCTCGAGTATTCCGGAACGCTGCTTTTCGGGCTGCGCCGGATGGGGCTGGACGACGTCTTCGACAGCCTTCGCTCCATCACCTGCGAGCCCCGCTACCGGCGGGCGGTGGAATGGCTGGGCATGCCCTGGGGGCACCCGGTGGCGCCCTCGACCCCGGTGCAGGACTATCGCTTGCACGTTCGCGCCTGGCAGCACCACTTTGCAGGGATCTTCGGCCTGGAGGCGCTAGCCAGGGTGCGGGGGTTCTCACCCTCCGAGATGGCCCTGCCCAATCATCCGGACGTGGCCTGCGCCTTCGTCGACACGCTGCTGGAGTCCGGCTATCAGTGGGTGCTGGTCCAGGAGCACACGGTGGAGCGGCCGGAGGACGGCGCGACGCCGCACTCGCCGCACCTGCCGCACCGCCTGGTGTGTACCGATTCCACGGGGCGCACCCGCAGCATCATCGCCATCATCAAGACTCAGGGCTCCGACACCAAGCTGGTGGGACAAATGCAGCCCTGGTACGAGGCCCGCAACTTGTCGCGCGCAGAGCTGGCCGGACGTTCCGTGCCGCCCCTGGTGACCCAGATCGCGGACGGCGAGAACGGCGGAGTCATGATGAACGATTTTCCGCCCAAGTACTTCGAGGTAGTGCGTGAGGCCTCAGCCTCGGAGACGCCCCTGATGAATGTCACGGAGTACCTGGAGCATCTGTTCGCCTCCGGCGTGTCCCCGGACGAGCTGCCGGTGATCCAGCCTCTGTACCAGAAACGCATCTGGGACCGCTTCCGGGCGGGCGACGGGCCGGAGGCGCTGGAACGCGTGATCGCCACGCTCAAGGCGGAGGATGAACGCTTTCACATGGAAGGTGGAAGCTGGACCAGCAACCTGTCCTGGGTGCGCGGCTACCAGGACGTGCTGGGCCCCATGGAGGAGGTCAGCGCCCGTTTTCACGACCTAGCGACGGCGCGCGGCATATCCACCCGGGAGCACCGCTACCGCAACGCTCTGTTCCACCTGCTGGCCTCCCAGACGAGCTGCTACCGGTACTGGGGCGAGGGCCTGTGGACCGACTACGGGCGCGAGATCTGCCGCCGGGCCGGCGAGATCCTGCGCCACGACTTCGAGTGAGGAAGGCTTTGGGCCGTAGGCCGCAGGCCGTAGGGCAAGAGGCGGAACCGGCCAGGGCGAAGGTGGGCATTGCCCACCCTTCCTTCCTGGCTCTTCACCTACAGCCTTCAGCCCACGGTCTACAGCCCAGATCAGGCGGCCCGCTCCATATCGCCTCGAAGCTCGCGGACGAGGGGATACAAGCGCTCCACCTCGTCCTGGATCCGGTCCAGAACCAGTTGGAACATGCTGCGCGTCTCCTTCTGGAACTCTTCGTGGTTGCGGATGACGAGCTGGTGGCTCTGGGGCCGTGACCACTTGTTGAGGTACTCATTGAAGATGCGCTTGATCTCCTTGGACCCCGAGAGGAAGTTCTGTCCCACCTGCTTCACGTCGGGGCTGGAGTCCGCGAGCAGCCCCGTGAACATGTGTTTCTCCTGGATCTCCAGGTGCTCCCTGACTTTCTCCACGTAGCTGAAGAACAGATCACAGGTGACCTGTGTGTCGCACATGGACCGGTCCCTAATAAGGTACAGGATCACGTTCGACAGCTCCGTGATCTTGTGATTCTGTGTGTTGAGTTTGTCGTAGGTAATCATTTCTACCCTCTCCCAGCATCCTTCACTAGCTAATGAGGCAAGACCATAGCATCTTGCGCTAACGATACTCTATCTCTTGTCGCGCCGGGATGGTAGCGCTGGCCTGCTCCAACAGGCGCCGCCCCGGCAGCGTCTTGCCGCCACGTGTATGGTCCACTATTCGAAGCTTCCCCGCGCTCGGCCTCGGGTAATAGTACAAGCGCATCTCGGGCGCGTTCGGGACGATGCCGTTTCGGGGGGCGTCCGGTGGCGATGACAATCCTTTACAACTTGAGACAAGCCCGTGATTCGCGGGAGCAGGGCACGCTCTTAGACTGATTCCCGGTACCGGACAGGCTTGGATAAACCCGGCGGGCGCAGACCAGGAGCGCCGCCGGCGGCCCGACCGGGAGCTGCCTGGATCAATCAGGAGCGCTTCCTGATCCATACACCGTCTTGAGGAGAATCGAGCATGAAACGCACTGTCGTCGCTGCCACCGCTGTTGCTTTGCTGCTTGCCGGTGGCCTGCCTGGCTACGTTGCCGCCAAGGAGAAGAAGGTGGCTACCCCTGAGCAGGTGTGCCATCACCGGGCCAGGAAGGAGCACGTGAAGAAAGACATGCTGGAGGGGTACATGAAGACCTGCGTAGCCAAGGTCGAGAAGTACCGGGCGAAGCACATGGCCAAGGCTGCGCACGCCGCAGCTCCGGCGACACCCGCAGCCAAGGACTAAGTCCGGATCTCGGGTTGACGGCCCCGCTCCTTTACAGCGGGGCCGTTTTCGTTTACACCGTCGCACCACGAAACGCCATCCGGCACAGTCCCGCACTTCTCGCTGGGCCCGTGCCATCGGTCGGGGAGTGCTACGCGTGAGCCGGCCACGGACCTGCCGATGAAGCTGCCTGCGGGCGCGCGTGCGCCCATCCTCCTGCTCGGTGCCATGCTCCTGGCGAGCGTCGTGGTCGCCGGATTCACGCTGCAGCTACTGTCGGTCCAGGGTACCGTACTGGAGGACACCATCCGCGACGCTCAGGTACAGGCACTGGAGCTGCTGGGCAGCCGGGTCGAGCACACCCTGCTGGGTGCCCTGCGCCCGGCCTTCCTGCCCCTGAAGAACATCCCGGTCGATGCCGTGGACGAGCCGCGGCTGGCCCTCGTGCGCAAGGCGTTTCCGGAGGTCCAGGGCATCCTGCTTCTGGACCGCAGGATGCACCTGAAGCGAGTATTTCCGCGCCGCGAGTCTGCGCATGATGCGGTGCTTGACGAGTGGTTGGCCAGGCGGGTATCCCCCATCGTGACCGAAGGCAAGGTCAAGGCCTTCGCCCTGCATACTTTCGACCAGGAGCTGCCGAGCGGGCCCGCCCTGTTCGCCATTCAGCCGGTCAATGACGTGGATCCCGAGGCCGGCTGGATCCTCATACGCTTCAACCTGAAGTCTCTCGAGCGCGAGCAGATCGCTCCCCTGCTGCGCGCATTCGCGGACACTGAAGGCGGCAGGATTCAGCTTCAGGACCCGGAGGCCGAGTGGGACGAGGCGGCCCTGCACGCCCCGCTGACCCACGTATTGCCCGGATGGCTGCTATCCTACCGTCCGGATACGGCCCGCGATCGGGGGACGCTGGATCGCAACCGCCTGCTTTTGCTGGGGGTGGCTGGTGGTGCGGTGCTGGCGCTGCTGCTAGCCACCTACGGCGCCTGGCTGGAGCTGCGCCGGGACCGGTCCCTGGTGGAGCTGCGCAACCGCTTCGTGGCCAACGTATCCCACGAGCTGAAGACGCCGCTGGCCCTGATCCGCATGTACGCGGAAACCTTGTACCTGGGACGGATCTCGGAGGAGGAGCGGCGGCAGAGCTATTACGAGACCATCCTGCGCGAGTCGGAGCGTCTGACCGAGATCATCAATACCGTCCTGGATCTGGAGCGTCTGCGTCGGGGCGTCGGCTTGTACCAGCTCACTCACGGCGATCTGGGCGCCACCGTTGCGGGCGTTCTGGAGCGCTACGGCGAGACACTCAAGGAGCGGGGAGTCGGGATCGATGTTCAGATCGAGGCCGGGCTGCCGGCGGTGGCCCACGATCCGAATGGCGTCACGCAGATCCTGCTGAACCTGCTCAACAATGCAGCCGAGCATGGTGGACGGGAGGGCATAGAGCTCCGTCTGGGCCGGGACGGCGACTGGGTGGATCTGAGCGTCACCGATCACGGGCCCGGGATCTCGGGCGAGCAGCGGGCCGAGATCCGCAAGGCACTGCATCGGGGTGAGAACGCCCGTTCCGGCCGGGGCAGCGGGCTTGGCCTGGCGCTCGTGGAGCAGATTGCGGCGGCCCACAACGCCTACCTGGTGCTCGAGGCCCCGGCCCAGGGGACCGGTCTGCGGGTGGTAGTCAGCTTTCCCGTGCCGCGCCGGACCACGCGCCCATGAGCGAAACCATACTCATCATCGACGACGACCCGGCCATGCGTGCCGGCCTGAGCGACAATTTGCAGATGGAGGGCTACCGGGTTCTGATGGCCGGCACTTGCAGGGAAGGCCGCGAGCTGGCCCTTAGCCGGCGGCCCGATCTGCTGCTGCTGGACGTGATGCTCCCCGACGGCGACGGCATGGGCCTGTGCCGCCAGCTACGCGACGCGGGCGTGCGCGAGCCCATCATCATGCTCACGGCCCGCGGCGAGGAACGCGACAAGGTTCTGGGCTTCGACCTGGGCACCGACGACTACGTGGTCAAGCCCTTCAGCTTGCGCGAGCTGCTGGCCCGGATCCGCAGCCATCTGCGCCGGGGACGTGCACCGGCGGCTGGCGACGAGATCGGCCTGGGGGCGGCCCGGATCAGCTTCCGTGGCCACCGCCTGACGCGGGAGGGCCAGGCCGTGGACGTAAGCGCCAAGGAGCTGGAGCTGCTGCGCTATTTCGTCGCGCACCGCGGCGAGGTACTGTCCCGCGAGACTCTGTTGCGGGAGGTGTGGGGGCACCAGTCCGAGGTGGCCACCCGCACGGTGGACAACTTCGTGGTGCGGCTGCGCAAGAAGATCGAGCCGGATCCGGCCCGGCCCCGCCTTCTCATCACCGTGCATGGAGCGGGCTACAAGCTGGCCTGGGAGGATGCTGCCCGGGAGGGCGGAAGGTGATGGGGGCCGCCGGCTCGCCGGCGTTTGTCCCTGCCGCCGACGGTCCTGCAAACCTCACATGTACACCTCGTACTTGGCTTAGGAACCGACCCATGGGCAGCCCTTGGAATCGCGTCTGGTCAATCGTTCAAAGGAATCCGGCATGTACCCCGGACATAGCGAAGCGCAATCCGCCGCAGGGCGGCCAAGAGCCGGGTGAGGGGGCGCCGCGTTCCGCCAGGCCGGGATACACGGCGCACCGTCTCTTGCGTAGAATTCGAGCCTCTGCGTCAGCCGATCACCCCAGCCAACAGGAACCCAGCCATGGCCCAGCTTCTCCCCGTGTCCCGCGCCGCCCGCCTGGTCGGGGTTACCCGCGGCGCTCTGCAGCGGCGCATCCGCGACAACGAGCTGGAGACCTTTGAAGGCCAGGTGAGAGTTTCCGACCTGCTGCGCGTATTCCCGGAAGCGCGCCTGGAGGATGACTCGGCCCTGGAGCGGGTCAACCGCATCAAGTCCGCCGCCGCCCCGCGCCGGGACGAGGAACGCGAGCTGCCCCCGGCCAAGGTCCTGGCCAGCCGGCTGACCAGCCTGTCGCGCGAGCTGACCGAGGCCAAGGCCGCACTGGCCGACTACTCGGAGCTGGCGGTCACCCTCGCCCAGCGCCTGGGGGCCCTGGCGTCCACCCCCGGCGCTGGCCTGCGCGATGACATGGTGGCCCTGTCCGAATGGCTCCGCGATCAGATCCAGCATCGCCCCAAGGTCCCGAAGCGGACCGCGGAGCTGTTGGCCAGGGATACGTTTCTGCGCATGCTCGCCGCGCAGGTGAAAATCCTGCCCAGCGGCCACGAGTTCTTCGTGGAAGGTACCGACTCCATTCTGGAGGCGGCCCTGCGGGCGGGCCTGGCCCCGCGTTATGGCTGCACCAGCGGCACCTGCGGCTCCTGCAAGGCGCGGGTGGTATCGGGCGAGGTCCTCAAGGTCCGCGATCACGAGTACGACATCAGCGACACCGAACACAATCTGGGCTACGTCCTGATGTGCTCCTACACTGCCGTCACCGACCTCGTCATCGAGGCCGGCGAGGCCCACCGCGGCGAGGACATACCTCGCCAGGACATTCCGGCCAAGGTTCGGCAGGTGGCGCGCCCCGGTCAGGGCCTCGCGATCCTGCAGATCCGCACGCCCACTACTCAGCGCCTGCGCTTCCTCGCCGGCCAGGAAGTCACCCTGACGCTGGAAGACGGGGCCAGCGCCGATCTGCCGCTGGCAAGCTGCCAGTGCGACGGCGAGAACCTGGAGTTCCACGTCGTCCAGCGCGGCCCCTCTGCCTTCACCGACGCCGTCTTTGCCGGCCGCCTCCAGCCGGGCACGCCCGTGAGGGTGACCGGCCCCAGCGGCAGCTTCGTCCTCGGGGAAGACACGCCGAACCCGATTCTGTTCCTGGCCTGCGACGACGGCTTTGCCCCCATCAAGAGCCTCGTCGAGAGTGCCATCTCCAGCGACGATGCCGAGGCCATTCACCTGGTCTGGGCGGCCTCGAACGCAGACGGGCACTACATGGCCAACCGCTGCCGTGCTTGGGCCGATGCCCTGGACGACTTCCAGTACAGTCCGGTGGTGCTCGCCCCGCAGGCCGACGCCGAGACGCTGGCCACGGCATTGGACTCCGCCATCGGAAGTCTTTCCGACATGGAGCGCTTCGAGGCCTACGCCGCCGGTCCCGCGTTCTTCGTAGACGCCGCCACGGCGCTTCTCACTCAACGCGGCGTACCCTCCGAACGTCTGCATCTCAAGCGGTTGGGGTGAGGCGTGAGGGCTGGGGCCTAGGGCTTGGGGAGCGACTGGCGAGGGCGCCTCGGGACCGGTTCCCGGCAGCGCTCTAGCCCCTGCATCCACGCAGTCGTGCGTCTGCTGACACCCTCGCGTCAACGGGCGTGCCAGCAAGGCGTCACCGACCGCTGATCGCAGGGTCGGTGGGTTCCGGCTCATCGGGTTGTTCGGTGCAGTGAGGTACTACAATTGCGAGATGGGTCGCGGCTTTCGTGGCCGCATGCCTGGCTACGGGGAGCGTAAACAAGCCTGGCGATGGACCAGAGGACGCTCTCAGAAATCGAAGAGTCCGTGCGCCAGGTCCTCGCCGAGGACTACTATCTGAAGGACTATACCCGCCGGGCCGTGCGCAGGGCGTACGCCTCGCCGGACCAGTTCCTTGCCACCTGGACCCATGCAGGTCAGAACAAGCTCATCATCGAGGAGCCGGAGAGGCGCGGAGTGCTATTCGAGCCCCTGACCGACGAAGTCGGCAAGGACCTGGACGCTTTCGACCTTATCTGCCACGTGGCCTTCGACCGGCCGCCCCTGACGCGTCGGGAGCGCGCCACCCGGGTGCGTAAGCGGGATTACTTCGCCCGCTACGGTGACCAGGGGCGGGCGGTGCTGGATGCGCTGCTGGACAAGTACGCCGCACTTTACAGGATCCAATAAATATATGAGTATCAGATTATCTGATATGCGGCGGAGGAGCCGTCCATGGAGAAAGTCAACGTCACCCGCGCTGCGCGCAACTTCTCAGACCTGCTGAATCGGGTGCAATACCAGGGGCTCAGCTTCGAGCTGGAGCGCAACAACCGGATCGTCGCGCGGCTGGTTCCCGCCAGGCCGGCGGCCAGACTGCAGGCCAAGGACCTCATGTCGTTCCTGGACCGGCTTCCACCCCTTGGCGACGATGCGGAGCCCTTTGCCCGTGACGTGGAGGCGCTCCGCAAGGCCTTTCCGCATGAGGAAGAGTCTTGGGCCTGATCGTCGATACCGGAGTCTTCATCCGGGCCGAGCGTAGGGCTTCTGCTCAGGGTGAGCCACCCTGGGACGCCTACGGCGAGGTCTTCATCAGCGCCATCACCGTTTCCGAGCTGCTGGTGGGTGTGCATCGGGCGGACACCGCCGGGCGGCGCGCGCGCCGGCTGGCATTCGTGGAGGCCGTGCTGGATAGCTGCTCGGTGCTGGACTTCACGGTGGAGGTGGCCCGCGTTCACGCCGAGCTGATGGCGGCCCTGCTCGCCGAGGGGCGGATGATCGGCGCGCACGATCTGATCATCGCCGCCACCGGCGTGGCCCACGGCTGTGCGGTGCTCACCACCAACGTGGCCGGGTTCGAGCGGGTGCCCGGGCTCACGGTCCTCTCCCCATCCGCATAGCCACGGGCCGCCATGTCCCTCAGCGCCACCATCAAGTCCATGCAGGACATCATGCGCAAGGACGCGGGCGTGGACGGCGATGCCCAGCGCGTCGGGCAGCTCGCCTGGATGCTGTTCCTGAAGATCTTCGACGACCAGGAGCACGAGCTGGAGCTGACCCGCGACGGCTACGCCTCGCCCCTGCCCGAGCGCCTGCGCTGGCGCAACTGGGCCGCCGATCCGGAAGGCATCACCGGCGACGGCTTGTCGGAGTTCGTCAACAACGACCTCTTTCCGAGCCTGAAGACCCTGTCCAGGACCCGGCGCGGTCAGAGCCCCCGGGGGTTCGTGGTGCAGGCGGTGTTCGAGGATGCGTTCAACTACATGAAGAACGGCACCCTGATCCGCCAGGTGGTGAACAAGCTCAACGAGATCGATTTCAACCGCTCCTCGGACCGGCACCTGTTCAACGACATCTACGAGAAGATCCTCAAGGATCTGCAGAGCGCCGGCAATGCCGGCGAATTCTACACGCCTCGTGCCGTTACCCAGTTCATGGTGGACACGACCGATCCCAGGCTGGGCGAAACGGTGCTCGACCGCGCCTGCGGCACCGGCGGCTTTCTCACCTGTGTCATCGAGCATGTACGCAGCCGCTACGTCCGCAGCGTGGAAGACCGCGAAACCCTGCAGGAGTCCTTTCACGGCATCGAGAAGAAGCAGCTCCCCCCATCTGCTGTGCATCACCGACATGCTCCTGCACGGTATCGAGGTGCCCGTAAACATTGGCCACGACAACGCCCTGGCCCGCCCGCTCAAGGATTATGGGCCGGAGGACCGGGTGGACGTGTTCGTGACCAACCCGCCCTTCGGCGCTATGGAGGAGGACGGCATCGAGCAGAACTTTCCGGCCGCCTTTCGCACCCGCGAGACGGCCGATCTGTTCCTGGTGCTCATCATGCGCCGTCTCAAGGAGCGTGGCCGGGCCGCCGTGGTGCTGCCCGACGGTTTCCTGTTCGGCGAGGGCATCAAGCCCCGCATCAAGGAGAAGCTGCTGGCCGAGTGCAACCTGTACACGATCGTGCGTCATCCCAATGGCGTCTTTGACCCGTACACCGGCATCAAGACCAACCTGCTGTTCTTCGATAAGGGCCGACCGAACAAAGAGACGTGGTACTACGAGCATCGCTACCCAGCGGGCTACAAGTCGTATTCCAAGACCAAGCCTATACGCATCCAGGAGTTCGATGCCGGGAAGGCGTGGTGGGGCGGTACCCGGCGCCGTGGCCGCAAGGAGAATGAGCAGGCCTGGAGAATGTCGGTAGACGACGTCAAGGCCCGCGGATACAACTTGGACCTGAAGAATCCCCATGCCGTGGAGGACGGACCCGGCGACCCTGCGGTGCTGCTGGCGGAGTACAAGGCCCTCCTCGCCGACATCGCCGAGATCCAGGATAGGCTGAAGGATGAGCTGGCGGCGGCGCTGTCGTCGGCGTTGCCCGGCACCGGCACGGCCGGCACTTCTACGCTCCCTCTCCCCGCTGGGGAGAGGGAAGGGATGAGGGGGAAATCGCGTGCGCGCAAGGCGAGGGTGCCCGCAAAGTCTAGGGCGAGGAGCGTAGGGTGATTCCGGAGGCGCTCTTCGACGCCTTCCCCTATGTTGCGGCGGCGCCGGATGGCGTTCGAAGGTTGCGTAGCTTGGTTCTCCAATTGGCCATACAAGGAGACCTCGAGCCCGCAGATCCGTCGGCAGAGCTGGCAGCTGACCTTCTGTGCAGGATCGAGGATGAAGGCCGTGCTTTGGTGAAGCGGTGGGAAATCAAATCCCTGGCGAGAGTGCCGAGTGTCGCTCCCGACGACCAGCCATTCTCCGTAACGCATTGTCGCCGAGGTCGACCAGCCCATGTCCCTCTGCAACCAGCTCGAGGCCAAGATCAACCAGCGCGACACGCTCGTAGAGCGGCCGGCGGAGTCCGTAGTTCGGAGCGTAGCCGCGTAGCGCACCCCGAAAGGAATGGCAGATGCGGAGCAGGCCGCTGGTGAGCAATATAGACAGAGTTCTGGACTACCTTGTCTCGATTGCCCCGCGGCGGGTGGGTAACGCACAAATCAGGAGTGAGACCGGCATTTCGCCCCACCAGCAGGTATTCCAGATCACGCAGACGCTCAGGAAAGATGGCCGAATCAAAGGGATTCAGGGGGGGAGAGAGTGGGTGTTCTGGGTGGAGGCCGGATCCAAAGCAACCGGAAGGAAGTCTACACATGGAGAGACGAAGGCGACGTCGTCGGTGACGCAAAGTATTTCAGCATGGTCAAGGGACAGGGTCTGCCACCGGCAAAGTTCTCGGTCATTGCGGAGTACGTCTGGCTGCTCGAAAGGGCACCTGTAGCGCGCAGATTTCTCGTGTTCGGCAACGATCGAAGGGTTCCGAACGAGTGGCTGCGTCGATACGGTAACTTAGTCGACAGGGTTGAGTTCTACTTCTTGTCGGATGATGGAGACGTGGAGTTGTTGGCACCGTCTGGGTGATAGGAGATTCGCCGGGCCGTGCCCGAGGGGTCCGTATAGGCGGCATTTTGCCGCGAGGGCGTTTCGCGGGCACAGCCCGCTCCTACATAGCACGGGAGGAGGAGCGTTGCCGGGAGCAGGTGCCGAGCCTACCCCTACGTCGGACCCAGCGGTGTCCCAGCGTCTGTAGGAGCGACATTTTGCCGCGAGTGCTCTTCGCGGGCACGCCCCTCTCCTATTCCTCGGGGGAAGCCGCGAGCCCGTCGCGTCTTGGTCCGCTACGTCGTCTAAGACGATCCCCAGCCCACGAAGGGGACAGGAACGTTCTCCAGGCCGTAATTTCAATCAATGGCCTTAACCCGGAAGCGCACGGCCTGCGTTAATCTCAACGGAGGGAAATAGGCCCTCGCCGCAAAAGGAGCCAAGCCATGACTCGGATAAGATCGTCGGCCCTGCTGCTGGGGGTGGCCCTGGTACTGGCCTTGCCCACGGAGGCCTGGGCACGCATCAAGCTGGTGACCCTGCCCGTGCGCGACCGGGTCGCCATACAGCTCGACAATCCGAGCGCCACCCTGGTGGAGGAGGAGCGCACGGTGCCGCTGCTTGCGGGCGTCAACCAGATCGACTTCTCCTGGGCCAACACCCGCATCGACCCCGACACCATCGTGTTCCGGGTACTGGAAGCCGGGCAGCGCGTGAACGTGCTCTCGGTGAGCTACCCGCCCGGCGAGAGCGCGCTGGTGTGGAGCGTCGCCTCCGAGCGCGCCGGCACCGCGCGCATCCGCATCAGCTACCTCATCGGCAACCTGGAGCGCACGTTCAGCTACCGGGCACTGGCGGATGCGAAGGAGCAGACCCTGAGCCTCAGCCAATACCTGCGGGTGAAGAACCTGGCCAACGAATCCTTCGAGGAGGCGACCCTGCACATGGGCTTCGGCCAGCCAATCGCGCAGAGCGTCGGTCTGGCCGAGACCCGGGAGCTGTTGGCCGGGCGCTACGCGAGGGTGCCTATCCGCAAGACCTACACCGCCGATCTCGCCGAGAACGGCTACCTGGAGCCGGCCAAGCGCAAGCTGCGCGTGCCTATGCACTACGTGCTGCGCAACGACGCGGACAACGGCCTGGGACGCGCGGCGCTGCCCGCGGGCAAGGTGCGGATCTTCCAGCAGACGGGAGCCGGAGGGTCGGCCTTCATCGGCGAGGACTGGGGGAAGTTCACGCCGCGGGACGACGAGCTGGAGCTGTACCTGGGACTGGCCCGGGACGTGGGCGTGACCCGCACCGTGGAGCGCAACGAGCGACGGCGCGTGGCGGGCAACCTGTTCGAGTACGACGTGCTGGTCAAGTACGAGATCGAGAACTTCAAGGATACGCCGGTGACGCTGGACGTGGTGGAGCACCTCCAGCCCCTGAGGGCCGAGCTCGGCATCAGCTCCCCGCGTCCCATCGAGTGGACCCTGGGCCGGGAGACCAGCTTTCCCGGGGGGCCGATCACCGAGAAGTCGGACGCCGAGATGCTGCACTTCCGCACGGATCTGCCGGCCCGCTCCGCTGACGACGAGGCACGGAAGGTTACGCGCCGCATCCACCTTGTGCTGAAGAACGAGTGGTGAGCGCCATGAAGACGAGAATCCTCCTGCTGATGATTGTATTCCTCGGCCCCTGGACGCACGTGTCCGCCCGCAACGTGGACCTGGCCACCGTGCCCGATCGGGCCAGCGTGCAGCTCACCATCTACAACTCCGAGGACCTCACCCTGGTGCGCGAGACCCGCCGGGTGAGCTTCAAGAAGGGCACGAACACGCTGCAGTTCTCCTGGGCCAACACCTTGATTGATCCCACCTCGGTCGAGTTGCGGTTCCTCTCCCACCCCAAGGCCCTGGAGGTGGTTGACACCACCTATCCCCACGACAAGCCGCAGATGCTGTACTGGCACGTGGCCAGCGAGCTGGACGGGGAGGGCACGGTGGAGATCACCTACTTCACCTCCGGCATCACCTGGAGCGCCGACTACACCGCCATCGCCGATGCCGACGAGAGCCATCTCGGCCTGGAGGGCTTCGTGCGCGTGCACAATGGCAGCGGGGAGCGCTACGAGAACGCTCGGGTGCGCCTGGTGGTGGGCACCGTCAACCTGGTGGAGAAGATCGCCACTCTGGCGCGTGTGGGCATGGAGCAGGTGCGCGGCATGCAGTCCGAAGTGCGCGAGCGTTACAGGAAGGAGGCGGCCCGCCAGATGATGGACGTTGTCGCCGGGGCGATGGCACCCGCCCCGATGGTAGCGGAGAAGCAGATCGTCAAGGAAGGCTTGAGCGAGTACTTCATCTATACCGTGGAGGGTACCGAGACCATTCCGGATGGCTGGTCCAAGCGCCTGCGCAGCTTCCACGCCGACGCTGCGCCCATGGCCATCGAGTACCGCTTCCGTCCCCGCGAGTATGGCGACCATCTGGTGCGCCTGTACCTGCTGCGCAACGACACGGCGTCCGGGCTCGGTACCACACCCCTGCCCGACGGTATGGTGCGGGTGTTCCGCAACGACGCGCAGGGCAACCTGAGCTACCTGGCGACTCAGGCGATCAAATACGTGCCCGTGGGCGACCGGATCGAGCTCAACCTGGGCGAGGACCCGGAGGTGGTGTTCGAGCTGGTACACCTGAAGAGCTATCGGGACCAGATCTGGCTCCTGTACTCCAAGCCTGGCGTCTACAAGCGCCTCGAAGACGGGCTCATCGACGTGGATCATCGGGCCACGGTGGCCGGCTGGGACTCGCACGCCGTCTATGCCCAGCGCATTCGCAACTACACCGAGCGGCCCATCCGCGTGGAAGTGCGCCGCAGCTTTCCGGGCCACGCCGTGTTCCGCTCCAGCCTGGGCGCGACCCTGCACGACTACAACACCGTGCAGTACAGCACCGAGCTGGCTGCCGGGCAGAAGGCGGAGCTGCTCTACGAGGTGGTGAGCAAGGAAGGCCGCAACCGCAAGCAGAATAACGTGACTCTGGAAGCGGTCCCGGTCCCGCGGCCGGATTACGGGAGCTGATTCGCTAGCTCGGTCTGTGGAGTGCCGGGGACGGTTAAGCTAACTCTCTACGTCTTCCAGGCCGAACACTGTTCGCCCACAGCCCGAAGCCTTAGGAGTCTGACGGAATTTGTGTTGCCATCTTCGGACTGCGAAGACGAGTCCGTTCGCGCTGGCGGTTCTAGCTAAGAGGATTCACCACCGAGAGCACAGAGAGCACGGAGGAGATGATTGATAAGTAGGAGGTGTCCATGGCGCTCTCCCCAATCAGTGACTGGAGGGCTGGGGGCTGCGCGCACTCAGCGCGCTGACCCGTACGGCAACGCTCAGCACGGGGTGGTGCCCGGCAGGGCCGAGGTAGCTTCCGGCCACCGGCGGCACGGCCTCGGGGTGGCGCGCCACGGCCACTGCGATGTGCCGGTTTCCCGCCACCTCGCCGCTGGTGGGATCGAATCCCTTCCAG
>CAYWTP010000004.1:30598-38412 GCA_964461215.1 uncultured Ectothiorhodospiraceae bacterium | reverse complement strand
CCAGAAATTCGGCAGTGAATGGGGCTGCGCCGTCCAACTGCAACCGCCGACCAAGAACGAAGGTCGGATACCAATGACCGCAAGGGCGAAGGCCATCCTTCGCAGAGGGTATGAAGAGAAGACAAACGAGTACGTGTTTTCTGGCTCGATTGATGGGCACGTTTCCACAAATACGCATAAGGCTGTCGTGCAAGGGACCACCACAGCGTGAAACGCGCGGAAAAGAGCCGGCACTGTGATCTCTGTGGTGAAACCCCTCAACTCGAACCACCGGCGAGCGACGTAGGTATTCATAATTCCGCTATGCCCCAGGCGGTCGCGGCTCTTGATGCGGTGTCGCGCCGAGCAGGGGCAGTGCAGCGTGACACCGTCGATTCGAGCTCAGCCACGGATGGCGCGGCGAGATTACGCGGCGTCAAGACCCGTGACCGCCACGCCGGCCATACTTCTCGCACACGTGCGAGCAGCTACTCAGTCGGCCGCATCGGCGACGGCGTCGGCGGTGGCCGGATCCGGCGGAAGGTGCCAGGATACCAGCGCCGTGGCCACGACCACCGCCACGCCGAGCACCAGAATGGAAGCCACCGGATCCGCACCCTCGGCTGCTGCCAGGGCATACAGACCCGTCGCGGCCAGCATGGCCAGATTCTCGAAGAACTGCTGCACTGCCACGGCGCCGCCCGCACCGACACTGCGGTGGCCTATGTCCTGTAACGCCGCGTTGATGGGCACGACGAACAGCCCACCGGCAAGACCGGTGGCCAGCAGGACTCCCCTCGCCAGCCAGACCGTGTCCACCGCGCTCAGGATCACGATGCTGGCACCCATGAGGTAGCCGGCCATGCGCGCACGCCGTAGAAAACGCAGGGGTATCAGGCGCGAGGCGATTATCGCGCCGCCGGCGATCCCCAGGGCCGAGTACAGGGTCAACTCCGCCACCTCCGCGGTATGGGTGAGGTACAGAACTACCGGCGCCCAGGCGACCAGCGCCACGCGCAGCACGGCGGCCGCGGCCCAGAACAAGCTGACACCCAGGGTCGAGAAGCGTGCGCGGCTGGTCGCCAGCAGCCCGCGCATCATGTGCCCAAACCGCGCGACTCCGGCCTCACGGGCATTGCTCCGGGGCACCGTACCCGTAATGAAGGCGGCAACCACTGCCGAGATCCCGTACAGGACCACTACCAGAAGCAGCGCGTGGAGCACCGACCGGTCGGCCAGGGCCGCTCCCACCAGGCTTCCGCCCAGAATAGCCAGGATGGTGCTGCCCTCCACCCAGCCGTTGAGCTTGACCAGCGCCTCCTCGCCCACCAGCTCGGGCAGGATCCCATACTTGGCCGGACTGTACATGGCCGCCCCCACGCCCACGACGGCGTAGGCCAGCAACGGCTCCACGTGAGCCACCATCAATAAAGCGCCCACTGCCTTGATCAGGTTGGCACTGGTGAGCACGCGGGCCTTGGGGCGAGTGTCGGCATAATCGCCCACCCAGGCAGCCAGCACCACGAAGGCGATCAGAAACGAGGCCTGCAGGCTGGGGACGTACCAGCCCGGCAGATCGCTGGACTGCATCACCATGGCAATGGCCGCGAACAGAATTGCATTGTCGGCGAAGGCGGTGACGAACTGTGCCACCAGCAGCAGAGTGATGTTCCGGCGCATGTTGAATCTCCACCTCAGTTAGCCAACAAGCTACGAGCCAGACCACTGACTGCCGGATAGTCGGACTTGCCGGTACCCAGCAGCGGGATCTCGCGGACCGCAAACACGTGGCGCGGCACGTTCAGCTCGCCAATTCCCTCGACCTTCGCCTGCTGCAGCAGGGCCGCGCGCCTGGCGCCAGCCACGTTGGTGACCAGGACGATCTGCTCACCCTTCTGGGCATCGGGCAGGCTTACCGCCGCGTGCTGCGCCCCGGGCCAGGTCCGCGCAGCCAGGTCCTCCACGCTGGTCAGGGATACCATTTCGCCACCAACCTTGGCAAAGCGCTTGGCACGGCCCTGGATCCAGACGAAGCCATCTTCGTCGATGCGCACGATGTCCCCGGTGTCGTACCACCCCGCTCCGGCCTCGGCAGATGGGGGCACCAGCTCTCCGGGCCGGTCGTGCAGGAGGTAGCCGAGCATCACGTTCGGGCCCCGTACCAGCAGGCGGCCACCTTGGGCGATGCCGGGCACCGGCACGAGACGGTGATCGATGCCGGGCAGCAGCACGCCAACGCTGCCCGGGCGGTAAGCCATGGGAATGTTGGTAGCCAGGACCGGGCTGGTCTCCGTGGCGCCGTAGCCTTCGAAGATCCGCACGCCGAACTTGTCGGCCCACTGCGCCCGGGTCTCCTCCTTGAGCTTCTCGGCACCCGCAAACACGTAGCGGATGCTGTAGAAGTCGTAGGGGTGGGCAAACCGTGCGTATCCGGCGAGAAAGGTGTTGGTTCCGAACAGTATCGTGGCGTTGGTGTCGTAGACCATCTCCGGCACGATGCGATAGTGTAGCGGCGAGGGGTAGAAGAACACCTTCATCCCCGACATCAGAGGCAGCAGGGTGCCCGCCGTGAGGCCGAAGGAGTGGAACATGGGCAGCGCGTTCAGAATGATGTCCTGGGGATGGAAGTCCACCCGTGCCGCGAGCTGATCCCGGTTCGAAAGCAGGTTGGCGTGGGACAACACCACGCCTTTGGGCGTCCCCTCCGAGCCGGAGGTAAACAGGACCACCGCGGGGTCGTCGGGAGCGACTCTCCGGGCTGCGCTGCCGGCGCCACCGAGTAGCGATGTCAGCCCTGCCCGCAGCATGTCCCACGGCCCCAGGTGCCCGCGGACGTCCTCCAGGTACACCACCCGTGCATGTTCGGCCAGCTCGGCTACGACCGCCTCCAGCTTCGCCGCCTCCACGAATCGGCGCGACGTGATGATCCGGCCCAACGAGGCCGTGCGCACGGCGCTGCGCATGCTGCGAGCGCCCACGGTGTAATTGAGCATGGCCGGCACGCGCCCTTGTATCTGCAAGGCCAGAAACACCGCCACGGTATTGACCAGGTTGGGCAGCAGCACGCCGATCCGCTCTCCCGTGGCGGTATCCCGCACCAGGTACGGCGCGATGGCCAGAGACCTGCGGAGCAGGCCGGAGTAGGTGACGGGGCGCCGCTCGATATCCTCGGCCACCACGTGGCCCCCGCCGTGCACCGCGCGGGCATCGAGAAAGGCCTGAGTTAGGGTACGCCGATGGTTGCAGGTGGCGAACATCATCTCGGTCATGACATCCGCCAGGGCCTGCCCCGCCGCGCCACGCCGGGCCCGCCCGTGCAGATCCTCGGGCAGGTTGATGCGCCTTGCCGGCAGCACGGTCAACCGGATGGGGGGAAACCAGCGTATGCGCACCCGGCCCCGCAGCCGCGAGAACGGCGAGTACTGGGCACCGTCGATCCGCACGGGCACCAGCATCGCGGCGGAGCGATCGGCCACCAGGCCCGGGCCCTGATAGATCTTCATCAGCGACCCGGTAACCGTGATACGTCCCTCTGGGAAGATCACGGCCTTATTGTCCGCCTGGAGATACTTGATCAGGGACTTCAGAGACAAGGGGCTGGTCGGATCCATGGGAAACAGCCTGGCCAGTGCGCCGAAGGGACGCAGCCACGGCCGGCGGGCGATGTGGGTGTTCACGGCAAAGGTAAGCCGGCCTGGCAGAAACACGGCCAGCAGCAGCGCGTCCAGGAACGAGGTGTGGTTGGCAACAACCAGCACGCGGTCCCCGGCCTCCTCGAAGTGAGTCAGCCCACTGACCTCGACCCGGTAGAGCAAGCGCAGCAGCCAGCGCAGAAATCCTTTGAGCACATTCATGATGGTTCTCCTTGTTGCCGTTCCCTTAGCGCCCGCCTGCGCCGGCGAACCCCGCAAGGTAATTTCGGATCAATGAGTCGGTCAGCGCCTGCACCGACTCGACACTGGCCGTACCCAGCTTGTCCGTCAGCGCCAGGATAGCCACTCCGTGCACACCGCTCCACAGGGCGCGGGCCGCCAGGCCTATCTCCCGCCCGGAGCGGTGGTCGCTCATTGGGGCGAGAGCGCCTTCCACCAGCTCGAACATGGCGGCAACCTTGGCCCGGAACCATTCCGGAACCTCCTGGCCTTCCGGCAGCCGGTGCTCGAAGAGCAGGCTCCAGCGGTGGCGGTGGGTGTCGGCATAGCGCACGTAGGCACGGCCCAGGGCCAGCACGCATGACTCCGGACCGCGGCAGCGGCGCAAGGCCTTGACCATGACGGCGTGCAGCTCATCCAGCGTACGCACGTTCACGTGCAGGATGAGCTCATCGAGGTTGTCGAACACCAGATACAGCGTACCGACCGTGTAGCCGATGGCGCCCGCCACCTTGCGCGCGCTCAGACCCGCCAGCCCCTGCTCGGCGACCACCTGCTCGGCCGCCGCCAGGGCCATTTCTCTTATCTCGTCACGGCTATGATCACTGCGCCGTCCCATTTACGCTTCCTCCAGAGAATATTGAACATCGTTCACGGATGTGCTACAAAGTTTACTAAACACCGTTCAGTTGTCAAGTATGCTCGACGACAACGGACAACGGTGTTTTTCCAGAGGTTAAATTGAACGTTGTTTATTATGGAGAACGCCATGAACCGCATCGAACGCTTCAAGCCCTGGCTGGTAGCCGGGATGCTCATCGCCACACTGGCGCTGTCGGGGACAGCCCGGGCCGCCGGACTGCTCACTCCGACCGACGGCAGCCTGCCACCGCTGGCTATCCGCGATCACCAGGTCCACGTGACCATTGAGGACGGCTTCGCCGTCACCCGGGTGGAGCAGGTGTTCCACAATTCCCATGACGTGGATCTGGAAGCCATCTATTCGTTTCCCGTCCCCGCACACGCGTCCGTGTCCGAGTTCACCCTATGGATAGACGGAAAGCCGGTGAACGCAGAGGTGCTGGAAAAGCACGAGGCCCGACAAGCCTATGAAGAGGAAAAGGCCGCCGGCCGTGAGGCCGGAATCACCGAGAAGGACGAGTACAAGACCTTCGACGTCTCCGTCTGGCCGGTACGGGCCGGACAGGACACCCGGATCCGCCTTGTCTACCTGCAGCCCGTCACCGTGGACACGGGCATCGGGCGCTACGTATATCCTCTGGAAGAAGGCGGGGTGGACGAGCAGAAGCTGGCCTTCTGGAAGTCCGAGACCGAGGTGACGGGCCGTTTCAGCTTCGACCTGAGCCTGAAGTCGGCCTACCCGGTAAACGCCGTGCGCCTCCCCAACCAGGGCCAGGCGGCCGTGACGCAGCAGGACGCCGGGCACTGGTCGGTACACGTGGACCGCGGTGCGGCACCGGGACAGGCGGGACCGTCCGGAAACATCAGCGCCCAGGAGGGCCAGACCGGCCCGGCCACGCCGGGGTCGGGCACCGCCCCCGTGTACGCCCTCGATCGGGACCTGGTGGTCTACTGGCGCCACGCCCCGAACCTCCCCGGATCGGTAGATCTGGTCGCCTACAAGGCCGAGCCGGGCAAGCGGGGCACCTTCATGCTCGTGGTCACACCGGGCGACGATCTGCGGCCCATCACCCAGGGCAGGGACTGGGTGTTCGTCCTGGACGTCTCCGGATCCATGCGCGGCAAGTACGCAACCCTGGCCGACGGCGTGCAGCGCGCCTTGCACAAGCTGCGCCCCGATGATCGCTTCCGCATCGTGCTGTTCAACAACCGCGCCTGGGAGCTGACCCACGGCTTCACCCCAGCTACCCCAGAGAGCGTCGCCCGCGCCGTGCAAGCGGTGCAGTCCATCACCCCCGACAGCGGCACCAACCTCTATGCCGGCCTGGAGCAGGGGCTGGACACTCTCGACGCCGACCGCACGAGCGCCGTGGTCCTGGTCACCGACGGCGTCGCCAACGTCGGCGAGACCCGGCAACGCGCCTTTCTCGATCTGATCAAGCGCAAGGACGTGCGGCTGTTCACCTTCATCATGGGCAACAGCGCCAACCGTCCCCTCCTCGAAGCGCTCACGCGGGATTCTCACGGCTTCGCCGCCAGCATCTCCAACGCCGACGACATGGTGGGTCAGCTCCTGCTGGCCACCGACAAGGTAACCCATGAGGCCCTGCACGGGGTGGAGATAAGTATCGAGGGCGTCAAGACCGCCGACATCACTCCCCGGACGATCGGCAGCTTGTATCGGGGCCAGCAGCTCGTCGTCATGGGGCACTACTGGGGCGAAGGCCCGGCCGACATCCAGGTCCGGGGACGCGTCTCGGGCCAGCCCAAGGTGTACCGGACTCGCTTCGGCTTTCCATCAGTCGCGACCGAAGACCCGGAGATCGAGAGGCTCTGGGCCTATGCCACCGTGGAGGACCTGCGTCAGGACATGGAGGACTTCGGCGAAAAAGCCGACATGAAGCAGGCCATCATCGATCTGGGGACCGAATACGGACTGGTCACGGACTACACGTCCATGGTCGTGATGCGCAGCGAAGCATTCGCCAAGCGCGGGATACAGCGCCGCAACCAGACGCGTGTTGCGCTGGAGGGGGCGGCGCGGGCTCAGCGTGCCCAGAGTGCCGCGGTCAGCCACCGGGTGGACACGCAGCAGCCGATGTTTACCGGCAACCGGGCGACCACGGGAGGCGGCAGCGGAGCCGTCGACCCTTTGCAGCTTGCTCTGCTGCTGTGCGTGGGGTTGCTGGTCCTGTCGCTGCGGCTCCCGCGGAACAACGGCCGTGCGCTCCATTGACACCACTCCGAGCCGCGGCGGCATAGCGCTGCCGCGGCGCACCTTGTGTCTGCTGGTACTGGCCCTGGGCCTCTATGGCCTCCTGGGGCCGGCGCCGGCAGCCCTGGTGTTCGACCGTCAGGCCGTGGCTCAGGGCGAATGGTGGCGGCTGATCACCGGCCACTGGGTACACAGCGAGGCCCGGCATCTGATCTGGGATCTGGCGGGACTGGCCGTGCTCGGGATCAGCTTCGAGAGGCTGCTGGGCTGGCGCCTGCTGGGAGCCCTGGCAGCCGGCATGCTGGCGGTGGACGGCTGGCTGTGGTGGGGACTGCCCGGTCTGAGCCGCTATTGCGGTCTGTCCGGCATCCTCAATGCCCTGCTGGCCACCGGCGTCCTCGCCGTCTGGCACGAGAGCCGTCACCCGCTGGCTCTTGTGCTCGGAGCACTCGCCACGGCCAAGCTCGGCCTGGACCTCTACACTGGCCAGTCCTTCGTCGCCGATCTAGCCTGGCCGAGCGTTCCCACGGCCCACCTGGCCGGCCTAATGGCAGGCCTGATCATCGGCGCGGCCGAAGCCGGGCTGTAGGCCGTGGGCTGTGGGGGTGGTTACGTGTGCGTCGATGTAATTGGCACATTCGGCGAGATGAGTGGGAAGATTCAACCTAAAAGGCGCGGACGGCAACGGGCGCGCCTACTCGTTCAACAGCTTCATGGCCTTGTTCAAGCTGCTGCACATGCGCTTGAAGGAGGTGGCTAGAACCGCAATCTCGTCCCTGCCTCCGGTCGGGAAGTTGGGGCTGGAGGCCTGGCCCTTGCTCACCGCGTCGGCGGCCTTCGCCATGTCGGCCAGCGGACGTGTCACGATCTGCCGCAGCATCACGCTGACCAGAATGAGCACCACCAGGAACACACCGACCACCGAGCCCATGAAGGTGTAGAAGGCCTGCTTTGCCTGCGCGATGGGAACCGACATGGGCACGGAGACGATCTGCGCCCCCACCACCTCGTTCAGCTTCCAGCCGAACCCGTTGGCGTCCCCGTACAGGGCCCGCATGGTCTTGGGCGCGGCTTCCACCGTACTGTGGCAGGTCAGACAGCCCGGG
>CAYWTP010000004.1:13637-30588 GCA_964461215.1 uncultured Ectothiorhodospiraceae bacterium | reverse complement strand
GATGGGGGGCGCCAAGTACAAGGACCTGCCGGTAGGCGTGCTGCGTTCGCCGATCACCTGGTCCTGCCCTTGCTGGTTGCGGAAGTACTGAACGATGTCGGTCTCCCAGTCCACCGCACGATCACGTGGATTGGTGGGATTCAGAGTGGCCTCCTTGTAGGCATACTCCGGGTGGGATTCCCGCAGCTTGTTGAAGGCCTGAGTGGCAGCATAAGCCGGCACCGTCTGGGGAAGAAACTTGTTCTCCATATGAGGCACCAGCAACGGCTTGATCTCGCCCACCGTATAGCTGCGCACCGCCAGGGCGGCCTCCATCATCAGGCCCGCCTGGGCAATGACCTGCTGCCGGGCGTTGTTCTGGAGGATGCTGTACGACAGGTAGCCCGCCAACACCAGGGCGATGAGAAACACCGGCACCAGGACCAGGTTGAACTTTGTTGAGAGTGTCACGCGATTCCCCTTTTATGGAATTTCTATTGTCGGCAAGGCCTCGCGGCAAGCCTCAGTCAGCCCATCGTCCCGCGGACTGCTATTCCCGGACCCTGGCGAGAAACGCTGCGCGCTCCGACGGATCACGCAGCTCCCTCGCCAGAAGCTGGTGAAGCTCGTCCAGCGTCCGTGCCTTCTTCGCCGAGCGGCTGACCAGCACCTTCGAGATGGGTCCCGCATAATGCGCCATCGCAGACTCCGCCGCACGCAAAGCCTCCTCCGACAGCCCCACCCTGGCGGCGGACGGTATATCGGCAGGCCCCATCGTCGGCGCTTCCGGGTCGGATACGCTTCCCGCCGTCGTATTCGCCGCCGCGGGCTCCGAGCGAAAGCTCCTGGTCACAAAGTCCTGCCGGGCTTCGTCGTCGGGAACGAAGTCGGCCAGGAACTCGGCGAGCTCGCGCACACTGGAGGCGGAACGAGCGGCCTTGGAGACCAGGGCGGTGGCCGGTGGCCCCACATAGCGCGCCAGCGTATCGGCCATACGTCTCAGGGTCTCGGGTGGCAGATTGGACCCCGTGGGAACCTCGGGCGCGGTCCTGACCGTCTTGGGCGAGGAAGGATCTCCTCCGCCACCGGATGGGTTCAGTGTCAGAGGGGACCCGTCCTGAGAGGTCGCCGGTCGTTGCACTCCCAGGGCATTCAGGACTTCGTGGGCGCTCTGGGGCCGCTGCTTGGGATAGGGCTTAAGCATCCATGCGATGACTTGCAGCAAATGCCCGGAGATCCTGGCCCGCTCCTTGTCCAGCCGCTCTTGAGCCGGATCCAGGCCTCGCTCGAACAAGGCCGCCATGCGCTGGGTCGCCGCCGGTGGGGCTTCACCCGTGAGGCAGTGAAGGAGCGTCGCGCCCACGGCGTAGATATCGGTCCAGGGCCCCTGAGTCTCATCGCTGTGGTACTGCTCGAAGGGAGCGTAGCCGGGGGTCAGCATCGTCGTGACGTTCTGTAGACGGCCACCCAGGGCCTGGCGAGCCGCTCCAAAGTCCAGCAGCAGGGGCGCGCCGGATCTGCGCAGAAACACGTTTCCGGGCTTGATGTCGCGATGCAGGAACTCCTGAGCGTGGATCGCCGCGAGACCTTCCAGGAGCGGGATCATGATGGATCTGAGCCACGTCTCATCCATGGTGCGAACCTTGACCAAGTGATGGGCCAGGGTGACTCCCTTCTCGTAGTCCATCACCAGGTAGGCAGTGCCGTTGGCTTCCAGATAACGGCTCACCCGCACGATATTGGGGTGGTTGAAGCGGGCCAGGGTGCGGGCCTCGTCGAGAAAGCGCCTCAGCCCATATTGGTAACCTTGCTTGTCAGCCTCCGACCTCGGAACGACCGTAGTGCCATCGGACGTGCGCAGCGCCAGTCCTGAAGGTAGATACTCCTTAATCGCTACGTCACGCTGCAAGCTGCGGTCGTGGGCACGATAGGTGACGCCGAAGCCTCCCGTGCCCAGAAGCTGTGCTATCTCGAACGAATCCAGGCGCGTGCCTGGAGGAAGCTCGTGCTGGTAGCTTTGCTGCATGTTGAGGACGGACGCACGCTGCCAGGAATAGATAACTATAGTAAGGCGCCATGGGCGCCACAAGAGCTATGGAGTATACGGCATGACGCAGCCCGCCAGACCAGGCGGGACGTCGAAGACCGCAAAGCAGGCGGCAGGTGCCCGCGCGTGACGTCGGAATGAGGGCCCGAATTCCCACCCGCCGCGCAACGCAGAGGATGGATTCAGGCGCGGTTTCCCCGCAGGCGGTGGCGCACTTCGTCGAAATGGGAAACCAGCAGAGCGATGGAGGTAGCCGCCAGAGCGAGGAGCAGCAACGGCATTATGCTCAGGAACAGCCACAGCGCGACGGGGTCCAGGCTAAGCAGCCCGCCCGGCTGTGGCTGTTGCATGACCAGCCTGGGAAGTATCAGCCAGGTGAACATCGTGGCGCCGATGACCCATAGGAAACAGAATACCACGGCGCTGGTCGTCAGGTACCTCTTAACCCGCCGTTTGGTCCTCACTCTTACCTCCCACTGCTGCGGCTGATGCACGCCAACTGAGGACGACAACCCCCTTCACAACCTGGTTGGCGTCGCATTCTCATTATCCTTGAACACTTCACCACAGCCGCTGCGGGCGATCCACGTCGGCGCAGCCGTCTCGCTCACCCATGTCTGTTTGCCGAACACACTCGGCTGTGTGAAACCATTGGATGAGCCGGCCGATATAGTCCATGGGAATCCCGTCTCGGCGACAGGGACACTGCCCACCAGCCCGGTCGGGCTTTGCGCCCGCCCCGTCACCGACCGACTCGCTGGGAGATATCTGCATGAGATGGCTCAAGATATTCGCCGCCGCCGGTGCCGGTCTGCTGCTTGTGTTGGTAACCACCGGTGCCGTGCTAATCGCGGTCACGGACTGGAACCAATACCGGGATCTGCTCTCCGCCGCGCTGCGCGAGGCGACCGGCCGGCAGGTACGGATGTCCGGCGACGTGGAACTGACCTTCTCGATGACTCCGGCCCTGGTCATGCACGACGTCAGCCTTGCGAATGCGCCCTGGGGCACCCGCCCACAGATGTTCAAGGCCCGGAGCCTGGAGGCCCGTGTCGCTCTCCTACCGCTGCTGCGACACGTCCTGGACATAGACCGCGTGGTGCTGACCGATACCGATCTCATACTGGAGACAGACGCGAGCGGAAAGAATAACTGGGAGCTCGATGCCATGAAGAGCGTCGCCACCGGGACGAGCCCCACGCAGAACCTGCACATCCGGCTGGCGAGCTTACAGATCAACAACCTCCGGGTGACCTTGCGCGGCGGCGCCACGGGCCTCAGCCGTACGGTGCGCCTGGAGAGACTCAGCGCCCGCCGCAGTCCCGCCGGCGACTTTCTGGCCGTTGACGCCCAGGGCCGGCTCAACGCTCAGCCCTTCCACGTCCATGGCCGTACCAGCACTATCCAGAGCATTCTAGAGGGTCTTCCTTTCACCTTGGCACTGACAGCAAGCGCCGGCGGCGCGCAGGCGCGGATCGCCGGTAAGATTGACAAGCCCTTTGCCGGCTCCGGCATTCGTCTGCGGCTGGCAGCCGGCGGAAGGCAGCTCTCTGATCTGTCGAGTCTTACAGGAACATCCCTGCCCCGCGCCGGCCCATGGAAGACGCAGCTGACGTTGGAGGATGCGCCGGGAGGCGTGCACCTCAGCGACTTCACCGCCGGCCTGGACAATACCGAGGTCAGCGGGGATCTTACCGTGTCCATGGGCCGGCACCGCCCTGCCATAAGCGGCCGGCTCCGATTCGGGCAGGTGGACATCAGCCGACTTCTGCCGCAAAAGACCAAGAACCCGTCACGGCGGCCGGCTCATGCACGCAGGGACCGCATCTTCAGTGACAAACCCCTGGCCTGGGGAAGCCTGAACGCGGTGGATGCATCGCTGGCGCTGGAAGCGGGCGTCCTGCGAAGTGCCGACTTGACCGCTACCGGCGTTCGGGCCCAGCTCGCGCTGAAGCATGGGGTACTCAAGGCAAGCCCGGTGACATTTGCTATGGCCGGGGGAACCGTCCAAATCGATCTGAACGCCGACGGCCGGCAAGCGCCGCCCGCGGTGAGGCTGAAGTTGAAAGCCACGAAGATAGAAGTGGCACCCCTGCTTCATTGGTCCCTGGGCCAGGATCTGCTTCATGGCAAAGCCAATGTCGCCCTGGACCTGCACGGCCGAGGCGCGTCGGTGGCCGCGCTGATGGCCGGATTGGGGGGAAGCAGCCGCGTGCTGGTCGGCAAGGGCACGGCGAAGCTCAAAGCCGTGGACTCGCTGGTAGGAGGCTTGAGCAAGGCGCTGGGTACCCTGGTGGCCAGAGCGCACGACTCCGCTGCCCTGAGCTGCCTTGCCAGCAATTTCGATTTTAAGAAGGGCCTCGCGACCTCCAGGGTAATGGTGGTGGATACCGAATACTCGACGGTCTACGGCGAGGGAACCATCGCTCTGGGTACGGAGAAGCTCGACCTGACGCTCACACCGAAGCCCAAGTCCGTGACGCTAAATGTCGCCGTCCCGGTGCAGATCGAGGGAACCCTGGCCGCGCCGACCTTCACGCCGGAAAAGCTCGCCACGGCCCGCAAGGTGGTGGGAGTGCTGGCCGCCGTGGGACTCATCGCCTATCCCCCGATCGCCTTGGCCGGGCTCGTCGAGCTGGGGGAGGGTGGCAAGACTCCTTGCCTCGCAATCCCTAAAGGCAAGGCTGAGCCGGCCAAAGCGGCAGGCTCGGCGGAAAGACCCAGCCTCGACAGGGCCGCGCAGACGGTCAAGGATGCACTCGCGGGGATAGGCAGTAAGCTCAAGGGGCTATTCGGAAACTGATGGGTCGCCGATGTAGACCATCTCTTCGGCCCTCATGGGTTAGTCCTTAAGCCACCGATGCTATCCATGCGGGATTGCGGGAGGGGTTGCAGGACCGTCGGCGGCAGGGATAGACGCCGACGAGCCTACATGGACGTATTCACGGCGTGACCTGCAAGTCCTTCCGCAATGCCGCGACGCCAGTTGCCCCTTAAGGATTAGCCTATGCTTCGGCCCTACACCCCTGGCCCGACCGATCCGGTCAAGGGTCTTCGCGGGACAGTCGGGCGTAAACCAAACACCGATGCGGCCGGACGAACGCCAGCGGGCAGCCCCCGCATGCCGTTGCCTTCGGCCCGTTCGGGTGGCAGGTGGTATCAGCCGGCCGCCTTGATGGCGTCCAGCACCTTCGCCGGATGCTCGGCGGCACTGGCCACCTTCCTCCAGTGCCGCTTCACCTTGCCGTCGGGGCCCACCCAGACGGTGGACCGGATTACGCCGATGGTCTTCTTGCCGTACATCATCTTCTCCCCATAGGCGCCATACTTCTCCATGACCTTTCTGTCGGGATCGGAAAGCAGAGTGAACGGCAGGCCATACTTATCCACGAACTCGCGGTGTGAGGCCCCATCGTCCGGCGAGATCCCCAGCACGACCACGTCCCTATCCTGGATCTCCTGCCACAGATCGCGGAAGCCGCAGGCCTCCTTGGTACAGCCGGGAGTGTCGTCCTTAGGGTAGAAATACACGACCACATTCCTGCCTTTGAAATCCTTGAGGGCGACCTTGTTGCCGCCGGCGTCCTTCAGGGTAAACGCCGGTGCCGCCTTGCCTTCTTCGATTGCCATGGTGTCTCCTTCTGTCGTCGGGCAGTTGTCATCGGATTGAATTCTTGCCACCTGCGCGGACAAAAGCAACAGCTGCGGGGTATCGGGCGCGAGCGGGCATCCATGCGCTTTTGCGGCTACACTTGGGGCTCGCGGTCAGCGGGCGTCCCGGCTATCGCGCCTCCTGACTCCCGACCAGCAACGGGCAACCACAGGAATCCTTATGAGCGACCACGTCTACAAGCTGCTCGAGCTCGCCGGCTCGTCCCCGACGAGCATCGAGGACGCCGTCCAGAACGCCATCTCCCGGGCCGGCGAAACCCTGCACAATCTGGACTGGTTCCAGGTGATGGAGACACGCGGCCATATTCTGGACGGCAAGGTTGCCCACTATCAGGTGGTGCTGAAAGTCGGCTTCCGGCTGGACTGACCGAAGCCGATGAAGCCGTGGCCCGTGCCGACCGGGCGCTGTACCGGGCCAAGGCCGCGGGACGCGACCAGGTTCACGTATGGAATCCCACCATGGGTTAGTAGCGCAGTCCATGCTGAAGCTGATCCCGCTCTTCATCCTGGCCATTCCCGCACTGCTGGCGCTGGGCTACTGGACGCCCATCTGGCTCACCCGCCGCCGTGCCGGCAAGCCGGCGCCGGAACTGAGCGGCCTGCTTGAGGGCGTGCCTCAGGATAGGCCGGCCTGGCTGTTCTTTCACAACCCCGCGTGCGGGCGCTGCCGCCGGGTCATGCCTGCGGTGGAAAAGCTCAGAGCCTGTGGCGATTGCGTGGTCGGCGTTGACGTCACCAAGTTCCAGGAGCCCGCAAAACGTTTCGGCGTGCGCGCAATCCCCGCCCTACTGGTCGTGGATCGCGGTTTGATCGCCACGGTTCTGGTGGGACCCTGGCTGCTCGACACGCTCGCGAAGATGCTGGCACAGCGAAGCGCAAGCTGACCGCGGTCAGGCGCCTCCGGGGGTCATCCGTTCTTCCTTGCGTCCCTGAACCCGGTCTTGTAGCCCCGCCCATAGGCCTGGTTGAGCAGACTCGCATAGTGCTCGGCGCTGCGCTCGTCAGCGCAGACCACGGCCACGAGGCCGTCCCCGTACGTTACGTTGAACCTGCCGTCGGCAGGCTCGACGCGGTAAGGCGCATCATTGGGCTCCATCGTCATAGTTTCGCAGGGCCCACGCGTCGCCTCAAATGTTCCCGCCAGGATGCAGACGCATCAGCCGCGCGAACAGCACCGGCATCAACACCAGCACGAGCGGCAGCTGCACGCTCAGGCCGGCGATGATGGCCACCGCCAGCGGCTGCTGCATCGCCGAGCCCTGGCCGATACCCAGGGCCAGCGGCAGCAGCGCCAGGGCCGCCGCCAGCGTCGTCATGGCAATGGGGCGCATGCGGTTGATGCCCGCCTGCGTGAGCGCGGCATAAGGATCGGTGCCGGCCGAGAGCAGTGCCCAGTATTCCGAAAAATAGAAGATCGCCACCTCGGTAACGATGCCCACCACCATCGTCATGCCCATCATCGCGGTGATGTTCAGCTCGATACCGGAGGCCCACAGGCCGATGAAGACTGCGGTCAGAGACAGCAGCGGCGCGGTCATGATCGCCAGCGCCACGCGGAAGCGCTCGTAGAGAAACAGCAGAAGCAGGAACACCAGCGCGATGGCCGCCACCATCACCGCCATCAGCCCGCGAAACGCAATCTGCTGTTGCTCGTACAGACCCCCGAGCCGGTAGTACATGGCACCCGGCACCAGTCCCGGCGCCGCCAGGGCGTGCCGCACGTCCCGCAGGGTCGATCCGAGATCCCGTCCGCTGATCCGGCCCGTGACCGGCACCACACGTTTGAGATCGTCGCGTGTGATCTGCGGCTGCCCGGTAAGAACACGGACCGATCCGATTCGCCGCAGCGGAAAGCGGTGCCCATCCGGAGCCCGCAACCACAGGTTCGCGATCTGCTCCTGGGTGCTGCGCAAAGCGGGGGGCACCCACACGCGGATCCCGACCAGCTTCACCCCCTGCTGCACCTGGGTGGTAACCACACCCGAAAAGTAGGACTGCAGCTGGCGCGTCACCTCATCCGGATCTACGCCCTCCAGCGCCGCCTTGGCCCGGTCCACCTGCACATCCAGGGCATCGCCCGCCGGCACCACGCCGTCACGCACATCCACCACGCCCCGGATCCGGGCGATGGCCGCGGCCACCTTGGGCGCCGTGGCCAGCAGGGACCGGCTGTCGTCGCCGAAGAGCTTGATCTCGATGGGCTGCGGCACGGCGGTGAGATCGCCGATGAGGTCCTCCATGAGCTGGGCCATGTCGATGTCCAGCCCCGGCACCTGCGCCGCAATGCGCTGGCGCAGATCGTCCATGATGGCTTCGACGCCCCGCCGGGGAGGCGGCTTGAGGCGGACGAAGAAATCGCCCTCGTTGGCCTCGGTGAGACCGCCGCCGAGCTGGGCGCCGGTGCGCCGGGAGTAGGACAACACCTCCGGTGTGGCCCTTAGGATGCTGCCTATCTGGCGCAGCAGGCGGTCGGTCTCGGTGAGCGAAGTCCCGGCAGCGGCCCGGTAGTCCAGCACGAACCCCCCTTCGTCCATCGCCGGCATGAATCCCGACCCGACCTGGGAATAGGCGAGCCAGCCTCCGCCCAGCAGCGGACCCAGACCCACCAGCAGCCACCAGGGCTGGCGCAGAATCCGCGCCATCGTCAGACGATAGATCGCGTGCACACGCCGGGTTGACGCACCTTCGTCCTCGCGCTCGATATCCTTTTCCGCCAACAGATGGTCGGCCAGCAGCGGAACCGCCAGCCAGGCCACGAGAAAGGAGATCACCAGGGCGCTGGCCATGGTCAGCGACAGCGCCTTGAAGAAGGCGCCGGTCACGCCGCCCAGGAACGCGAGCGGTACGAAGATGATCACCGTGGAGGCCGAGGAGCCGGCCAGCGGCGGCAGGAACTCCCGGGCAGCCGCGCGTATGCCGTCATGCCGGCTGCCGGGCTGCGCCCGCAGCCGGCGCACGATGTTTTCTATCATGACGATGGCGTCATCGATGATCAGGCCCACGGCCGCCGCCATGCCGCCCAGCGTCATGATATTGAAGCTCATGCCCAGTACGTACAGCAGCAGTATGGTCGCCGCGAGCACCGCCGGCACCACCAGGATGGCAATCAGGGTGACCTTGATGCTGCGCAGAAACAGCACCAGCACGATGGCGGCCAGTACGATCCCGGTGAGAATGGCATCACGCACGCTGGCCGCCGACTCGACGATGAGGCGGCTCTGGTCGTACCAGTTGCTGATGCGCAGATCCTTGGGCAGCTTGCCGCGAAAGGCCGCGAGCCGCGCCTGCACCTGCCGCACGATCTCAACGGTATTTCCCTCGGGTTGCTGGTACACCTGGATCGACACCGCATCACGGCCATCGGCCGTCACGCGCAGCCAGCGAGGCACCGTCGCCTGCCTGACGGTCGCGATGTCGTCGAGCTGTACCAGGCCGTTGTCGCCGCTGGCCAGCACCGTATGCCCGATCTGCTCGGCGTCGCGCAGACGGGTATCGGAGAGGATCAGATACAGCTTGTAGTGATCTTCCAGCCGGCCGACCGCCTGCAGCACGTTTGAGGCCGAGAGGGCCTTCACCACGTCGTCCATGGCCAGGCCGTAAGCCTGGAGCTGCGCCGGATCCACGTCCACCTGGTACTCGGCACGGTCTCCGCCCAGCACGGCCACCCTGGCCACCCCGTCGACCGCCGAGAGCAGCGGCACCAGTGCATACTGCGCAATGTCGCGAAGCTGCACCTGGCTCTCGCTACGCGAGGTCAGGCTGTAAGCCGCCACGGGAAACACCGTGGGATCCATGCGCCGGGCCGTGAACGAGGTACCGGCCGGAAGTGCCGGCAGGATCTGATTGACCGCCGAGTCCACCTGCTGCAGGGCCAGCGCCATGTCGGTGCCCCACGCGAAGTTGACCGACAGCTCCGCGCTGCCCCGACTGGTGGTGGAGCGGATCTCCCGCACCCCGGGCACGGAGCGCACCGCCTGCTCCGCCGGGCGCGTGATGCCGGCCACCATCTGCTCGGCGGGACGATCGCCAACGTCCACCGCCACCACGATGCGCGGAAAGTCGACCCGCGGGAAAAGGGCCACGGGCAGCCGGAAGGCGCTGGCCGCACCACCCAGGGCCAGCACGGCGAGCAGAAACAGGATCGAGCGACGGTGACGCGATGCCCAGGTCGCTACGCTCACGGCTTGACCTGTCGCACGGACATCCCGTTACTCAGCTCATAGTTGCCCAGGGTAACGACGGCATCGCCCTCTCGCAGCCCGCCGTCCACGCCGACCCAGCCCCGGTCGTGCAGGCCGGCCGTAATCAGGACCCGGTGCGCCTTACGGCCCTGGACCAGGAACACATAGTCGCCCTGGGCCCCGTGCAGGACCGCGCTGCGCGGCACGGCCAACGCCGAATCCCGGCGCAGGGTAATGACGCCCTGCATCGTCTCGCCCAGCACCAACGAGCCAGCCGCCGCCCCGGGGATGCGTATCAGCACATCCACCAACCGGGTCTTGGGATTGACCATGGCGTGCACCTCACTGACGGTGCTGGCAATCCGTATCTGCGGCCGGAACACCGGGTGCAGCGTGACCGCCATCCCGGCTTGCACATGAACCGCCTCCTCCTGCTCCAGGCCCAGCGGAACCATCAGGCTGTCGCCGCTGGCCAGCAGCAGCGCCGTGGTATCCCCCTGCACGCGCTGGCCCTGGACGACGTTCACCGCGGTGACGATGCCGGCGAAAGGTGCACGCGCGATTTCTGAAGGCTTGTCGGTTCCCAGCTTGCGCTGCGCCTGCAGCCGCGCCCGGGCATCCTTCACGGTGCGCTCGGCCGCCGCCACCTGATCGCGGGTTGCGAGCTGCTCGCCGAACATCTGCTGCAGGCGTGCCAGCTCGCTGCGCGCGTAGTCCAGCCCGGCGCGGGCCTGCTGGTAATCCATGCGGGCATTCGGCGCGGTATCCAGCTCCAGCAGGGCATCTCCCGGCTTGACCCGCTGGCCCAGCCGCGCCCACAGCCGGCTGATGAGTCCGGCACGCGATAAGGTGATGCCTGCGACGTGGTCGGGGTCGGGCTGCACGCGCCCGTAGCCGGTGACGGTCGCGCGCAGCACACGCCGACTCGCCGGCGCGACCTGCACCTGTGCCGCAACACCCGGCCCGACTTCGTCCGCCGCGGCCGGTAGAGCGAACGGCGCCAGCCCCAGGCCGACCATGGCCAGGACGGCGCCCAACAGAAACGGGCCGCGCGCCGGACCTTTATCGGCCATCGGGTCCGGGCCACGCCAGTAGGGTATCGAGGGCAACGTTGGTCTCCCATTGGGCTTGCTTGAGGTCGTCGAGCTCCAGCCGCTTGCTGAGCAGCGTGTTCTTCAGGTTCAGATAAACCAGGGCGCTGATGTTCTGCGTGCCGTACGCACGCTCGGCCAGCGCCACCATGCGTTCCAGCTCCGGAAGCTGACCGCCGGTTCGGGCAAGCTGGCGCTCGAGCAGCCTCTGCCGCTGAAGCAGTCGGTCGATCTCGCCGTAGGCCGCATCGAGCCGCGCCTGATACTCCTGGTGAAGCTGAGCACGCGTCGCGCGCTGTACGGCGATTTCCCCCCGGCCGCCATTGAGCACCGGCAGATTCAAGCTAATGCCCAGCCCCGTCGTGTGCACGTCACCCGTGTCACGGGCACGGGTAAAGCCAACGTTCAGGGAAGGGAATTGCGCCAATATCGCGTGCCGTACCCGCGCTTCCTGGCTCCGGTAACCAGCCTGCAGCGCCAGCAGATCGGGACGGCGCCGGCCCAGACTGTGCATGGCCCGTGTCACTTGCGTCGGGTCCTGCGTGTGCGGCGCCCCCAACGGCGCCAGCGCGAGCTCGACGCCGGGCGCGATGCCCAGCAGCGCGTTCAGATCGTGCCGGGTCTGGCTCAGATCCCGGCGCATCTGACTGACCCGGCTGTTGACATCCATCAACGCCGTCAGATCGGTGCCGGTGACATCGAGCGTGAGCCGGCCCGCTCGCAACGCCTCGGCCGAGTGGGCGTAATGCCGGGCATAGAGCTTCTGCGCCTGCTGCAACAGCCGAAGCTTGTCGGCCTGCGTGGCAGCGTGCACGTAGAGGATTCTCGCCCGCTGCGCCACCTGCCACTCGTGCCAGAGTAGATCCAGATCCACCTGCTGCGAGCTCGCCTGCGCCGCGTCCACGGACGCCGCGCGGGTCACCAGCCCCATCAGGTCGTAATTGAGCCCCAGGCTGATGGCGTTGGTCAGGCCCGGGAGGCCGTCGGTGGGGCGGTCCGTACTCAGCGACAGCTGGGGATCGGGCAGCAGGTGGGCGGCAAAGACCTGCGCCCCGGCTACTCCGGCCCGGCGCCGCCGCGCCTTGAGGTCCGGGTTATTGGCCACAGCCAGCATGGCAACCTCGGTGCCATCCAGGCCGTCGCGGGGATCGAAACGCTCGGCCTTCAGCGCCGGCACGGCGAGGGCGGAAGGCTCGACGTGAAGACTCGCGGGAGCTGACGCCAGGTCCGGCTCCCGGGGCAGCGGCAAAGGCACGTAGGAGGCACAACCGGCCAGGAGCGTCACCGCCAAGACCACCGGTCCGCCGCAAGTGCGCCAGAGCGTCCAAGCACTTCGCCCCGCAGCCCGCCCTTCCCCTGTCAGCATTGCCGTCATCCGCGTTGCCGCGGTCTCCACGTCATACCATCGGCGGCCATGCTGCCAGCCCCCGACTTGTGAATGTCTTTCGGCAAGCTTACCGGTTGGTAATGTGCGGCTGCGCCGGGTCCCGGTTCCCATCATTGGATGCAGCGAACTCCAAACTTTGGAGCTTATGGCCGGGATCGCCGGACGGCGCGGCGGGCCGCAAAGGCGCGATACGGACCCGCTGGCACATTGCTTGCTGGTGCGGTTGCGACCATCCGCCGAGACTTCAGGCAACTCACCCCAAGGTACCCCGATGCGCTGGATCGTACTGTGCGACTTCGATGGCACTGTGGCCACGGTAGACGTGACCGACAGCCTTCTCGCGGCCTTCGCCGCGCCATCCTGGCGCGACGTCGAGGCGCAGTGGGAAGCGGGCCGCATCAGCGCCCGGGAATGCATGAGCCGTCAGATCCGCCTGCTGGATACGGACCTGCCCACGCTGGACCGGCACCTGGCCGGGATTGACATCGATCCGCAGTTTCCGGCCTTCGTGGAGGACTGCACCAGGGCCGGTGTGCCCCTGGCCGTCGTCAGTGACGGAATCGACTACGCGATCAGCCGGATCCTGCGCAACCACGGCCTGGGCCATCTTCCGGTGTATGCCAACCGGCTCGTGGTGGACCCCGGTAGCAGGTTCGCCCTTGGCTTTCCCTACGCCCGCGCCGGCTGTCTCCAGGGCACCTGCAAGTGCGCTTGTGGTTCCGCAGAGCCGGTGCACTACCGCCGGCTGGTGATCGGTGACGGCTCCTCGGACTTCTGCGGCGCGCGCGGTGCGGACCTGGTGTTCGCCAAGGACCGGCTGCTGGAATTCTGTCGCACCAGCCGGCTGCCGCACGTGCCGTTTTCCGATTTCGCTGAGGTCAGGAAGCGCTTCGCGCAGGTCCTGGCAGTCACGCGCCGCGTGCCCGACGCAGCGCTCATTTCCCAAGCAGCCGAGGCCCTAGCCCATGCGTAACCAGGATCAGACCGACCTGCATCCCTGCCAGGCCATCGTGGAGGCCCTGCCTTCCACCCCGCCGCCCGAGCATGATCTGGCCGGAATGGAAGCCAGCTATTGCTCTTTCGGTGACACCGTGCACTACCTGGATCCCCCGAAGTTCTTCAGCCGCTGCGAAGGCAGCTATCTCTACGACGAGCAGGAACGACCGTACCTGGATCTGCAGATGTGGTACTCGGCGGTGAACTTCGGCTATGCCAATCCCCGCCTGAACCGTGCCCTGAAGCGCCAGATCGATACCCTGCCCCAGCTCGCCTGTCAGTACCTGCACCGCGAGAAGGTGGAGCTGGCCGCAGCCATCGCGCAGCGCAGCGAGCACACGTTCGGTCTCAAAGGCCGCGTCCAGTTCAACGTCGGCGGCTCGCAGGCGGTCGAAGATTCGCTGAAGCTGGTGCGCAACGCCAGCGGCGGCAGATCGCTGATGTTCGCCTTCGAGGGCGGCTACCACGGACGCACCCTGGGCGCTACGGCCATCACCTCGAGCTTTCGCTACCGGCGACGCTACGGCCACTTCGGCGATCGCGCGCAGTTCGTCCCCTACCCCTACTGCTTCCGCTGCCCCTACGGCAAGCACCGGGAAGACTGCGATCTGTACTGCGTCGACCAGTTTGCGCGCCTCTTCGACACCGAGTACTACGGCGTGTGGGACGGCAAGGCCGGCCAGGCAGAGTACGCTGCCTTCTACGTGGAGGCGGTACAGGGTACCGGCGGCTACGTGATTCCTCCGCCCGGCTACTTCGAGAAGCTCAAGAGCGTGCTGGAGGCGCGCAAGATCCTGATGGTCGACGATGAGGTCCAGATGGCGTTCTACCGCACCGGAAAATTCTGGGCGATCGAGAACTTCAACGTCAAACCGGACGTGATCGTGTTCGGCAAGGCCCTGACCAACGGCCTCAACCCGATCTCCGGCATCTGGGCCCGCGAAGAGCTGATCAGCCCGGAGGTCTTTCCTCCGGGCTCGACCCACTCGACCTTCGCCAGCAACACCCTCGGCACGGCGGTCGCTCTGGAGGCGGTGCGCATGATGGACGAGGAGGACTACGGCGCCATGAGTCTTGCCAAGGGGGCCTACCTGCTGGCAGGACTCAAGGATCTTCAGTGCCGCTATCCGGAGATCGGCGACGTGGACGGCCTGGGTATGGCCCTGCGGGTAGAGATCTGCAAGCCCGACGGCTTCACGCCGGACAAGGCGCTCACCGATCGGCTGATGGAGGAAGGCATCAGAGGCGATTTGGAAGTTGATGGGCGGCGCTACGGACTCGTACTCGACGTGGGCGGTTACTACAAGAACGTCCTGACCCTGGCCCCCGCGCTGACCATTTCGCGCGAGGAAATGGACCTGGCCCTGACGCTGCTGGACCGGCTCCTGCACCGCTGCACCCGGAAATGAGGACGATCGCGTGCGCGTGCGACTGGTTCACCTGGACGGCAGCCTGCGGGCACAGGCAGACTTCCTGGCCGCGTGCGGGGCGCAGGCCCAGCACGTCGAGGCGCAGGAGCTCGGTCGGCGGATGCGCCTGTGGACGAGGGGCCGGAGACTGCGCGCTTTCGTGGCACGGCTGGAGGCCGCGGGCGAGCCGCCGGGCGACGGTCCGGTGGCATCTTTCCTGGGATCGGGAGATTTCCACCACCTGACCGCGGCCCTGGTGGCCCGGCTGCCCGGGCCGCTGACGGTCATTCACTTTGACAACCACCCGGATTTCGTACGCCTGGCAATGCCCTTCCATTGCGCGTCCTGGGTCAACCGCGTGCTGGCCCTGCCCAACGTGGCGCGCGTGGTGACGGTCGGACCGTGCGCGGACCTGGCCATGCCGCAGCGCGATCTGGGAAACCTGGCGGCAGTCGCGGACGGGCGTCTGGAGCTGTATCCCTATCGCCACGGGCCCTCCCGGGTGTGGGGACACTTCGGCTCGGGACCCGGACACGTCCAGCAGGGCCGCCTCCTGCACTGGCGTAACGTCGGCGAGGAGGACTGGTCGGCGTTCTGGAATGAGGTGCTCACCCGCGTACCCGCCCGGCGCGTGTACATCACCATCGACAAGGACGTACTGGCTCCGCCGGCAGCGGCCACCAACTGGGACCAGGGACAGATGCCACTGGAGGACCTGCTCGCGGCGCTGCGAATCATCGGCCGGCGCTGCGAGATTGCCGGTGTGGACGTGGTGGGCGACTACTCCCCGGTGACAGGCGTCGGTGCGGCCCGCCGTCTGTTCGGGTGGCTGGATCATCCCGCCGGCAACCCGGACCCGGTGCTGGCCGCGCGGTGCAATGACTCGACCAACGTCGCCATTCTGCACGCTCTGCGTGAGGTGGCTTAAACAGGTTATCCGCGGTACGCCGGGCATTCGCACAGCGCTGCCGGCCGCGACAATCAGGAGAAGCACCTTGGCGATTGCGGACCACAGCTTCTATATTCCGGGCGACTCCCGGGGAGTGCTGTTGATCCACGGCTTGACAGGCACGCCGGCCGAGATGAAGTTCGTGGGCCGTCATCTGGCGGCGGCGGGCTTCACCGTCTACGGAATGCAGCTCGCCGGGCACTGCGGCACAGAACACGACCTGCTGCGCACCACATGGAGAGACTGGCGGACCAGCGTGGAGCGCGCGCACGATCGCCTCGCCCGGCACTGTGACTGCATATTCGCCGGAGGCCTGTCGATGGGCGCTCTCCTCGCTCTGCATCTGGCGGCCCGCCGGCCCCGGCAGGTGGCCGGGATCGCCCTGTACTCAACGACTCTATGGCACGACGGCTGGAGCGTGCCACTCACGCACCGCCTGCTGCCGCTGGTGCTCCGACTGCCGGGCACCGGCCGGTTCAGCGCCCCGGAACGGCATCCGTACGGACTGAAAGACGAGCGAATGCGCCAGATGATCGTCTCGCAGATGATGAGTGGCCAGAGCGGCGCCGCCGGCCTGGCCGGCATGCCGTTTCCCAGCCTGCTGGAGATGCGCCGGCTGACCAGCCGGGTCAAACGCGAGCTGCCCCGGATCCGGACGCCGGCACTGGTCCTGCACGCACTGCACGATGACATCTCCAGCGTGCGCAACGCCCGCTATCTCGAACGCCGGCTGGGCGGCCCGGTGGTCACGCAGTTTCTGAACGACTCGTATCATATGATCACCGTGGACCGGCAGAGGACCGAGGTGGTCAGACGCTCACTCGAGTTCTTCGGGGCGTGCACGTGCGGGCAGCAAGAGCATTACGCGTGTGTGCCGGCCTGACTGCCGAGCCCGGGATACCGCATCGCGGCGGAATTTCCGCGCACTGCCGTGACGTCGGGAGAGCGGAGGAAGACTTGCATGGCGGTACGTCGGGGCTTCGCAATCCAGTGGAAGCTCGTGGTCGCCTTTCTGGCGGCCGGACTGCTGCCGATGGTAATCGCGACCTGGCTCGCCGGCCGTCTGGTGTCGCACACCTTCGAGATCAACATCGAACAATGGCTGCGGGAGACATCGAACTTCTTCTTGAACGACCTGCGGGAATCGCAGAAGGAAGCGCGTGCGGTCGCCCGGTTTCTGCTGGAAAGTCACGCCGTGGCGACCACCGTGACCAGCGGCATGGATTCAACGCACCTGAAG
>CAYWTP010000004.1:0-13627 GCA_964461215.1 uncultured Ectothiorhodospiraceae bacterium | reverse complement strand
CACCAGCGTGCCGACCGCCGTCGCCCCCCCCCCCGCCCCCCCCCCCCCCCACCCACCCCCCCCCCCGCTGCTCGAACATCTGGGCTACGACCTGGTGGCGGTCTACGGAAAGGACGGGGAGGTAATCTACTCGTCGCAACCCCTGAAGCGGATCGAGGCGGTACCGCTGCACGGGGACTACTCCCTGTATAGGGCGGTCCTGCCGGGACGCACCGTGGTTATGGCCGCCAGCATTACGCCGCTCAAGGACACCGAGCCGGGTCGGTTCCTGGCCCTGGGAACCTGGCTGGACCAGAACTACATGTCGCAGCTCAGCTCGATCACCTCGCTGGAGCTGCGGCTGTATTACCGCGACGGCGACCATTTCACCGAGTTCTTCTCCTCCCGCGACGGTGCCGCGCCGGCCACCATACTCGGGCAAGGCGTGCAGAACATCCTCGGCCGGGAGGCTCGGGACTACTACGATCCGCACGCCGAGCACGGTGCCTATCGGGCACTGTACAAGCCGCTGCTGGACCCCGAGGGGAAGATGATCGGTGTGCTCTTCTGCGGCCTGCGCAGCGCCGATGCACTGGCGGGCATCATGAGCCAGCAGAATCTGTTCCTGACCATCTTCCTGGTGGGCGGCCTGCTGACGGTTCTGGCCTCGGCCACGCTGGCGCGCCACCTGGCCCTGCCCCTGCGCCGGCTGGCCGCTGCCGTGAGTGCGGTGGCGGCCGGTGACTTCCGACAGCAGGTGCCGGTGCACGGCAACGACGAGGTCGCCGAACTCGCCGAGGCTTTCAACCACATGGCCTCACGCCTGTCCCAGCTCCACGATCTGGAAGCGCAGGTCCGCCGGCAGGAGCGGCTGTCGGCCCTCGGCGAGATGGCCGCCGGCATTGCGCACGAGATCCGCAATCCGCTGAGTATCATCAAGACCTCCTCGCAGGTCGTCCGAAAACGCCAGGGGATCGGCGTACAGGACGCCCAGCTTCTGGAGTACGTGGCCGAGCAGGTGAGCCGTATCGACGGTCTCATCAGCGGCTTCCTGGGGTTCGCCAAGCCACAGCCTCCGGATCTGGCCCCACACCTTCCCATGGAAATCGTCGGCCGCGTGACCGGCTTCTGTGCGCCCGAACTGGAACGGCACGCGGTGCGCCTGCATCTCGAGGACGGCGCCTCCCGCACCACGATTCTGTGCGACGAAAGCCAGGTGTTTCAGGCGTGCCTGAACCTGATCATCAATGCGTGGGAGGCGATGGAGGGGGGCGGGGACCTGACGATCAGCACCGCGCAGCGGGGTAACACGCTGCGGCTCTGCTTCCGCGATTCCGGTCCCGGCATTGCGCCGGAGCTGCAGGAGAAGATCTTCAACCCTTTCTTCACCACCAAGGTCCAGGGCTCCGGACTGGGTCTGGCCAAAGTCCACGCCGTCATGCAGGCCCATCACGGGTGCGTGGAATACCACGGCCCTGCTGGTGGAGGCGCCGCCCTGACGCTGGTGTTTCCATGTACCACCGACGCGGGGAATGCATGATTCACACCGTGCTCATCGTGGAAGACGAGCCGCGCATGCGCGACGTGCTCAGTATCGCCCTGGAGGGTGTCGGCTACCGGACCCTGCGCGCCGGCAACGGGCGGGAAGCCCTGGATACGCTCCGGAGCGAGGACCCCGACGTCGTCCTGACCGATCAACGCATGCCCGACATGGGGGGCCATGATCTGCTGATCGAGGTGCGTGCGCGCTGGCCGAATCTGCCGGTGGTGTTGATGACGGCTTACGGCTCGGTAAAGGATGCGGTGGAAGCCATCAAGATTGGTGCCTTCGACTACCTGACCAAGCCCTTCGAGATGGACGAATTGCTCGCGATCGTGGCCAACGCCATCCGCATGAGTGACGTACTGCGTGAGAACCAGCGCCTGCGCCGCGAGATCGAGGAGCGCCACCGCTTCGACCAGCTCGTCGGTGATAGTCCGGCCTTTCGCCGCGTCATGCAAAGCATCAGCGAAGTGTGCGAGAGCAACGCCAGCGTGCTCATCAGCGGGGAGAGCGGCACCGGCAAGGAGTTGGTGGCACGCGCCGTTCACGCCAACAGCAAGCGCCGCGATCGTCCCTTCGTAGCCATCAATTGCGCGGCCATCCCGGAAGGCCTGCTGGAGAGCGAGCTGTTCGGGCACGTGAAGGGGGCCTTCACCGGAGCGGTGGGAAACAAGACCGGTCGCTTCGAACAAGCCGACGGCGGCACTTTGTTCCTGGACGAGATCGGGGACATGCAGGTCAGCCTGCAGGCCAAGATTCTGCGCGTGCTGCAGGAGCGCAGCTTCGAACCGGTGGGCTCGCTGCAGACCAGGCACGTGGACGTACGCATCGTTGCGGCGACCAACAAGAACCTGCGCGAGGCCATACGCCAGGGACGCATGCGCGAAGATCTCTATTACCGGCTGGCCGTATTTCCCGTCGACATGCCCGCACTGCGTGAGCGCCGCGAGGACATCGCGCTGCTGGTGGGACATTTCCAGCGCAAGGTCACGGCCGCCATGGGCAAACGGATCAACGGCTTCTCCGCGGCGGCCATCGATGCCATGAAAGGCTACCCATGGCCCGGCAACATTCGCGAGTTGGAGAACTGCGTGGAGCGCGCCATCATCGTCGCGCGCAGTCCGGTGGTAGACGTGGGTGATCTGCCCCCTTACCTGTTCGAAGAGACCGCGGTGCCAGCGCCCGGCGCCCTGCCCCTGGAAGAGGCTCTCGACCGGGTCGAGCGCCGGCTCATCATCGACGCGCTCAACCAGACCGGCGGCGTGCAGGTCAAGGCCGCGGCGCTTCTGGGCGTGAAGGAGCGCAGTCTCTGGCACCGCATCAAGCGGCTCGGGATCCAGGTGGTGCGCGAGGTGCACGAACCGAAGGAGTAGCCGCCGACACGCCGGCGTCCGAAGCGCCGCGCCCGGCTGGCGCGAATTTCGTTATGGGATCTTCATGAGGAAGCAACAGCATGAGTACCGATCTGATCTATGAAAAGGTGGTCAAAGCCGTGTCCGAAGGGCTGGTCGTGGATCCCTCCCGGATCACCCTGACCACCCGCCTCCAGGAGGACCTGGGCGCTACGTCCCTGGACTACGTCACCATTGCCCTGGATCTGGAGGACAGTTTCGGCAAACACATGTTCGAAGACGAGGCGCGGGAGTTCGCGACCGTCTCCGACATCGTGGACTACGTCCGCACCAGACTGCAGGCGGCCGGATAGTGGGCGCCACACACCGGGTCGTCATCACCGGGCTGGGCGCGGTCACGCCCACCGGCACGGCCACCCCGAGCTTCTGGGAGGCCTGCCTGGCCGATCGCGGCGCGGCCGCCCCGATCCCGCAGGCCTGGCACCGTTATGCGGATTACAAATCCGGCCTGTGGGCGCCGCTGCCGAGGCTGGACTACGCGCCGCTGGGTTTGACCCTGGCCGAGCGCACCCAGCGCGACCCTTCGGCGCTTCTGGCCCTGCTGGCCGCCACCGAAGCCGTCACCGATGCCGGACTCGTACGCGAGCAGGTCAGCGCCAAGGACAACAGCTTTCGCTTGCCCGCGGTGAACCCTGAGCGAGCCGGTGTATTCATCGGCACCGGCGTCGGTGGGGTCAACACCTTCGCCTCGCTGCAGGCCCACCATCTGCTGGCTCGGCCGCGAGCGGGCCTCGAAGCGCTGGCCGGACACGATGGCGACCGTAAGGAGACCGGCATACAGGCGGTCGCCGCCGACATGCGCTTTCCACCCCGCTTCAACCCGTTCGCCGTGGCGATGGTCATGCCCAACGCCCTGTCTGCGGTCATCGGCATGAAGCTCTCCCTCACCGGGCGGAACCAGACCCTGTGCGGTGCGTGCGCGGCCGGCACGATGGCACTGGGCCAGGCGTTCGAGACCATACGCCGGGGCGGCCTGGACCTCGCGGTCAGCGGCGGCGTCGAATTCGTGGGTGACGAGTTCGGCAGCGTCTTCCGTGCCTTCGACGCCGGCGGCGTGCTGGTGCGCGAGTGCGCCGAGCCCGAACGCGCCAACCGCCCCTTCGACGCGAACCGTTCGGGCATGCTGCTCGCCGAGGGCGGTGCCGGGATCCTGGTTCTGGAGGAGATGGAACACGCCCGCAGGCGCGGTGCCCCGATCTACGCCGAAATTGCCGGCTACGGCGAGACCTTCGACGCCTACAGCATCATGATCATCGAGCCCGGCGGACAAGCGATCATCCGGGCCATCGACCAGGCATTGGAAGCGGCCGGACTGTCCGCAGCCGACATCGACTACCTCAACGCCCACGGCACGGGTACACGGGTGAACGATGAAACCGAGGCCCGCATCATCGAGCGGGTATTCGGCCGTAAGGTCCTGGTGAACTCGACCAAATCCCTGCTCGGTCACAGCTTGGGTGCGAGCGGTGGCATCGAGGCCGCCGTCTGCGCACTGAGCCTTCGGGACCAGACCACCCACCCCTGCCACAACCTCGCCGAGCCGCTCGCCGAGCTGAACTTCGTGCGCGAGGCCGCCCCTGCGCAGCTGCGCACCGCGCTGTCGCAGTCCTTCGCTTTCGGTGGTCACAACGCCGTTCTGGTCATGCGGGCCTGGGATGAGCGTTAGAGCGTCCGGCACCCTGAGGGCGGGCAGCGGACAAACCACGCCGCCGTGGCTCAATCTGCTGGAGCCGCCGCCGCTGGTAGAGAGCTTCCTGGCACATCCGCCGGCCGGATTCGCTCCGCTGCGCATCGGCCCCGGCGCCTCGGCGGTACCGGCCTTCGTCACACGCTTCGACCTGCTCACGACCCTGGACGAACCGTACCGGCAACTGCTCGGTCGCGTCCCGCTGCTCGGGCGCGCGCTGCAACCGCGGACCCTGTTCATCGGCACCACCGTCTCGGAGTATTGTCTGTATCCCCTGCCCCTGGACCCGCATGCGCTGGTGGCCGAGGCCACCCGGCGGCTTGCGGCCGAGCGCGCGGCGGTGCTGATCATCAAGGATATTCCGCAGGACTCGCCGCTGTTGAGCGAGGCGGAGAACGCCGCGGCATTGGGCCTCGCGCAGGCCTGCCAGGCGGCGCGATGGAGCCTGGTGGCCGGGCAGGCACTGGCCTATGTGCCCCTGGATTTCACCGGCCCCGACGAGCTGCTCAAACGCATGTCGCGGGCCCGGCGCAAGGATATCCGGCGCAAGCTCAAAGCCGCTTCCGATCTGGAAATCGCGACCTATCCCACTGGCGACGCACTGTTCGCGGATCCTGAGGTGATCAACCGTTTCTATACGCTCTATCTGAATGTCTACCGCCAGAGCAGCATACACTTCGACCTGCTGAGTGAGGCATTCTTCACCGCCGTGCTGCAAGGACGCGCTCATGAGGGCGTGGTCTTCGTGTACCGCCATCGCGGGCGGATCATCGGTTACAACCTGTGCTTCGTTCAGGGAGAGAACCTGGTGGACAAGTACGTGGGGTTCGAATATCCCGCGGCGCGCGAGCACAATCTCTACGCCGTGAGCTGGTTCCAGAACCTGGAATACGCTCTGGCTCGCGGCCTGCGCAATTACGTGGCCGGCTGGACCGATCCGGAGGTCAAGGCTCTTCTGGGCGCCCGTTTCACCCTGACCCGTCACGCCGTGCTTCTGCGCAACCCGCTGCTGCGCGCCAGCCTGCGCCGGTTTCAGCCCTACTTCGAGCCGGATCGCCAGTGGGCCGGGAATGGCGGCGGCCGGCTGCCCGCATTCGCCGAACGCCAGGCGGCGCGGACATGAGCCCGCTGGCCAGCGCCCTGTGGCTGGGCAACCTGCTCTGCGACACCGGCGGGCAGCTGGCGTTCAAGGCGGCCGCCCGCGGCACCGGGCAGGCGCAGGGCCTGGCCCACTGGCTGGCGCTGGCAACGGACAAATGGACCTGGTTGGGGATCACGGCCTTCGTGGGCGAGTTCATCCTTTGGCTCGCCTTCCTGTCCGTGGTGCCACTGGGCATGGCCGTGCTGCTGGGCAGCGTCAACATCCTGGCGGTGATGATCGGCGGCCGCCTGCTCTTCGGCGAGGCAATGACGGCGCGCCGAACCGCGGCATCCCTGCTCATCGCCGGCGGCGTCACCCTGGTCGGGCTGGGCTGATGCGCGCCTTCTATCTCTTAGGCTTTCTGCTGCTGGTCTGCTTCGATACCGCCGGGCAGGTGGGCTTCAAGCTGGCCGCCCTCGGCGCCGGACCGGTTGCGGCAAAGGCGAGCTGGCTGCTCGGGGTGTTCGCCGGGCATTGGGTGTACCTGGCCGTGGCCGCTTACGTCGGCGCCTTCTTTACGTGGATGACCCTGCTCAAGCACGCCCCGGTCGGCCCGTCCTTCGCCGCCTCCCATCTGGATGTAGTGACCGTACTTGTCATATCGGTAGCCTGGTTCCACGAGACCCTGTCCCTGCGCCAGATGGTGGGCGCCGCGCTGATTCTCGGCGGTGTCGCACTGCTCGCGGCCAAGGGCGAGGCCCCGGAATAAACCGCACCCGTGGCCGCGAGAAGTACCGCCAGGGCGCTTCGCGACGTGCCACCCACGGCCGGTCTTGCCTTGCGCTGGGGCGATCTGCTGGCTCCCTCGGGCCCCCCGGATCTGGCCGCGGCAGTGGCTGCCTGGCTGGGCCTGCCGGGCGTGCAGGTCGAATGCTCGGGTACCGCCGCATTGCTGGTCGCCCTGCTGTCCCTCAAGCGCATGAGTCGGCGCCGTACGGTCGTCGTACCGGCTTATACCTGTCCCCTGGTGGCCCTGGCCATCGCGCGGGCCGGGCTGTGCCTGCGGGTGTGCGACACCGTGCCCGAGCGCTTCGATCCAGACCCGGAAGCCCTGGCCCGCGCCTGCGATGAGGATACGCTGTGCATCGTCCCCGCCCATCTGGGGGGACTGGCGGCTGATTTGGCACCAGTGCTGGCCGTGGCCCGGGATGCCGGCGCATTCGTGGTGGAGGATGCGGCCCAGGCCCTTGGGAGCACCTGGCAGGGACGGCCCGTCGGCGGCGTCGGCGACATCGGCTTCTACAGCCTGGCCGCAGGCAAGGGACTGACCCTGTACGAGGGCGGACTGCTCGCGGCACGCGACCCGGACGTGCGCCAGGCACTGGCCGGTATCAGCCGCGAGGTCATTCCGTCGAACCTCGCGCGTGAGACGATTCGCTGCCTTCAGCTCGTCGGCTACCGCCTGGCCTACCATCCGGTCGGTCTGAGGCTGAGCTATGGGCTGGCGCTGCGCTACTGGCTGGCCCGGGGCGAGGTGGAGCGCGCCATCGGCGACCGGTTTCCACCGGGCATCCCCCTGCATCGGGTGGGACGGTGGCGGCGCCGGGTCGGCGCGGCCGCCTTCGGGCGCCTGCCCCAGGCCGTGGCGGAAGCTGCCGAGCGAGGACGGCATCGGGCCGCACGCCTCGCCTCGGTTCCAGGGGTCACGGTCATCGCGGAGCACCCGGGCGATACCGGAACCTGGCCTTTCATCATGGTCCTGCTCCCCACCGCCCATGGCGCCGAGCTGGCGCTAGGACAACTCTGGCGGGCCGGTCTGGGGATCACCCGCCTGTTCGCGCAAGCGCTGCCGGACTATTCCTACCTGCGAAGTGTGGTACCGCCGGCGGCGGTGCCACAGGCCAGGGCGTGGATCGGCCGCTGCATCACGGTCACCAACAGCCCCTGGCTCAGTGAGGTCGATTTTGCACACGTCTGCCAGGTTCTGGAGCGCGCCGCCCGGGCGCGGTGACGACTCAGTGGTGGTACTGCTTCCTCAGGGCCTGTTGCCCCCGTCGCCGGCAACCGCCCGCGCGCCCTGCCGGACATCAGTGTCACGGAAGATGCGCACCAGCACGCGCCGACCGACGCGCAGCGCACTCGGCTTCTCGAAATGCAGCACGCACGTCACGGCACGCGTATTGGCGCGCAGGGCCGGATCCTCCTCCAGGGTCGACGGTCCGAATACTTTTCCAACCCGCACGACGCGCGCACTGCCGACCTCCGTCGCCGCATCGTTATCGAGCACGATCTGCGCCCGCATGCCCGCGTGCACGGCATCGACGAAATCGCTGCTCACCTCCGCAACGATGACGCGCGGAGTATCGGGCAGCAGCGTGAACAGTGCGCCGGACTGCGGCGAGACGGCTTCGCCGGGCTGCACGGCGGAGGCCACGACGTCTGCTGCCAGCGGAGCCTTCAACGTATGCTGCGCCAGAGCGTAACGCGCCTGATCGAGCCGTCCGCCGGCAATGTGAACGGCCGCCTCGGCGGCCGCTTTCTCCGCCTTGAGCTGGCGCACGCGGCCGGCTGCATCGTCGGCGTTCTGGCCGGTGTCGGCGCCGGCATTCGCGGCCTCGAGCAGGCGCCGGGCGCGCTTGCGGGCTGCCGTCAGGCGGACGTCCACCAGCCGCGCCTGAGCCCGCGCCTGCCGCAGGTGGCCCGAGGCAATGGTCACGGCCGTGCGCGCATCTTCATCCTCGAGCCGAAGCAGCGCCTGGCCACGTTCGACATGCTCACCGGCTCGCACGAGCACGCTCGCCACCACGCCCGGCCGGGCCGTACCGAGCACCAGCATGCCACCCTCGATGTCGATACGGCCACGGGCGACGGCCGCGTAGCTTGACGCCGTCGTTGCCGGGGACGCCGTTGCCGAAGAGCCGTACCAGGAACTCGCGGCGGCCGCGAACAATATCAGGAGCAGCAGTAAGGTGAGAATTCCGGGTCGAGATTTCGTCATGGCGTACGTCCGGTAGCGAGCGTGTGCGCAGCCGCCACAGAGTTGCGGCTATCGGCAAGAATGCGCCCGTCCTCCATCGTCAGCAGGCGGTCGGCGTGACTGATCAGACGAGGATCATGGCTGACACACAGCACGGTCGTGCCATGGCGGCGGGCGATCCGGTGCAGCAGGTCGATGATTATCTGGCCATTGGCGGCGTCCAGCGAACTGGTCGGCTCGTCGGCAAACAACAGTGCGGGTTCCTTCGCGATCGCGCGGGCGATCGCCACACGCTGCTTCTCGCCGCCGGAGAGCTCGATGGGACGCAGCCGCATCTTCGATTCCATCCCGACCTCGACGATGGCCGCCTGCGCGCGCCGGCGCACTTCTTCGCCGGACAGCCCCAGATAGTCGAGTGGCAGCGCAACCTGCTCCAGGGCCGTCAGCGCAGGAAACAGGTTGAAGCCCTGAAACACAAAGCCGGTGTGCTGCAGGCGGAAGCGTTCAAGCGCATCCTTGTCCATGCCGCCGATCGCCTGGCCGAGCGCGCGCACGCTGCCGTTGTCCACACGCTGCAGGCCACTCAGAATCGACAGCAATGTGCTCTTGCCGCAGCCCGACGGACCTTCGATCAAGGTCAGTTCCCCCGGATCGACGCGCAGCGATACATCGTCGAGCACCGTGGTGGCAATACGCCCGGAGTAGAACACTTTGGAGACGTGCTCCGCCATCAGCGTGCACTCGCGCTGCGCAACGGCGGCCAGGGCGGTCATTGGATCATCGCAGCAAGGTCGCCGGATCGGCCCGGCGAAGGGCGCGTACCGAGGCCAGGCCGGAGACCGCGGCAAGGACCATGGTCAGGAGGACACAGGCCAGGGCAACGGACACGTTGAGCTCCACCGGAACGTCCTCGCCCTGGGCCAGGGCGATCAGCAGCGTGCCCAGCACGCCGGCACCCGCCAGCCCCGAGGCACCGACCCAGAAGGCCTGTTCCAGAACCACCCAGCGCAGGGCGCGTACGCCCACGCCCAGGGCATTCAACGTGGCATACTCACGCACGGAACCAACGACCGCAGCCACCAGCGCCTGGCTGGTGACCACCGCGCCGACCACGAACACGATGCCGGCCAGGAACAGCACACCGGCACCGGCGCCGGTGTCGAACAGCCAGAACAGCATCGAGCGGCGCGCGAAGGCGTCGGCCGTCCATGCATCGTAGGGTCCGAAGCCGCTGTGGCCGTGCAGCGCGGCAACCACCTCCCGGGCCTGCTCGGGCGCACGCAGCTTGGCGACCAGGTAGGTGGGGCGGCCGGCATCCGCCGGATCCGGGTCGAGCCGGCGCGCCGTGTCCAGGCCCGCCACGACGTTGACACCGCCCAGCGCGCGCAGCCCGCTGGCCACACCGACGACCCGCACGCGGTGACCATTGATGGTTGCGGTACCACCCATCGTGACGCCCAGCTTGTCCAGATCGGCGCGATCGACGATCACCGCATCCGGCTCGGAAAGCCGTTCGCGCAAGGCAGGCGACAGCGCCCGCGCAAACATCAGCCCGTGGGTGTGTGGATCGATGCCGGAGACGAACACCGACACCCCGCCGGTGTCGCCGCGGCCGTGCCAGTCGCCGGAGGTCCACAGAAACGGTTCGACCCGAGTCACGGCCGGGTTCATGTGCAGGAGCGCGGCCACGTCGGCAGAGATGGGGCGACCCTGATCGACGCTCTGGGTCCCGGGGTAGCCAACCCAGACATCGGCGTCGGACCCGGTGATATAGACCGCGGCGCTGCCAAAGATGCCCAACACCAGTCCGGCCTGCAGCAGCTGCAACAGGCCGGCGAAGCCGACCGCCAGTATCGCCGGCAGGAAGCGGCGCCACTCGTAGACCAGGGTCTTGCGGGCCAGCGCAACCATCAGGGCGGGTCGCCTTCGTCGCCGGCATGGCCAGCGTCACCGGCCGGCGGCGGCGCAGCGCCGCCCAGTGCCTTGTAGAGCGCCACGTAGGCAACATCCCGGTCGGCTCGGGCAGCCGTAAGATTGAGATCGGCGCGTGCCCGGGAAATGTCGACATCAGCGGCGTCCAGATCACTGGCCAAACCCAGGCGGCGACGCTTCCTTACGGCACCCGCGGCCGTCTCCCAGGCCCGACAGGCGCGTACGCCGGCGTTCTCGCGCCGGCGCTGCTGCTGCAGGTTGCCCAGCGCCGTCTCGACCTCCGCCACCCCACCCAGAACGGCCTCCCGATAGGCCATGGCCGCGGCCTTGAGCTGGTGCGCCCGGGCGTCTTCGCGTGCCTTGCGCATTCCCCAGTCAAACAGCGGAATGTCAATCAGCGGCCCGAGCGTCCCGATCTGGTTGGTGGAGCTTCGGTGGCGGATGGTGGCAACATCCGTGGACCAGAGCAGCGAGGTGCCGAGTCCGATGCGCGGATAGAGATCGGCGCGCGCGATCCCGAGATCGCCGGCGGCCTGCACCACGCCGGCTTCCGCGCGGGCGATTTCCGGTCGTGAGCGCAGCAGATTCACCGGTGCCTCCAGCGGTCCGCCGGCTCCAAGCTGCGGCAGTGGTGCCGGCTTGAGCCATGCCGGATCCGGCTCGCTGCGACCCAGCAGCAGCGCCAGCCGCTGGGCCGCGGCATCGGCGTCCGCTGCAGGCCCGCTGAGCTCGTCCTGCGTTTCAGCCACCGACGCGCGGGCCCGTGCCAGTGCCTCCGGACCATCCAGGCGCAGCCTGACACGCGTCTGCACCAGCGCGGCCTGGCGGCGGCGGGCAGCCAGAGTCTGCCCCAGGAGCTGGGTGCGGCGTTGCGCCGCACGCAAACGGATCCACTCCCGGACGATCTCGGCGACCAGCGAGACGCGCGCTTCGCGCAGGGTGGCGGCGGCCTCACGCAGCTTTCCGGCCGCGATCCGGTCGGTGGCCTCGCCGCGACCGAACAGCGCCAGCTCCCAGGTCGCATCGAAGCCCACCACGAAGTACGAGGCGGTGGCATCCGGGTCGATTGGGTCGTCGGTATGGATGCGCAGGGAGGGGCGATTGGGCGCTTGGCGCCGAGCGTACAGAGCACGCTCGGCGCGCAGCCGCTCCAGCGCTTGAGCGACCTCGAGGTTGGCGCTCAAGGCCTGCTCTACCAGCCCGCTCAGCGCGGGATCGTGGAATGCCTTCCACCATCCGTGCAGATCCACAGGAGGGCGCGCCGGCAGCTGCTCCCGGTGGCGCCACCGGCCGGGCAGTGCGACGCTCAGATCCGGCATCGGGACGCTCGCGCAGCCGAGCAGGCCCGCGGCAAGGGCCACCAATCCGATCAGGCGCATGTACGGCGTACCACTCATATCGTCTGGCGGATATTACCCGCAGCCGGCCAGAAGATCTGCATGCCCCCGGCGCCAGCCTGTCTCATACCGTTGTTGGAAATCCGGATCCGGGCAAGGATTACCCCACGCCGGAGCATTCAACCACGCGGAGCGCCTTGCACAGGCAGGCAAACGGATCCGCGCATCGGACCCAAATTCCTGCTGCTGCGGCGGCTAATGCGACCCGCCGGGACTGCGCAGGCGCGGCCCCACCCCGGCATCCGCGCCGTGACATGGATGATCACGCGGCAATCGATTCTCAATCCGAGAATAGTGCCGATGCCGGCCTCACGTCTCTTGCCGTTTGGCAAGGTCGGGGAAAGCTTCCGACGAGATGCGCGAGCTTAAGCTGTCCTGAACGTCGACCATGAGGCGAATCGGTCAACCTAGGAGTCCGAGCATGAATTTCATCGAGGGCACCAATGCCACGAATCTTCTCGAGGCCAGTCACGTCAAGCTGACACTGAACGGCCGGCAGGTCCTGAGTGACGTCAGCTTGCACATGGGTCCGGGCGAAATCTACGGCCTGCTCGGACCGAACGGCGCCGGAAAGAGCACGACGATCGGTGTCATTCTGGGGCTGTATGGGCCTGAGGCGGGGGACCTGCGATTGCTTGGCGAGGCGCAGGGCGACCCGATCGCTCTGCGCCGCCGCATCGGCGTGATGCCCGAGCAGGCCGGGTTCTACGAGTGGATGAGCGCGGACCAGTACCTCGCCTGGTACGCCGGCTTCTACGGCGGCCTGCAGCAGCCGACCTCCGAGCTGCTGCACCTGGTGGGCTTGGGCCGCAGCGGCCACCGTCCCATCGGCCAGCTCTCGCGCGGCATGCAGCAACGGCTGGCACTGGCGCGAGCGCTGGTGCACGCCCCGGAGCTGCTGATCCTCGACGAGCCCACCAATGGCCTGGACCCCCGCGGACGGCGCGAGGTCCATGATCTGCTGCTGACGCTGGCACGCGAACGCCAGGTCGGCATCCTGCTGTGCACTCACCTGCTCGATGACGTCGAACGCCTCTGCAATCGCATCGGCGTGATTGACCATGGGCGCACGCTGGCCGAGGGCACCTTGGCCGACCTGCTCGGCCGGGATGACTCCTCGCTGCGCTACCGGCTGCGCATCGGCGCCGTCCCGGAGGAGCCGGCCCTGCCCGAAGAGATAGCGCTGCGCTATCGCGAGGGCCCCTGGTGGCACGTCGCCGTGACCGCCCTCGCGCTGCCGCGGCTGGCGCGACTGTGGGGCGACCTCATCGCGCAGGGCTGGGACATCATGGAGATCCACGCCGAAGGCGGTGACCTCGAGGCGCTGTACCTGCACCTGACCGGCGCGACCGCACGCAGCCAGGAGGCCGCATGAGCGCGATGTCCCAGATTGCACGCAAGGAACGCCAGGCGCTGCTGCGCAATCAGCGCGGTCTGGCCTGGCTGCTGGCGTTCAGCGGAGCGCTCTCGGCCTTCTCTCTGCTGCTGGTCAGCAACACCGAACTGAGCCTGCTGGACAACGCCCAGGTCGTCACCATGCTGGCCGGCACGATCACCGCCGCCGGTGCCCTCATCGCGGCGATCCTGGGCGCCGACGCCTTCGCCGGCGAGCGCGAGCG
>CAYWTP010000003.1:0-40273 GCA_964461215.1 uncultured Ectothiorhodospiraceae bacterium | reverse complement strand
CCTTCTTCGATAAGCGCTCCAAGTTCGTGCACTACCGGCCACGGACCGCCGTGCTCAACAACCTGGAATTCGACCACGCCGACATCTTCCCGGACCTGGCTGCCATTCAGCGGCAATTTCACCATCTGGTGCGCACGGTTCCCGGCAACGGTCTGATCATCCGGCCGGCTCAGGACGCGGCGCTGTCCGAGGTCATGCGCATGGGCCGCTGGTCCCCCGAGCAGACCGTCGGATTGGAGCGGGCCGACTGGCGCGCCCGGCCCCTGGCGGCCGACGGGAGCCGCTTCCGGGTGCTGTTCCGCGAGCGGGAGCACGGAACGGTGAGCTGGGACCTCATCGGGCGGCACAACGTGAGCAACGCCCTGTCAGCCATAGCCGCCGCCCGTCACGCGGGGGTAGCCGTGGAGGAGGCCTGCCGGGCTCTGGGAGCGTTTCGCAACGTGAAGCGGCGGCTGCAGGTTCGGGCGGTGGTCGATGACGTCACCATCTACGACGACTTTGCCCACCATCCCACGGCCATTCGCACCACCCTGGAAGGCCTGAGATCGCGGGTGAACACCCGGCGCATCATCGCGGTGCTGGAGCCCCGTTCCAACACCATGCGCCTGGGCGTTCATCGGGACCATCTGGCCGACGCTCTGGCCGGCGCGGACCGCATCCTGCTGCTCCGTCCGCCGGAGCTGGGGTGGGACCTGAACGCCGCGATGGCGTCCCTGGGCGACAAGGCCGGCGTGTACGACTCGGTGGCCGCCATGGTTGAGCGTCTGCGCGGCCTCGCGGGGCCCGGCGATCACATCTTGATCATGAGCAACGGCGCCTTCGGTGGGATCCACGACAAGCTGATCGCGGCCCTGCGCCGGGATGCCGGGAAGCAGCCGTGATCCCTTCCGCAGCGGTGTGGGCTCCAGGGCGGATTGGGGTTAACATGGTCGCGCCACATCCCGGAGGGGCGAGTCATTTCCAAACTAGCCGTTGCCCTTGCCTTCACCGGAGCCTCGGGAATGCCTTACGGCCTGCGGCTGCTTGACTGCCTTTTGAGCGCAGGGCGCACGGTATATCTGATGATGTCGTCTCCGGCACGCCTGGTACTGGAGCAGGAGGCCCATCTGAAGCTGCCCGCCCGGCCTGTAGAGATCCAGGCGATCCTGAGCGAGAAGCTCGGTGTTGGCGCCGGAGATCTGCGGGTGTTCGGCAAAGAGCAGTGGAGTGCGCCGGTGGCCAGCGGCTCGAGCGCGCCCAGTGCCATGGTGGTCTGCCCCTGCACTACGGGAACCCTGGCCGCGATCGCCGCCGGCACCTGCCGAAACTTGATCGAGCGGGCGGCGGACGTAGCTCTAAAAGAACAGCGCAAGCTCATCCTGGTCCCGAGGGAAATGCCTTTCTCGACGATTCACCTGGAGAACATGCTGCGCCTGTCGCGCATGGGCGCCGTGATCATGCCGCCGAGCCCTGGCTTTTACCACGGGCCCACAACCATCGAGGATCTTGTGGACTTCGTGGTGGCCAGGATCCTGGACCACCTGGAGATCCCCCAGACACTGGTGGCCCCCTGGGGAACGGAAAACAATGAGTGAAGCACAGATCGCTCTGTTTCCCCTGAACACCGTGCTGTTCCCGGACGGCCCGCTACCTCTGCGGATCTTTGAGCCGCGCTATCTGGACATGATCTGCGACTGCTTGCGAACCGGTGCCGGCTTCGGCGTGTGCTTGATCGAGAGCGGCAGCGAGGTAGGCAAGGCTGCCAGGCCCTATGAGGTGGGAACGGTGGCGAAGATTATCGACTGGCATCAGCGCCACGACGGCCTGCTCGGCATCACGGCCGTGGGGGAGCAGCGTTTTCGCACGCTCTCCACGCGGGTGAAGCCGAACCAGCTTACCGAGGCGACGGTCGAATTACTGCCTCAGGAGCCCCCCACTGAGCTACCCGCCGAGTACATTCCCATGGCGGATTTTCTCCGTCAGCTCGTCAAGGAGGTCCCCCACCTGTTCGCCTCCGTCACGCTGAAATACGGCGACGCCACCTGGGTCGGGTGCCGCCTGGCAGAGCTTCTGCCGATCCCGCTCACGCAGAAGCAATATCTGCTGCAGCTCAGCGAGCCGGTCCAGCGCCTGGAGCGCCTGAGCAGGCTTGTGGAGTCCATGGGTATCGAGTACTGACAAACTGTCAGATATTCGCCCTATACTCGTCGATGCCTTTGGTTTGTATCGCGAGCTGGGCATATCATGCTCCGAAGGCACGGGGCCTCGAACGTCCCGGCGTCCTTCAGAAACCCCGGACCTAGAGAACGATCAGCAGGAGGAGGATCCGCATGAACACCGCACTCAAGCCGTTCCTGGACGCGCAATCCGCTCATCCTTTGTGGGCACAAAGCTTCAGGGAACTGACCACCGGATACGATCCAGAGTACCAGCTTCTGACCTACTATATGCAGCCCACCCCACGACCGAGCTTCACGCCCAGCCTGCTGCGTGACATCGAGTCATTCCAGGAGGCGGTGCGCAATACCGTCAGCCGTGAGCTGCGCCGCGCGGGGGAGACGACCATCAAGTATCTGGTCCACGCTTCGGCCATGCCGGGCGTGTTCAACCTGGGCGGTGATCTCGGCTTCTTCCTGAACACCATCCGCGACCAGGATCGGGGAACCCTGAGCGACTATGCGCACCTGAGCATTAAGGTGCTGTACCAGAATCTGAGAAATCTCGATCTGCCCATCACCACCGTCGCGATGCTGGAGGGCACCGCCCTGGGGGCGGCCTTGGAAGCCGCCCTGTCCAGCGATGTGATCATCGCCGAGCGCCACGTTCAGATCGGATTCCCCGAGGTGGTGTTCAACATGTTTCCCGGAATGGGCGCATACAGCTTCCTGGCTCGGCGACTGTCGCCCAACCTGGTGGAGCGGATGATCATGAGCGGAAAGATATACTCCGCCGAAGAGCTCTACGAGATGGGTGTCATTGACATTCTCGCCGAGCAAGGCGGCGCCCGGGATGCACTCTACGCCTTCGTGCGCAGGGACGAGAAGACCCAGGTCACGCGCAAGGCCCTGCTGCGCATGCGCGAGCGGGTCAACCCCATCACCTATGAGGAGCTGCTATACATCGCCGAGCTATGGGTGGATTCCGCACTGAGCCTGCCGGAGAAGGATCTGCGCATGATGGAGCGGCTGATGAAGGCCCAGAACCGCAGAATCGCGGCGACGCCTGCGGCCGCTGCACGGAGCCAGGGCTGAGGGCTGCCCGGCCCTTGGCAGCCCCATGACCGCAAAGTTGTATTGGACGTCGGAGATGAAAGCGCTGGGTCGCTCTCGGGACGGGTTACCGGGAGTATGAAGCAGGGGCCCTTCTATGGGTAAGGACCGCGCTGGCACGACCTTGGTGCTCTTGTGGTCGACCCTTAGGGTACCGAGTAGCCGCGGGCGGCTTCTCCCCGGCGCAGAGTGTCGACGCAGGCCTCCATGGCGGGCTGCATCTCCCGGTACAGGCGCCACAGCTCAGCCAGCATGCCGTGGCCTTTGGCTTGGAGCTTTTGGTGGTCGGCACGGGATGCCTCGCCCGCCAGGTCGAAAAGGCGCATAGCGCCCATGCTGCCGGCGGAGCCCTTCAAGGCATGGGCGCTATCGCGGTAGGCGGCGAGATCGCCCGCCTCCAATGCCCGCGCCATGGCCTCGAAGGTGGCTTCGGCGTCGCGGGTGAATCCGGCCAGAAGATTGGGGAAAAACGCCGGGTCCGAGCTCAGCTCGGCCAGGCTGCGCACCACTGCCTCGTCCACGATCGGAACCTCCGCCGCCCGCATGCCGCCCGCCGCAGCCGCCACCTTCAGCCGCGGGTGCTTGGCTGGCGTGGGCTTACCCGTGCTTAGCCGCGCAATAGTCTCAAGCAATTGCCTGGCGTCCACGGGCTTGGACAGATACGCGTCAACTCCGGCCTCTTCGCACTCCCGGCGGGCCTCCGTGGACGCATTGGCCGACAGCACGATGAAAGGCATCCGCCTTCCCAGCCCGGCGCCGAATCGATAGGCCCTCACCACGTCCAGGCCGGCCACGTTCGGCATCTGCATATCCACGATGGCCAAGTCGTAGTCGCACTCCTCCAGCCGATCCAGAGCCTCCTCGCCATCGGCGGCAATCTCCACCTGGTGTCCAGCTCGCGCAAGAATTGCCTGTATCACCTTCTGATTCGTCGGGTTGTCCTCGGCGACCAGTAGCCGCAGGGAGGCGCGGGTAACCAGGGCTCCGTAACGGTCGGCGATATGTGCAATCCCCTCCGCAGTGGGTGTATCGGCCACCGCGGCGTGAACGGCGTTGAAGAGCTGCGGCTTGGGCACCGGCTGGTGCAGAATGCTCTCGAACCCGGACAGCAGATACTCGGTATCGTGTTCCGCCGACTCGCCGCCGACCAGAATGAGGGGAATTCCCCGTAGCTGCGCATCGCCGACCACGGCCCCGGCGAACTGCTCCGGCGCTATATCGGCCGTGGCCAGATCCAGAAACAGCAGGTCGATGGGCCTCTCATCTGCCGCTGCGGCCAGCAGACAGGCGAAGGCTCGGGCGGAGTTGGGCGCCACATCCACCCCCAGACCCCAGCCGGTCAGACTCTCGCGCAAGGAGCCGCACAGCTCGCGGCTGTCCGACACCAGCAATGCACGCCGATTCTCGAACGCGGATGAGGCCGGCCTGGGTGCGTCCGTGATCTGCTTGGCCAACGGTGCGTCGAACCAGAATACGCTGCCCTTGCCCACGGTACTGTGGAAATCGATGTCTCCCCCCATGAGCCCCGCCAGGTGCCTGGATATGGTCGTACCAAGCCCGGTCCCACCGTACTTTCGGGTGGTGGACTCGTCAGCCTGGGTGAAACGCTCGAACAGCCTGGGCTGAGCCTCCGCGGGTATACCTATGCCCGTATCCACCACCTCAAAACGCACGCGCGCCGTATCGTCCGTCTGGGCGAGCACCGTCACCCGTAGATCCACGTATCCCGACTCGGTGAACTTAATCGAGTTGCCCAGCAGGTTCAGCAGTATTTGCCGAATCCGCAGCGGGTCACCCCTCAGCGCGTAGGGTACGTCGGGGTGAATGTGGGTGTAGAAGCGCAAGCCCTTGTTGCGCGCCTGGCCCCGAACTGTGAGGGCCGTGCTGCTGACCAGGGAGTGCAGATCGAAGTCCGTGTGTTCAATTGTGACCTTGCCCGCCTCGATCTTGGAGATGTCCAGCACGTCCGCGAGAAGATTCAGCAGCGCGTGAGCCGAGGCATGAATGGTGCGGACCTGCTCCTTGTGCTCCGCCGCGAGAGGCGCATCGAAAAGCAGATCAGCCATGCCGATGATGCCGGTAAGCGGCGTCCGGATCTCGTGGCTCATGTTGGCCAGAAACTGACTCTTGGCCACGTTGGCCTTCTCTGCCTCGGCCTTGGCCTTCTTCAACTTGCCCAGCAGCGCAGAGACGAAGAGCGGAATGACCACCAATCCGACCAGCAGCCCGTAGCCGATGGTCTGATGCTGAATCCAAAACGGACTGGTCACGATGACCACGAAGAACCCGGTGGCCGCTATCAGGGTACCGGCGAACAGCAGTCGCTGGCCGTAACGCACTCCATAGCCGATGGTCACCCATAGGAACACCGTAAAGAATGGGGCTCCCAGCTCGCCCGACTGGTACATCGCATAGCTGGTGATGGCAATATCACAGACCAGGGTGGCAAAACGACGCTTGAGCGACTCCCTGGGCCAAAACCGAAACGACCCTAGCACCAGGAACGAGAAGAGCAGGTACGCAGAGACCGCCGCCAGGGTGTGAAGGTGGGCGCTGTCGGCGGGGTCCAAGGGCAGAAGGCTGTGTGTCAGGTAGGCAACGACGACGGTCGTGATCACCACCCGGATGACGCCTTGCTCCCATTCGCTGGCCGCCTGGCGCTCCAGATTGGCCGCGATGGCGCGCGGTGTGAAGCTGTTCAATAAGCTCTTGGCACTCATGGTTTGGATACCCGGTCCTGACCGTAGCGGCAACTCGACCGGAGCCTTTAGCGTGGCTTCACCGGCTCGCCTTCCCACAGAGCCGAAAACCTCCTGCCCTGTGCCTCGGCCCCTTCAGGTCGAAGATAAAGATACACTATTCAATCAGTTGGTGCCTGTCACGTGATGGTCCCCCAAACCCCATCGAAGGCTGGGAGCGAATCGCCGGACGAAGGTAACAGCTCAGGTAACCGCGTCGCGCTGCTTCTCTGCGAACTCTGTCAGCGCGACGCAGGTGCTCTCGAACGCCGTTGCAAGCCGCTCGCAAAGGGAGCGTGCAGGGGTGGAGCCCATTTGGAACGGCGTGATGCTCTCGGCCTGAATGCACAAGCTCACCAGCAGAACGGCCCCTATATCACCGGCCGTGCCCTTGAGAGCTTGTACGGCGTCCTGAAAGGAGCGATGGTCGCGCTGCCGCACCGCCTGCTCAATACGCCTTACCGATCGCCCTCCGTCCTGAACGAAACCCTGCACGAGCTCCTTCAGAAAGCCAGCCCCGGAGCCGAGCCGGACCAAGCTGTTGAGAGTGGTCTCGTCCAGCTTTGGCTCGGGACCACCTCTTGGCCTCAGGGTGACCAGCCTCGGCTGCGGACGCTTGGCCGCACCCAGGCGGAATACAGTCTGCAATAACAGCCGGGGCTCCACGGGCTTGGTCAGGACGAGTTCGACCCCGGCTCCCGCGCAAGCCTGCTGGGCTTCCGGTGTAGGGCTGGAAGTGATGACCACCACCGGCGTGGCGGTGTCCGTATCCATGAAACGGTATGTCCTGGCTACCTCCAAGCCACCGATCCCCGGCATGTCCAGGTCCAGAATCACCAAATCATAGCGTGCTTCGGACGAAGCCAGCGCATCCAGCGCCTGCTCGCCGTCGCTGACCGCGTCCACCGCAAGTCCGGATCGCTCCAAAATGCTGCGGATGACCGTACGGCTGATGCGGTTGTCATCGGCCACCAGCACGCGCAGAGGTTCGGTGACAACGCGCTCCTTGTAACGATCCACCAGACAGACCACCTTCTCTCCGGAACAGTCTTCGAGCCGGGCAGCGTGCAGGGCGTTGAACAATTCCCGTTTGTCCACCGGGCTCCCCAGCACCGCAGAGAATCCTGCGTCCAGAAGCTCGCGCTCCCCGGCCGCGGCACCCGCGGGATCCAGCAGCACGGCCTTGACGGACGCCAGGGATCGGTCCGCGCGCAGCGCCGACGCAAACTTCTGGGCGGGCATATCCAGCCGCTCCGCCTCCACCAGGACTATTGGCAAGGACCCGGGGTCCCTGCGGCCTTCGAGCAGCCGGGAGAAGACCCGGAACGCGCTGTCCTCCCGCACCGGCACCGCCCCCCAGCCCTTGAGATATCCTTCCAACTCGCTGGCCAACCCATCACCGGTCAGTAGCAAGACCCGCGCTCCGTGCACGCTCGGGCCGGCTCGCTGCGCATCGCCCCTGGCCGGCTGGGGCGCAAGCTCCAGCTCAAACCAGAGCACGGCGCCGCCGTCGGTCCGGGTGCGCCAGCCTATTCGCCCGCCAAGGCTGTGGACGAGCTCGGCGCAAGCACGGTATGCCGCATTGCCGGCATCAGCAGATGGAGTCTCTGTCCCGTCATCCGCGGTGACACCACCCCCTGCCTCGTCATGGGTTGGAAGCGCCGGGTCCGTAACAACCTCGAATCTCAGGCTGACGCTGGCCCCACCGATACCAACCGGGCAGATGATCAGATCAACCCGCCCAAACCGAAGCGAGCGCAGACCCTGGTCCACGGCATGAATGAGCACCTCGCGCAGGGCCACGACCGGGCCGCGCAGGAGAAACGGAGTCTGGGGCGCAATATGCGCGGTCAGCTCACCCTCAGCCTCCCGGACCTGGGGCTCCAACAAGCGGCGGATCCCGTTCACCAGTGCGTGCAGATCGAAGTCCGCCGGAGCCAGCCGCGGATCCGCTGCCGCGACTCCACCCGATGCCGGCGCTCCCTCCAGAGCCTGGCGCACGGCGTGGGCGGCGGCACTGATGCCGACGGCTAAATCCTTATGCGCAGCGTGCAAATCTGCACCGGCCAGCAGCTCGCTTAGGCGGCTCAGGCCCCCAACCGAAGGGGCCAGGGCGTCCCGAACCGACGCCGGACGGCCGGACACAGGCGCGGCGGGGGCCATCCTCCCAAGCAGACGCAGCACCATCCAGGGAATCACCATTACGCTGACAGCCACTCCCGCCGCCACCAGCGGGTATGCAGCCCAATCGTTGCTCTGGGTCAGGACCGTCGCAAAGCCGCCCGCACCGGCACCGGCCGCACCGACCAGATAGCCGCGGCCGTAGCGCGCGCCATAGTCCAGAGCGAGCACAGCGTATGCCATCGCCAGCAATGCCCCCGCGGGTCCGATCAAGTACAGCGCGTAGGAGACGCCACCGGCGTCACCGGCCATGGCAATGCCGCGGCGCAAGCCCGCCGGCCCCAGGGCCAAGACGGCCCAGATCAGCTCCAGCACGCAAAAGGCGGCAAACGCGCTGCCCTGCCAAAAAAGTCCGCTGCGACCATCCCCATCTTGAGGCCCATAGGCCGCCAGACCCATCCACAGCAGCGAAGCAAGCAGCAGGCGGGCCAGTGCCTGCAGCATCTCCGCACGCGCACGCACAGCCGTATCGGCTCCCGTTCGAAGACGAGAATCCGGCGGAACGGCTGGAGCATTGTGATGGTTTGAAATCATTTTGGATCTCAGGGTTCGGAGTCGCAGTCAGGGGAGGGAAACTTTGCAGGCATACGGCGGGCTCGGCCGGGAAGATGCGCGGCCTCACCGCCCCTGGACGTTTGCCGGCGCTTGCCTCACACCGCCAACCATGCCACCGCGTCCGCGCTCGTAGACGCCGCAGAGCGCTGAGGCACACGGATACGGGCAAGGTTCCTTCGCCAGGTCGCCGACCGTCGTACTAACATTCTCCCTCCTTGGACGCGCCGCAGTAGCGACCCCGCCGCGGCCGGGCCAAGGTATCCGAGACAGCGGGCGGAAGCTGAACAGCTACCCCGCCAAGCTATCTTTACCATTTGGTAGCACGGCGGTCAATTAGCGTAGCTACCCAGGGCCGGGGGCTCCGGTGGGCGCCAGCACAGCGTCTGCCGTGGACTATTCCTCCTCGGGCGAGGGAACGTCGCGCAGTTTGTGCTGGACCTCACGGATCCGGTCAAGCTGGCGCATGAAGGCATCCACGCACATGGGGGAGAAGTGGCGGCCCGACTGTTCCTTGATATATGCGACGCCGTCTTCCCAAGTCCAGGCCGCCTTGTAGGGGCGTCGGCTCATGAGGGCGTCGTAGACATCGGCCACCGCCACGATGCGCGCGCTCAAGGGGATCTCCTCCCCCTTAAGGCCTTGCGGGTAACCGGTTCCGTCATATCTTTCGTGGTGGTTTAGGGCGATGATGGCCCCTTGCTGCAGGTAACGGGACGGGCTGCCCTTGAGGATCTCGTAGCCGTTGACCGTGTGGGTCTTCATGATCTGAAATTCGTCCGGCGTTAGCTTGCCCTGCTTCAGCAAAATGTTGTCGGGAATCCCAATCTTGCCGATGTCGTGCATCGGCGCGGCCAGCTCAATCTCATCGCAATCGGCCTCGGAAAGCCCCAGCTCCGCGGCCAGCAGCCTGGAGTACTTTGCCATACGCAGGATGTGGTTGCCGGTGCCGGCGTCCCGGTACTCGCCGGCCTTCGCCAGCCGCAGCAGCGTTTCCTGCTCGCGGGTCAGGACCTTCTTCGTGGCGACGGCAACCTGCTGCTCCAGCCAGCGGGCCCGATCCTTGATGATCTGCTGCTGCCGGCGCAGGGTCAGCAGATTCCGGCACCGGGCGCGGCACTCATGATGGTCAATGGGCCGGGTCAGGAAATCGGTCGCACCTGCCTCCAGGGCCTCGTAACGGATGCGCCGTTCCTCCACCACGGTAACCACGATCACGGGAACGTCGGCACATCCGGGAATGGCCCGAACCCGCTTGGTGAACTCGACACCATCCATGATCGGCATCTTGTAGTCCGTGAGAATGAGATCGGGAATGTGCGCCGTAGCACGCTCGAGGGCCTCGTAAGGGTCGGCGAAGCTCTCGACGGACAGATCGCGATCAATGGTGTGCACCAGCTCTTCCAGAATCTTGCGGCCGGTGAATTGATCATCGACGATCAATACGGAAGTCATGTGGCGCGGCTCGCCATCGCGCACCCCGTCGCCTCCGGCGGAGTCTGCCAAAGCCCCACCCAGCAGGGTCGGCCATCGTCTGATAGCGGATACCATGAGTCAGTCGAATGCGATTCTCACTGTCGCTGTCCGCGCGCAAATGGTGCTGCGCAAGATATTGACACTGCTGGCACTCTCGGAGTTTAGCCCGCCGCTGCCTTCTTGGCCAGAGGTAACAGCCTCGCCAGCAGGCCGGTGGCCACGCAGCGTCCGATGCCGCTGGAGCACCCGGAGATGAGGATCGGCCGATCGCGCCGTTCGGTGTCCAACCTCACTGTGCCCGCGCCTCGCCCTGCACCGTGACCGTGACATGGCGCCGGTGGGGGGCCCGACGATGCTCCCATAAGTAAATCCCTTGCCAGGTCCCCAGCGCGCAGCGCCCGCCACTGACCGGAATGCTCAGCCCGCTCTGGGTCAAGACCGTGCGCACATGGGCCGGCATGTCGTCCGGGCCTTCGGCGGTGTGCACGAACATGGGATCCCCATCGGGGATCAGGTGGGACATGAAGGTCTCCAGGTCGCGGCGGACGTCCGGATCGGCGTTCTCACACAGCATCAGGGACGCGCTGGTGTGCTGCACGAAGACGTGGCACAAGCCGGTGCGAACCCCGGAGCCGGCCACCACCCTTTCCACCTCGCGGGTTAGATTGTAGGTCTCCCGGCCCCGGGTACTGATTTCCAGCGTTTGCTGCACCCACATCGGCGGGAGTCTCCGTCAGGGATTGAGGAGCGTCACTGTCCACTGCCCGGCGTGCTTGTAGTAGCAGGTGCGGTGATGGAGGCGAAACTCTCCCGCGGTCCAGAACTCGACGCGCTCGGGGATGACCCGGTATCCGGACCAGTGGGACGGTCGCGGCACGGCCAATCCGGCATAGCGTGCCTTCACCTCCTCAACCCGAGCCAGCAGTACCTCGCGCCCGTCCAGGGGCTCTGACTGGACCGAGGCCCAGGCCCCTATTTGGCTCTCCCGAGGACGGGTCGCCCAGTACTCGTCGGCCTCTTGGGCGCTGACAGACTCCACGGTACCTTCCACCTCGACCTGCTCCTTCAGGGGCTGCCAGTAGAAGCACAGGGCCGCCGTGGCATTGTGGGCAAGCTGCTCCCCCTTGCGGCTGAGGGTGTTGGTGTAGAAGACGAAGCCCCGCTCATCCACCCCCTTGAGCAGCACCGTGCGTGCGGAAGGTCGCCCGGCGGCATCGGCCGTGGCCAGCGTCATGGCGGTGGGTTCGGGCAGGTCGGTCTGCCCGGCACGCGCCATCAATTGCTCGAACCGCTGCATTGCTTCGGCATACAGGCCCATGCATGTCTCCTTCGGCTGCGGGCCGCCATCGGTGGCCCGGGGGTAAGGCAGCATCATAGGTTAGTTCTTAAGCCAAGTACGCGGTGTCCATGTGAGGTTTGCAGGACCGTGAGCAGCAGGGATGCTGCGACCGAGCCCACACGGACGTGTTCACGGCGTGTCCTGCGGGCCTCACATGGACGGCACGGCCTAAAGATCCTACGTATGAAAGGCAGCATACGTTTACTGTGCCAGCGTGTTCAACACGTCGGCATAGCCTTCCCGGAAGCTGGGATAGCGCAAGCGGTAGCCACTGGCCAGCAGTCGGCGGTTGCTGCAGCGCTTGTTGCCGCGTTGACCCGGAACGGCCACGCCCGCCCGACGCATCGGCGGCGCCACGCCCAGCCGCTGCGCCAGCCAGTCCATGACCCGGCATTGCGGCACGGGCTCGCTGTCCACGCCCAGGTACAGGGCGGCGGGCTGCGCCAGATCCAGCAGATGGGCCAGCGCTGCGGCGGCGTCGTCCCGGTGGATGCGGTTGGTCCACAGGACCGGCTCGTCCACGCAGGGATCGCCGCGACGCACGCTCTCGACGAGGCGGGTACGCCCCGGGCCGTAGATGCCGCCCAGGCGCAACACGGTGGCGGGATAGGGTCCTGCACAGACGGCCCCCTCGCCGCGCAGCAGGCACTGCCCGGAGAAGTGGCAGGGACGGGCCGGGGAATCTTCGTCCACCCACTCACCGCCGTCCTGGGCATAGACCCCGGTGCTGGAGACATAGACAATGCGGCGCAGGCGCTGGTTGGTGCGCCCCAACGCCTGAAGCAGGTTGCGGGCACCGGTGACATAGATGGCCTCGTAGGCCGCCTCGTCGAAGGCGCCGGCGGCCGCAGCATAGCAGACATAATCCAGCCCCTGCGGCAGCTCTTTCAGGGTCTCGGCCCGGGTCAGATCGGCGGCCACGGGAACGAGCGGGGCGGGCAGGGCGGCGGTCCCGCGCCGCAGACCCCATACCCGATGGCCGTCGCCGGCGAGCATCTGGCCGAGGGCGGTGCCCAGGTCGCCGCAGCCGGCTATCAGGACTCTGGCCATGTCATTGGCCGCTCACGCTTGGGCCCACGATCTTCGATCCGGCCCCCGCCAGGGACACAAGCCGCTCCCGGCGCTTCGCGGGATCCAGGGCCGCCAGGGCACGTACGTCGCTGTAGAACGCGGCCAGATCCCCCTTGTCCCTGCGCAGCAGGGCGAGAAAGCCCGGCTCCAGCTCATGGTAGGTAGCCACCGAAGCCAGTCTGGCATTATTCAGGTCGTGCTTGAACCAGGCGTCGAAGCGTGAATCACCGCCCCACTGCGCCTTTAGCTCGCCATAGCGCTTGCGCAGATCGGCGAAGATGCGAGCCTTGGCAGCGCGCTTGTCTGGATCGGGCAAGGATGAGCCGTACACTGCTTGCAAGCGCTCCCGCGTGGCGAAGATCAGATCCAGGAAACGGTCCTCATAGCGCTGTGCGCGCCGGTAGCGCTTCAGGGCAGCCTCCCGGCCGGCGAGCCAGCGCCGCATGCCCTCGCGCTGGACGGTAACGGCAAACGCCTCGTTGAAGCCGGAGTCGTCGGGCACGTAGATCGCCTGGTGGGCCAGCTCGTGAAAGATCAGCCCCGCCAGATCCTCGGCGGGCCAGCCCGCGACACTGCTCGGCACCGGGTCGTCGAACCAGCCCAGAGTGGAGTAAGCAGCCACGCCGCCCACGAACACGTCATCACCACCGGCTCGCTGCTTCGCGGCGAACGCGTGTGCGGCCTCCTCGCAGAAATACCCGCGGTAGGCTACACAGCCCGCCACCGGAAAGCACCAGGTCCGGGGCGCAAGAGAGAATTCCGGAGTCGCCACCACCGACCATACCACGTAGGGCCGGTCGATGTCCGCGTAGCTGCGGTAGCTGCCGTTGTCGGGCAGCAGCAGTTCCCGGCTGGCGAAGGCGCGGGCCGCTTCCACCGTCTCCAGCTTCGCCCGCAGGGCGGGGGAAGTCTCCGGGCTGCGCACCACCTCGGTGATGGGCCGGCGCCGGGCCATCAGGCCAAGCTGCCCCGCCACCGACTGCGCGTAGTAGCCCAGCGTGCTGCACCCCTCAAGCCCCGCGGCACCGGCCAGCAGCAGGAGTACGGCGGCCCACCCGCCTGCCCCGCGTCCATTCGGCTGCCACATTTTCGGCCCACCTAGTCGCAAGCTAAAGGGAAGCGCGAAGCGCCTCCCTCAAGTCCAGGATATGCCGGGTGTTGGCACCCAGATCGCCCTGTCCCACCCGCGAGGCCGAGCGCAGGTGCAGCACACTGCCTCGGCTACCCGCGGCCTCCACCCGCACGGTCACGTCATCCTTGAACCGCCACACGGCGGTGGTCACCACCAGGGCCATGGTCCGCGCCGCTGGGTCGGCCGACCGGACCTGCCAACCCAGGCGCGCGGCGGCCTCACCCACGGCCTGGAAGAGCCGGTCCGCACTGACCGGGTAGACCGCCATACGCAGCTCGGGATAGGTGGCATCGAGCGTGGTTTCGGCCACGTGCGTGGTCAGGTAGTGCTTGAGGCGGGGCTGGATGCCGGGCGGGTCCAGCCAGGGCAGGCGGTTGCCGAGTAGCCCGCCGGCCAAAAGCAGCACGCCCACTACCGGGACAGCCAGTATCAGCACCAGCACCAGCTTCATGGTGCGTCTGCCGCCGACGCCTGGCCCCCGAGCAGGGGCTTGAGATACGGCCAGACGTTGTCCAGCAGCCTCGGCTGACCGGCGGGCCGCGGGTGGATACCGTCGGCCTGCATCAGCTCCTCCCGGCCGGCCACTCCCTCCAGCAGAAAGGGAACCAGGGCAATCCCATAGTGCCGGGCCAGCTCCGGGTAAATGTCGTGGAACCGCTGCGTGTAGGCCGGGCCATAGTTGGGGGGCAGACGCATGCCCACCAGCAGCACCCGGGCACCACCATCACGGGCCTTCTCAATCATGCCTGCCAGATTGTCGTGGGTCTGCTCCAGGGACAGGCCGCGTAGCCCGTCGTTGCCCCCCAGCTCCAGGATTACGATGTCCGGTTGATAGCGAGCCAGCGCAGGCCCCAGACGCTCCAGCCCGCCGCGGGTGGTGTCGCCGCTGATGCTGGCATTCACCACCCGGTACGCCGGCGCCCGTTGCGCGAGGCGCTGCCGCAGAAGCCGAACCCAGCCCTGCTCCAGCGGCACTCCATACCCGGCGCTAAGGCTGTCGCCGATCACCAGGATGGTACGGGGTACCGTCTGCGCCTGGCCGGCGGCGGCTACTCCCAACAGCACGGTCAATACGATCAAGGAGGATCCCCACCTGCGAGTCATCTTCCGCTCCACACGCCGGACGGACAGCCGGATAAGCTATTATGGCACCCACGCCGGCGTCCGTGATCGGTTGAGGGTTCCGGCGCCGGTCAGGCCGTTGCCAAACACCAATGCCCACACCGGGACTGCGACCACCCTGCTCCGGGGCGGGAACCCGCCGCAGTCCGGGGGACTCCAAAGCACACCCATGGCGACCACAATACCCCCTCTACCCATCATTCAGGCCAGCGGCGTTTGCAAACGCGTGCCCAGCCCGGAGGGCGAGCTGGAGATTCTGGGCGACGTGGATCTGACGGTAGCCGCCGGCGAGACCCTGGCCATCGTGGGCGAATCCGGCTCGGGCAAGTCGACGCTGCTGGGCCTGCTGGCAGGTCTGGATCTGCCCACCTCGGGCCGCGTCGCGCTCAACGGCTCCGATCTCAACACCCTGGACGAGGACGGCAGGGCCCGCCTGCGCGGCGAGCTGGTGGGCTTCGTCTTCCAGTCCTTTCAGCTCATTGGCAGTCTGACGGCGCTGGAGAACGTCATGCTGCCGCTGGAGCTGGCCGGCCGCGCAAATCCCCAGGGCACCGCCACGGCCATCCTGGAACGGGTGGGGCTGGGGCCACGCATTCGCCACTATCCTCACCAGCTCTCCGGTGGCGAGCAGCAGCGTGTGGCCATCGCCCGCGCCTTCGCCCCCAGTCCCAGGGTGCTGTTCGCCGACGAGCCTACCGGCAACCTGGACCGCAGGACCGGTGCGCGCATCAACGACCTGCTGTTCTCCCTGAATCGCGAGCACGCCGCGACCCTGGTCCTGGTCACCCATGACGCGTCCCTGGCCGGCCACTGCTCCCGAACCGTGGAGCTGGACGCCGGCCGCGTGGTGCACCCAGCTGAGCCGCCGGCGCAGGCTCCATGAACGGTGCCCTGCACTTCGCGGTGCGTTCTCTGCGCCGGGACTGGCAAGCAGGGGAGCTGCGGGTGCTGCTGGCGGCGGTGGTCGTAGCCGTGGCCAGCGTCACCTCCGTGGGCTTCTTCACGGACCGGGTGCAGCGGGCCATGAGCCGGCAGGCCACCGAGCTGCTGGCCGCCGATCTGGTCGTTGTCTCTGCCGACCCCATCGACAAGGCCTGGGACAACGAGGCCAGACACCGGGGACTGGCGACGGCTCGGACCCTGAGCTTTCGCAGCGTCATCGTGGCCGGGGACCGGCTGCAGCTCGCCGAGGTCAAGGCCGTCACACCCGGCTATCCGCTGCGTGGCGAGCTGCGCACTGCCAGCGCGCCGTTCGCCGCCGATAAGGCGACACGCGAGGTGCCGGCGCCTGGCACCGTGTGGTTGGATCCGCGGCTGTTCAGCATGCTGGGGCTGGCGGTGGGCGACCACGTCGACGTTGGCGCACTGCGGCTGCGCGTGGAAAAGGTGCTCAGCTTCGAGCCTGACCGGGGCGGAAGCTTGTTCAGCATCGCGCCGCGCCTGCTCATGCGCTGGGATGATGTTCCCGCCACGCAGCTGGTGCAACGGGGCAGCCGGGTCAGGTACCGGCTGCTGGTCGCCGGACCCGAGAAGGCGGTGGCCGGCTATGCCGCCTGGCTCAAGCCCCGGCTGGGTCCTGGAGTGGAGATCCAGAACATTCGCGACGCCCGGCCGGAGCTGCGCACGGCGCTGGACCGGGCGCGGCGGTTTCTGGGACTGGCGGCCCTGATCAGCGTGGTCCTGGCCGGCATTGCGGTGGCGGTAGCGTCCCGGCGCTACGCCGCCCGCCACCAGGACCCGACGGCGATCATGCGCTGCCTGGGTGCCAGTCAGGGCTTCATCGTCCGCATCCACCTGACTCAAATGCTGGTGCTGGGAACGGCCGCCAGCCTGGCGGGAAGCGTGCTGGGATTTGCCGCCCAGGCGGGACTGGCCGCGTTGCTGGCCGGTCTGCTCCCCGGGACCCTGCCAGCCCCGGGACCGGGACCGGTTGCCGTCGGCCTGGTGACCGGCCTGGCCACTCTGCTGGGATTCGCCCTGCCCCCGGTGCTGCGCCTCAGGGACGTGCCCCCCTCCCGGGTGCTGCGCCGCGACGCGCTTCCCCTCACGCCGCGGGCATGGGTGGTATATGGCTCGGCCCTCGCCGCCCTGGGCGGGCTGATCGCCTGGCAGGTGGCGGACATTACCCTGGCCGGCTATGCCCTGGCGGGCATCGTGCTCACCGGAGTGCTGATGGGCCTGGGAGCGCTGGCCTTGATCCGGTTGCTGGGTCCGCTGCGCCACCGGGTCGGAGTGGCCTGGCGCTTCGGTCTGGCCGGCCTCGGGCGGCGTTCCCGTGAAAGCGTGATGCAGGTGGTAGCCTTCGGCCTGGGAATTATGGTGCTGCTGCTTCTTAGCCTGGTGCGCAACGATTTGCTCCAGGACTGGCGCCACCGCCTGCCCGCCGACGCGCCCAACTACTTCCTCATCAACGTACAGCCCGACGAGGCCGCGGGGGTCAAGCGCTTCCTGGCCCACAACGGTATCTCCCGGCCTGTCCTTTACCCCATGGTCCGGGCCAGGCTGGTGGCGATAGGCGGTCGCGAGGTCGCGGCCCAAGACTACCAGAGCCCCCGGGCACGGCGCCTGGTCGAGCGCGAGTTCAACCTCTCCTGGGCGCGCACGCCCCAGATCGACAACCGCATCGTGGCCGGGCACTGGTGGTCGGAAGAGGACGACGGCCGAGGCTTGTTCTCGGTGGAGAAGGGACTGGCCCAGACCCTGCGGATCCACCTCGGCGACGAGCTGAAGTTCCTCATCGCCGGCCGGGAAATCCAGGGCCGGGTCAGCAGCTTGCGCCGCGTGGAGTGGGACTCCTTCCAGGTGAATTTCTTCGTGATTACCCCGCCCGGCGTGCTGGGCCATTACCCCGCCACCTACATCACCAGCTTCCATCTTTCCAAGGAACGCCGGGGAATTCTGGCCGAGCTGGTCAGACAGTTCCCCAGCGTGACGGTGCTGGACGTGGACGCCATCATGACCAAGGTGCGGGAGATCATGGGGCAGGCGGCCCTGGCGGTGCAGTACGTGTTTGCGTTTGCGCTGCTGGCGGGACTGGTGGTACTGGCTGCCGCCATCCAGTCCACCCTGGACGAGCGCCGTTACGAGAGTGCTGTGCTGCGCACGCTCGGGGGCAGCCGGCGCCAGGTGCTCCAGGGCCTGCTGGCGGAGTTCCTGGCCCTGGGGACCCTGGCAGGTCTGCTGGCCAGCCTGGCGGCGAGCGCCGTGGGGATGGTGCTGGCGCGCGAAGTGTTCGCACTGCCCTACCGACCCAGTGGCTGGATCTGGCTGGCCGGGATCCTGGGCGGGGTGCTGGGCGTGGGCACCGCCGGGGTTCTGGGCACCGCCGGCGTGCTCTCCTATCCTCCCTTGCGCAGCCTGCGCGAGCAGTAACCGCCCATCCACCCCGACAAGCGCAAGCAAGTACCCTATGCAACACGGACCTGCCATACCCGCCGCGCCACCGGCGCTCCATCCCCGCGCCCGCGGCAAGGCAGGCCGTGCCGGTCCGGCGCGTGCCGGCCGGGCCGGGGTCTGCCTGCTGCCGATCATGGCTCTGGCCGCCTGCCCGGGCGCACACGCCCTGGAAGCACTGGATCTGAATATGGCCCGGGTCCAGGGTCAAGGGTGGCAGGCCGAAGGCGTGAAGATCGCGGTCGGACTGAGCTCCGGCTCGGGGCCCAGCCTGCATCTGGAAGTAGCCCGACTGGTACTGCCCGCACCGCTGCCTCCGATACGGCAGGTCACACTCGACTGCCCCCGGATCGGCCTCGAGCCCGGCCTGACGGCGTGTCCCGCCGGTACCCTGAGCCTGGCAAACGAGCTGATTGACCGGTCTCGCGTCCCCGTGAGCTTCCGCTACCGGCACGCCGACGGCGCCCTGGACGTGAACCTCAAGAAGCTGGTCCTCGCCGGCGGCGCTGCGGACGCAATCGTCCATACACAAGGGGACTCCTGGACGGTAGCAGTGGACTGCCGGGATCTGGACCTTGAGCAGGTCCGCACGCGGCTCAAGGATATCCTGCGGATCCCCCCGGGATTCAAGACAGGCGGCGGGCTGCGGCTGTCGGCCCGCCTCTCCGGCTCACCGGCCCCGGAGCGGATCAACCTCCACGCTGATATCAAACGCCTGTCCCTCGCCGACGGCAGCGGCCTGCGGGAGGCGGCGGGCGTGGACCTGAGCGTGTCGGCCGAGGCCAAGCTCCGAGGCTCCCGCTGGGCGTATTCGGTCGGGCTGGAGGTCCCAGGAGGCCAGATCTATCTGGACCCCTTGTACCTCGAGGTTGCCGCCCACCCCCTTACCCTCGCAAGCCGGGGAGAATGGACGCCGGCGCGGCTGGAGGTTCGCAGCTTCACCTACGACGATCCGGAGACGCTCCAGGTCACCGGCTCCTTCGCCATGGACCTGGGGCACGCCCCTGGTCTGTCTCAGGCCGACCTGTCATTTGATGCCAGGGACCTGGAGAAAACCTACAAGGTGTATCTGCAGCCGGCAGCGGCCGGTACCGTGGTCGACGATATGGAGGCCAGTGGTCGGGCGCAGGGCCGTCTGCGCTGGGAAGCGCAGGGCGCCCAAGCGGCCGACGTCAGTCTCGAGAACGTGCACGTGGACGACCGCCAGGGACGCTTCGGGATCGACGGCGCCACGGGCGAAGGCCACTGGCGCAGCGCACAGAAGCCTGACCCGACCCGCCTAACCTGGGAGGGGGCCCACTTCTACCGCATCGAGCTGGGCGCCGGCGTCCTGGAGGCCGAGGCCCGGGGCCGGAACGCCAAGCTCATCCGCCCCCTGAAGGTCCCGGTGCTGGACGGGACCATGCAGATCGATACCCTGGAGCTGCAGAACCTGGGTGACACCGAGGCCTTCCGCGGGCGCTTCGAGGGGCTGCTGACCCCAGTGTCCATGGAGCGCCTGAGCCGCAGCCTCGGCTGGCCGCTGATGGGCGGAAGTCTGTCGGGGGTCATTCCGGACGTGACTTACGCCGAGGGACACGCAGTGATCGGCGGCGCCCTGTTGGTCAAGATCTTCGACGGCGACATCGTGATCCACAACCTGGCCCTGGATCATCCCCTGGGCCTGGTGCCCAAGCTGGCGGCGGACGTGGACATCCACGACCTGTCCCTGGGCCCCCTCACCCACGCCTTCTCCTTCGGCAGCATTCAGGGGCGCCTCGGCGGCTATGTACATGACCTGCGCCTGACGGACTGGCAGCCGGCTTCCTTTGATGCCTGGCTGCACACGCCCGCGGGAGATGAGTCCCGGCACCGCATCAGCCAGCGGGCCGTGGACAACCTGGCCAGCCTGGGCGGGGCTGGGGGCGTGCTCTCGCGCTCCTTCCTGCGCTTCTTCGATGAGTTCTCCTACGACCGCCTTGGCCTGGGCTGCCGCCTGCGCAACGGCGTGTGCGAGATGCGGGGTGTAGCCCCGGCCGATGGCGGGTACTATATCGTCAAGGGCGGCGGCATCCCCCGCATCAACGTGATCGGCTTCAACAAGCGCGTAAGCTGGGACACTCTGATAGCCCGCCTGAAGAGCATCACCAGCACTTCCGGCCCGGTGGTCCGTTAGAAGGAGATAGCCATGCACTACGCAAGAGGGTTTCTCGGCGCAATGATCGCCTTGCTGCTGGGCGCCTGCGTTACCATCAACGTGTACTTTCCGGCCGCGGCCGCCGAGAAGGCGGCCGACAAGGTCATCAAGGAGGTCTGGGGCGAACAAGGCCCTCAGGAGCAGAAGCCTGCCCCGGCTCCCGGACCCAGCTCTCAGCGCAATGAGGCGAAGCAGCCCCTGCTGGGACAGGTGCTGGACTTCGTCGTACCAGCGGCTCAGGCTCAGGCCAACATCGATGTCTCCAGCCCCGCCATCCGCAAACTGACGGCCTCCATGAAGGCCCGCACCCCGCGGCTCGAGCCCTACCTCGCCAGCGGGGCCGTAGGTCTGACCAACGACGGCATGGTCGCCGTGCGTGATCCGGGCAGCGTGCCACTGGCCTCACGCCGTCAGGTCAACCAGCTCGTGGCCGAGGAGAACCGTGATCGCAGCGCACTGTACCGGGAGATAGCCAGTGCCAACGGTCACCCCGAATGGGAGCAGAACATCCGCAGCACCTTCGCCCGACGCTGGGTGGACAACGCCCGCCGCGGCTGGTGGTACCAGGACGGCAGCGGGCACTGGAGCAGAAAATAAGAGGCTTCAGGCTGTAGGCTGTAGCCGGGTGGGCCGTAGAGGCGGTTACCCGTCGCAGGCAAGGGATAGATATTTGGACGGTGCGGGCTCGTAGCGATACTCCACGGTGCCGTGAAGGCCCTCAGCGCAAGCGCCGCACTCTCTACGGCCCACAGCCTCAGACCTCGACCACCACCCGCCCATGCAGGCGCCCTTCCAGCAGATCGCGCGCCGTCTCGGGGACCTGGTCCAGGGGGACGCGACGGGTCATCCTCGCCAACAGGTCCGAGGGCAGCTCGCGGGCTAGCCGTTGCCACGCAGCGTCGCGACGCTCTGCGGGACACCGCACCGAGTCTATTCCCAGCAGGGACACGCCGCGCAGGATGAAGGGGAACACCGTGGTGTGCAGCTCGGCTCCACCGGCCAGGCCGCAGGCGGCCACCGCGGCACCATAGCGCAGGCGGCTCAGTACGCCGGCCAGGACGGGGCCGCCAGCGGTGTCGATGGCGCCGGCCCAGGCTTCGGATTCCAGAGGCCTGGCCGGGGCGCCGAGGGTTTCCCGGTCCACGAGCCCCGCCGCTCCCAGACCCCGCAGATAATCATGCATGGACAGCCGGCCGGTCACGGCAAGCACCTGGTAGCCCAAGTGCGCGAGCAGGGCCACGGCGATGCCGCCCACCCCACCGCTGGCACCGGTTACGATCACTGGCCCCTGCCCCGGTGACAAGCCCCGGTCCTCCAGCGCCATGACACACAGCATGGCGGTCAGTCCCGCGGTGCCGATGGCCATCGCCTGTTCCAAACTCAGCCCTCCAGGCAGCCGCGTGATCCAGCCCGCCGCCACCCGGGCGCGCTGAGCATAGCCGCCCCAGTGGGTCTCTCCCACGCCCCAGCCGGTCACGAGCACGGGATCCCCCGGACTGAGCGCAGGACTCGCGGAACTCTGCACCACGCCAGCCAGGTCCACCCCCGGCACCATGGGAAAGCGCCGCACCACCTTGCCGCGACCGGTGACCGCCAAGGCGTCCTTGTAGTTGAGGCTGGAGCAGCGCACCGCGATCAGGACCTCACCCGGTGGCAGATCGTCGGTGTGCAGCTGCCGGAGCCCGACCAGCGTCCGGCCCTCCTGCTCGGTCAGAACCAGGGCCTGGAAAGCGTCATGCATGGTGCGGCGACCTGCCCATCAATGCGAGCCCACGGCGACGGAGCGTTCCAACACCACCACCTCCTCCTCGCGCCGGATCTCGGCTTGGAAGCCCCGTTTATGGAAGGCCTCGAGCATGCGCACATTGTCGGGGTCCGTCTCCGCCACCACCCGCTGGACACCCCAGCCCGCCGCCAGCTCTAAGCAGTAGTCCAGCAGCATCCCGCCCAGCTTCCTGCCCTGCCAGGGATCCGGCACCAGCACCCCGTACTCGGCACTCTCGTGATTGGCGTCGGCGATGAGCTGGGCCACGCCGACGAGCTCGCGCTGGCCGTCAACCTGGGTTTCGGCGACGATGGATATGGCGCGCTCGTAATCGATCCCGCAGTGCTCCACCGCCATCCGGTGGGTGGCCTGCCTGAACAGGGAGCGGAAGCGGAAGCGGATGGACTCGGGGGAGGAGCGGGCAATCAAGCGGTGCCACAGGGGCTCGTCTTCGGCCCGCACCGAACGCAGAGTTATCCGGGTACCGTCGGCCAGCACCAGGTGGCGTATGTACTCTTCCGGATACGGGCGGATGGCCAGGTGGGGATAAGGATCCGCGCTCAGCGGCAAGAGCTGGTCGTCGAGGATCATGGCCGCGTCCAGGGCCACTACGCCATCGGCCGTGACCAGCAGGGGGTTGATGTCGAACTCCTTGATCTCCGGGTAGTCGGCGATGAGCAAGGAGAAGCGGATCATCACCTCGATGAGCCGGTCCAGGTTGACGGCCGGTTCGCCCCGGTAGCCTTGCAGAATAGGCCAGAAGCGCAGCGACTCCAGCATACGCCGGGCCAGCCGCTCGTTCAGGGGCGGGAACCCCAGGGCACTGTCCCGGTACAGGCCGGTGGCCACGCCACCCATCCCCACCATGATGACGGCGCCGAAGGTGGGGTCCTTCTTGGCCCCGAGAATCAGCTCAAGCCCGTGCTTCACGTTCATCATGCGCTGCACCGTGAAGCCGTGGATCTGGTCCTCCAGCCTGCGTGAGCGGGCGGCATCCAGCATGCGCTGGTAGGCGCCGCGCACCTCTTCGGCGCTCTTCAGATCCAGCGACACTCCTCCCATGTCCACCTTGTGGATGATGCGCGGCGAGGAGACCTTGAGCACCACCGGATAGCCCATGCGCTCGGCCACTGCCACCGCCTCGTCGGGGGTCTGGGCCATGCAGCTATCACACACCGGGATCTCGTATGCCTTGAGAAAGGCCTTGGCCTGGCTCTCGCTCAGGCACTCCGAGGGCTTGCCCTGGAGGATGGGCGAGAGCCGCTTGCGCAGCTTGTGACGGTTCAGGGTGAAGCTGACCGGGATCTCCCGGGGGGTCTCATACAGCGATACCAGGTTGCGGGCGTAAGAGACCAGGTGCATGAAGGCGCGCACCGCCTGCTCGGGAGTGGCGTGGGTGGGGATCCCGGCGGCGTTGAGGATGCGGATGCCTTCACGCACCCGTCCCCCCCCCATCCAGGCCGCGAGCACGGGCTTGCGGGCACGGCGCGCAGCCTCCACCACCATGTGGGCGGTGGCGCAGGGATCGCTGCCGCTCTGGGTGGCGAAGATCACCAGGGCGGCGTCCACCCCCTTGTCCTCCAGTACCAGGGGTAGGGACTGGGCAAAGCGCTCGGGCGGGGCGCCGTCCAGCAGGTCGACCGGATTGGAATGCTGGCCCACCGGCGGCAGCACCTCTCCCAGACGGACCTCGGTCTCGGGATCCAGGGTAGCCAGCGCGCCACCGCGGCTCAGCAGCGCGTCGGTGGCAATGATAGCGGGCCCGCCAGCATTCGTGATGATGGCGAGGCGTCGCCCCTTGGGCAGGCGCTGGGAGGCCAGTAAATCCGCGACGTCGAAGATGTCGTCCAGCTCGGTGACGCGCACCACCCCGGCACGCTCGAAGGCGGCCGCATAGACCGCGTCCTCGACCACCATCGCACCCGTGTGGGAAGCCGCCACTTGGGCCGACTCGGCGAAACGCCCCGCCTTGTAAGCCACGATAGGCTTGGCCCGGGCGAAGGCCCGGGCCGCCGACATGAAGCCTCGCACGTTCTCCAGGGACTGTACGTACAGAATGATGGCGCGGGTGTCGGGGTCGTTGCCGAAGTAGTCGATGAGATCGCCGAAGCTCACGTCCAGCATGTTGCCAATGGACACGAAGTAGGAAAATCCGATGCCCTCCTCGGCCGCCCAGTCCATGACCGAGTTGCACAAGGCCCGGGACTCGGAGATGAAGGCCAGCCGCCCGGGCTTGGGTAGGGTCACGGCATGGCTGGCGTTCAGCCCGAAGCCGGGACCGATGATCCCCAGGGAATTGGGGCCGATAATGCGCATGTGGTCGAAGCCCGCGGCCACCGCCTTGATGCGCGCCTCCAGGGCCTTGCCGGCCGCACCGCTCTCGCGAAAGCCACCCGAAAGGATGGCGATGCCGCGGATCCCGGCATCACCGCAGCTCCGGACCAGGTCGGGGACGGCTTCGGCGGGACTGCATATCACCGCCAGGTCCGGAACCCGGGGCACGCTGGAGAGATCCGGATACGTGGGCACCCCCCGGATGGATTCCCGCTCCGGGTCTATCACGTAGACGACGCCCTGGTATCCCGCCCCCAGCAGATTGCTAAGCACACTCAGGCCCAGGGAAGCAGACTCACCACTGGTGCCGAGGAGGGCAACACGACGCGGCTTGAAGATCTTGTCCAGGTTGCGCACGCTCACGGCACGCCCCCTCCTAATGGTGCACGGATTGTAACTTTATGTAGGTTATAAGACTCAGAATAGCCCCTGGAGGACGCGGGGGGAAAGGCAGGGAGCAGGGGGCAGCGAATCCGGGGCCGGGAACAAGGCTTCAGTCTTGCTTCTTTTTGGCTTTGGCCCCGCCGATGCCGCTAGTGCTCATGGAAGTGTAGGCTTTGAGGAAGCCGTCCTGCATGTTCTTCCACAGGTCCAGGTTGCGCTCGGCCATTTCCGTGAGGACCGATAGCGGGGCGTCCTCCAGCAGATTCAGCATCTGCTCCTGGATCTTCTCCTGGCGCTTGGTGAAGAAGTCCACGCTCTTCTCCAGGTAGCTCGACATGAACACCTGGAGGGTGTCGCCGTAGAAGCGGATCAGCTTCTCCAACAGCTCGGTGCTCAGAATGGGCTGACCCTTCTCCTCCTGCTCCACGATGATCTGAAGCAGGATGCTCCGGGTGATGTCCGCCTCGGTCTTGGCGTCCACCACCCGGAACTCGACCCCGCCGACGACCAGTCGGCGGATGTCCTCCAGCGCCACATATCGGCTCTCGGCGGTATCGTACAGCCGCCGGTTGGGGTATTTCTTGATGATGCGTGCCTCGGACATCCGGTGCGGGCGCTCAGCCCATGTGCTGGCCGCCGTTGGCGGAGAAATCCGCCCCGGTGATGAAGCCGGAGTCGTCGTGGGCCAGGAATGCCACCAGCCGGGCAATCTCCTCGGGCTTGCCCAAACGGCCCACGGGGATCTGAGCCACGATCTTGTTCAGTACCTCCTCAGGCACTGCCATCACCATGGCAGTGGCTATATAGCCGGGCGAGACGGTGTTGCAGGTCACCCCCTTGCGGGCACCCTCCTGGGCTGCCGACATGGTGAAGCCGTGAATGCCCGCCTTGGTGGCGGCATAGTTGGCCTGGCCGAATTGGCCCTTCTGCCCGTTGACGGACGAGATGTTGATGATGCGGCCAAAGCCCCGCTCGAGCATGCCTTCGATCACGTTGCGGGTAGTGTTGAACACGCTGTCCAGATTGGAATTGATGACTTCGCGCCACTGCTGCGGCGTCATCTTGCGCAGGGTGGCGTCGCGGGTGATGCCCGCCGCATTGACCAGGATGTCCACCGGCCCGAGGGTCTCCTCCACCGTCTTCATGGCAGCCGCCGTCGCATCGAAGTCGCCCAGATCACAAGGCACGGTAATCATCTCGTAGCCTTCGGCGCGGCGGGCCTGCTCCCACTCCTTGGCCTTGGCCATCTCGTCTTCCGTCGGCAGGCAGGTAGCAGCGACCCGGGCACCCTGGGCCGCAAGATGCTTGCAGATCTCGGTGCCGATGGCGCCGGTACCGCCGGTTACTACAGCAATTCTCGTCGACATTTTCGGTGTCCTCTCTGCGGTTCTTGTCCGAATGAGGTCGTTATCAGCGCTCCAGCGCGATGGCCACCCCCTGGCCACCCCCGATGCACAAGGTCGCCAGACCCTTATGGCTGTCGCGCTTGAGCATCTCGTGCAGCAGCGTCACCAGGATCCGCGCGCCTGAGGCTCCAATGGGATGGCCGAGGGCGATAGCACCGCCGTTGACGTTGACCCTGCCGGTGTCCCAGCCCAGCTCCCGATTCACCGCGATGGCCTGCGCCGCGAAGGCTTCGTTGGCCTCGATGAGATCCAGATCGTCGATGGTCCAGCCCGCCTTGTCCAGGCAGCGCCGCGTCGCGGGCACCGGCCCGATACCCATCAAGGCGGGATCCACGCCAGCGGAGGCGTAGGCGGCAATGCGGGCCAAGGGCTCCAGACCAAGCTCCCGGGCCTTGGCCGCCGAGGTGAGTATCACGCCTGCGGCGCCGTCGTTAATCCCGGAGGCATTGCCCGCCGTAACCGTGCCGTCGTCCTTGAAGGCGGGACGCAGCTTGGCCAGGGTCTCCACGGTGGTGCCGTGGCGGGGAAACTCGTCGGCATCGAAAACCAGGGGCTCACCCTTCCTCTGGGGAATCGCGACGGGCACGATCTCGTCCTTGAAGCGCCCCGCCTTCTGGGCCGCCTCCGTCTTTTGCTGGGAGGCGGCCGCGAACGCGTCCTGCTCCTCCCGGGTGATCCCGTACTTCTGGCACAGGTTCTCGGCCGTGCAGCCCATGTGGTAGTCGTTGAAGATGTCCCACAAGCCGTCCTTGATCATGCTGTCGACCATGGCCCAATCGCCCATCTTGGCCCCGTTGCGGGAGTTGGGCAGGCAGTGGGGCGCCATGCTCATGTTTTCCTGCCCGCCGGCCACCACGACGTCCGCGTCGCCGCAGCGGATGGCCTGAGCGGCAAGATGCAAGGACTTCAGGCCGCTGCCACACACCTTGTTGATGGTCATCGCCGGCACCTCGATGGGCAGTCCGGCCCCCAAGCTAGCCTGGCGCGCCGGGTTCATCCCCACGGCGGCGGTCAGGACCTGTCCCAGGATCACCTCGTCCACCTGCTCGGGCCGCAGAGCGCTGCGCTCCAGCAGGGCGCCGATGACCCTGGTGCCCAAGGCGCTGGCCGGCAGGTTGGCAAGGGTGCCACTGAACTTGCCCACGGCCGTGCGAGCCGCCGCGACGATGACGACATCTTCCATAGTTCCCCCTCTCGATAAGCTTTAAAGAGCTATAGCGTGAACCAACGGACGGGGGCCGGGCGGCCGCCGAGCTGAGAACGTGTGCAGTTTAGGCGCTGAAGCGGCGCCGCGCCACGTCCGACCCGGCGATGGGGAGACGTGGCGCGACGCCGATGGTGCTGACCCTGAGGGACGTTGGCCCGGCGGCCGTCCCGCAGGGGTGCCTCGGAAAACGGCCTCAGCCGGCCTTCTTAGCGGCGGGCTGGGTCGCGGCGGCAGCCTTCTTGGCCGCCTCTTCAGCCCAGGTCGTCAAGGCAGTCTGGGCCTCGGTGGCGATCTTCATGAACTCCTCGGCGCGGCCCATCAGCTTCTGGCCGAACTCGGTCACCAATTGACCCTGGTCGGCAACCAGCTTCTGGGGATCCTTGCTTTCGCCCAAGAGCTTGAGGTTGCGGGTGCCCAGATCCATGTAGTCCCGGGCCAGGTCCATCTGTTGGCGGGCCACCTGCTCCATCGCCTTGGCCGAAATCTCGTTCAAGCGCATCATAGGCTCGGCTGCACTCTTGCTGAACTCAAGCCATTGGTCCAAGAATTCGTTCTTCATAGCTCACACCTCCTGGGTATGATTGGGGGTGCCCGCGATCGGGCATCATCTGTGCTGCATTGCAGCATAGCTCTATGGGTGGGACGTGTCAAGGACTTCATGCCTGGAGCGAAGAGGAGGGCTATCTCGACGAAGCCTGGCAGGCCAAAGCCTCAGACTGTGTCGGCGCATGCCACCTGGGTGTCGGCTGGCCGGAACCGCCGATGGCGGCGGCGCAGCTATGCTGCACCGCAATACAAATGCTATACTACGGCCGAATCAACCCGGACTGGATAACAACGAGAGGAGGAACAGCCATGGCGCATACGCCCGCATCGCCGAACCTTTGGGCCGACGCATGGATGGATGCCCAGCGCAAGCTGATGGACACCTGGCTCCAGATGGCGCAGCAAGGCACGCCGATGGCGCGTGGCGGCCTTGGCACGGCCGCCGAAGGTCTGCCGCGGACCCTGGCCGAGGGCTTTGACCTGTGGTCGAAGCTGCTCACCCCAACGCTGCCGTCGGAGACGCGCGACGTCGCCGGAAAGCTGTTCGACCTGAGCAAGGGCTATATGCGCGTAGGCGAGGGGTTCTGGCGGTTCCTGGACGGGTTACAGTCGGCCTCCGCCGCCGGAACGGACTGGCAATCGGCCGTGCAAGACAGTCTTCAGCACCTGCAGGATCTCTGCAAGACCGAGCCCGGCGGCGACCCCTGGTCGGGCTTCGCCACTTTCTGCGGTATGCCCATGGACAACTGGCGCCGGGTGCTCTCCTCCATGTCGGTGTTTCCGGGGGATATGGAGAAGGCACTTCGAGCAGAGGGGCCGCCGGGTCCTGAGACCTTCCGCAGCGCCCTGCGCAACTTCCTGTCCACGCCAACCCTGGGCTATACCCGGGAGTGGCAGGAGCAATTCCAGGAGTGGGGCGAGCTGTGGCTGGAGCATAGCCAGGCATTGCAGGACTACCAGAGCATCCTGGGCAAGGTCAGCAGCCGGGCCATGGATATTCTCAATGCCCGGCTGCTCAAAATGGCTCGCGGCGGCGAGAGCATCGAGACCTTGCGGGCCGCCTATGACCTCTGGGTGGACTGCGGCGAGGAAGCCTATGCCGAGGTGACAACGACCAAGGAGTTCACCGAAGTCCAGGCCAAGCTCACCAACACGCTGATGGCGCTCAAGCGCCATGAACAGCAGATGATGGAAGAGCTGCAGAGCAGCCTCAACATGCCCACCCGCCGCGAGCTGGATACCACCCATCGGCGGGTCCACGAGGTGCGCCGGGAGATTCGTGCCCTGGCCTGCCAGGTCGAGGACCTGGACCTGGCAGGCCTGCGCCGGGATCTGGACTCCCTGCGGGCCGAGCTCAAGGCGGCGCAGAGTCCCGCCGCTCCCGCCGCGGCTGCGTCCGCATCGCCCACGACCACGAGGAAGGCGGCGCCCAGAAAGCGCCCCGCACCGCCCAAGAAGAAAGGGGAGGCCTAGACCATGTTTGCGCTGCGTCCCGATCAAATCATGCAGGAAGTGGTCGAGTTCAATCAGAAGCTCGCCAAAGGCTTGTCCACGCTGAGTCAGGTGGGTGAGGTGGAGACCGGGGTCAGCCCGCGGGAGGCCGTGTACCAGGAAGACAAGCTGGTGCTCTACCACTACCGGCCGCGGGTCGACAAGCCGGCACGGGTACCCCTGCTCATTGTGTACGCCCTCGTCAACCGGCCTTACATGACCGACCTGCAGGAAGACCGCTCGTTGGTTCGGGGCCTGCTGGACGCCGGCATGGACGTATACCTCGTCGACTGGGGCTACCCGGACGGGGCCGACCGGTACCTGGAGCTGGACGACTACGTCAACGGCTACCTCCGCCGTTGCGTCGACCACGTGCGCCGCCGCCACCAGCTTCCGAGCGTCAACCTGCTGGGGATATGCCAGGGCGGGACCCTCAGTCTGTGCTTCACGGCCCTGCACCCGGAACGCGTGAGCAACCTGGTCACCATGGTGACGCCGGTCGACTTCCACACCCCGGGCAACGTCCTCGGCCAATGGGCTCAGGCCCTGGATGTGGACCTCATGGTGGACACGCTGGGCAACGTGCCGGGTGAGCTGCTGAACTGGACCTTCTTGTCGCTGAAGCCTTTCCGTCTGACCGGCCAGAAATACGTGGACATGACGGACATGCTGGACGACGTCACCAAGATGAAGAACTTCCTGCGCATGGAGAAGTGGATCTTCGACAGCCCGGACCAGGCGGGGGAGACCTTCCGGCAGTTCATCAAGTACTTCTACCAGCAGAACCAGCTGGTCGCCGGCGGCCTGGAGATCGGTGGCCGGGAGGTCAACCTCAAGCAGGTTACCATGCCGGTGCTCAACGTCTACGCCACCGCCGATCATCTGGTACCACCGGATTCATCCATTGCCCTGGGCAGGCTCGTGGGAACCAGGGACTATTCCACTATCGCCTTCAAGGGCGGGCACATCGGCATCTATGTAAGCGGCCGGGCGCAACGCGAGATCCCACCGGCGATCGGCCAGTGGCTCAAGGAGAGAATGTAGATTCAGGCTGTAGGCCGTGGACCGCCGGCTTGTAGGTAGAGAGGGGGAGCACAGAGGGTGGTGCGAGCGTCGGTCCGCTTGTACGGCGCCCACCCCCCGGGTAGCCGGCCCTCATAGGTTAGTTCTTAAGCCAAGTACGCGGTGTCCATGTGAGGTTTGCAGGACCGTGAGCAGCAGGGATGCTGCGACCGAGCCCACACGGACGTGTTCACGGCGCGTCCTGCGGGCCTCACATGGACGGCACGGCCTAAAGATCCTACGTATGAGCCGGCCCTACCGTGAAGGGCCTACGGTCGACGGCCAAAGCCCAAAGCATCGGGGACCCGGCGCGGGCCTACGGTACGCCAGGCCGAGCCCGCCTCGCGCCTCCCGCTTTCTCAACCCTAAGCCTACAGTCCGCAGCCCACAGCCTATACAAAGTGGTTCCCCAGCAAGGCATCCATGTGCGCCGCCACGCTTCGGCCCAGGGCTGGCAGGCTGTAGCCACCCTCCAGCACAGAGACGATGCGTCCGCCGGCGTGGGCGTCGGCGATCTGCTTGAGGTGCTCGGTGAGCCAGGCATAGTCGCGCTCCCTCAGCCGGAGGTGCGAAATCTGATCCATCAGGTGGGCGTCGAATCCGGCCGAGATCAAGAGCAGCTGCGGACTGAAGCGGGCAAGCGCCTCCAGCCAGTGTGCCTCGACGGCCTCGCGGAAGACGCGGCCGTCGCTGCCGGGCCCGAGCGGCACATTGATGATATGGCCGGGAATGCTGCGGGGCGCATCGTCCCCGTGCAGGTACGGCTCCTGGTAGGTGGAACAGAACAGGATGCGCGGATCATCGCGGAAAATATCCTCGGTGCCATTGCCGTGGTGCACGTCGAAGTCCACGATGGCAACGCGCTCCAGACCATGGACCCGCAAGGCATGGGCCGCGCCAACGGCTACGTTGTTGAAGATGCAGAAGCCCGACGTGCGCGCCCGCTCGGCATGGTGGCCCGGGGGACGCACGTTGCAGAAGACCACGCCGGCCTTGCCTTCCATGACCAGGTCCACGCCCAGCAGCACGGCACCGGCGGCATGCAGGGCCGCCTGTAGAGTGTGGGGGTTCATGGCGGTGTCGGCCGCAAGCCAGACCAGACCCTCCCTGGGGGCGCGGGCAAAGATGTCGTTCACGTAAGCCGCGTCGTGCACCCAGCAGAGCTGCTCGCGGCTGGCGGCCGGCGCCTCGTAGTGGCGCACGACCAGGTCGAGCCCAGAGACCACCAGAGCGTCCTCCACGGCTGACAGGCGTTCCGGACGCTCGGGCTGATCGGCACCGGTTTCGTGGAGACGGCAGTCACGGTGGGAAATGAGGGCAACGGTCATGATCTGGCTCCCCTATTCGCAGTAATCTTAGCTCAGCCATGCCCGCTGGGTGTCGCAACGGAGAACCGTTCTCATGGGTCCGCACTATCTGGATCGCCTGTTCACTCCCCACACCATTGCCGTGTTCGGGGCCACCGACCGGACCGAGTCGGTCGGCATGCGGGTGTTCGCCAATCTCATCGAGGGCGGCTTTGCCGGCGAGCTCTATGCGATCAATCCCAAATACCCGCAGGTGCAAGGCAGGACCAGCTATCCCACCATCAAAGAGATCGAGGGCTCGGTGGATCTGGCCGTCATCACCACCCCGGCAGCCACCGTACCCGAGATCGTCGTCCAATGCGGCGAGCAGGGGGTGCGTGCTGCCATGGTGCTGTCGGCGGGGTTCGGCGAGGCGGGTGAGAAGGGGCGCCAGCTTCAGCAGGTGGTACTGAAGAACGCCCGGCGCTACGGCATGCGCATTCTGGGCCCGAACTGCCTGGGCATCATGCGCCCGCGGCTGCACCTGAACGCCACCTTCTGCCGCGCCAAAGCCCTGCCCGGCGATCTGGCGCTGCTGTCCCAGTCGGGAGCGATCTGCGCGGCGATTCTGGACTGGGCGGAGCCCAACCACGTCGGCTTCTCCACTGTGGTGTCCCTGGGGGACGCGGCCGACGTGAACTTCGGCGATGTGCTGGACTACCTGGCCGTGGATCCGACGACCAAGAGCATTCTGCTCTACGTGGAGGGGATCCAGAACAGTCGCCGCTTCATCAGCGCCCTGCGCGCTGCGGCCCGCATGAAGCCCGTGATCGTCGTCAAGGCCGGCCGGCATGCCGCCGGCACGCGGGCCGCCATGTCCCACACGGGGGCCCTGGTGGGGGCCGACGACGTGTTCGACGCCGCCCTGGAGCGGGCCGGTGCCGTCCGCGCGCTGACCATCGAGGGCTTGTTCGCCGCGGCCCAGATCCTGTCCACTGGCTGCCGGGTGGGAGGTGACAGCCTGGCGATCGTCACCAACGCCGGCGGTCCGGGCGTCATGGCCACCGACAGGGCGGTGGAGGCGGGACTGCGGGTCCCCGAGCTGTCACCCGGCACCCTGGAAAGCCTGAATCGGACCTTGCCCGAGCACTGGTCCCACGGCAATCCGGTGGATATCCTCGGCGACGCCACGGCCGAGCGCTACCGGAACGCGGTGGCCGCGTGCCTGGCCGACGAGGCGGTAGACGGGGTGCTCGCCATGCTCACTCCCCAGGCCATGAGCGATCCGACCGGGACCGCCAACGCGGTGGTGGAGATTGCCTCCGCCTGCGCCAAGCCCGTCCTAGGGTGCTGGATGGGGCAGCACCAAGTGGAGGAGGCCTGGTCCATCTTCACCGCCGCCAAGCTGCCCTGCTTCCACACGCCGGAAGCCTCGGTGGAAGCCTTCGGCTATCTCACGGCTTATGACCGCAACCAAGAAATGCTCATGCAGGTTCCGGGACCGCTTTCCTATCACAGCGAGCCGGACGTGGAAGGCGCCCAGCTCATTATCGAGGGCGTGCTGGCCGACGGGCGCAAAACCCTGACCACCATGGAGGCCAAGGCGGTGCTCACCGCGTTCCATGTCCCGGTGGTGCAGACCGTGGAGGTACACTCGGCCAACGAAGCCCTGGTCGCGGCGGAAGCCATGGGCTTCCCCGTGGCCATGAAGATCAGCTCCTCGAAGGTCAGCCACAAGTCCGACATGGGTGGCGTACGCTTGAATATCCGCAGTGCCCAGGCCGTGCGCAGCACCTACAACGATCTGGTGGCCGAAGCCGCCCGCCAGTATCCCGAGGCCGGCATCGAGCGGGTGACCGTGGAGCGCATGGTCCAGGCCCCCAACGGCCGGGAGCTGATGGTGGGCGTGCTGCGCGACACCGCCTTCGGCCCCGTCATCAGCTTCGGAGCCGGAGGCACCACGGTGGAGGTGATTCACGATCGGGCGGTGGCCCTGCCGCCCTTGAACCGGTTCATCGTCGACCGGCTCGTCTCACGCACCCGCATCGCCCGGCTGCTGGGCAGATTCCGCAACATGCCGGCGGTCAACGCCAAGGCGCTGGAGGACGTTCTGCTACGGGTTTCGGAGATGGTCTGTGAGCTGCCGCAGATCCGGGAAATGGACATCAATCCGCTGATTGCCGACGACGCCGCGGTAGTCGCCGTGGACGCCCGCATGGTGGTGGACTTCGAGACCCCGTCGCGCCACCGCTACTCGCACATGGCGATCTATCCGTATCCCACGCACCTGGTGTACCACTTCCAGCTCCCCGACGGCACCGACCTCGTGATCCGCCCGATCCGGCCTGAGGACGCCCAGATTGAGCAGGCCTTCGTCCGCGGGCTGTCGGCGGAGTCGAAATACTTCCGCTTCATGCAGACCCTGCAGGAACTCACGCCCACCATGCTGGTGCGCCTGACCCAGATCGACTACGACAGGGAGATGGCGCTCATCGCCGTGGTCCGCGTTAATGGCGCCGAGCTGGAGGTGGGCGTCGCCCGCTACGCCATGAACCCCGACGGTGGAAGCTGCGAGTTCGCCCTGGTCGTAGCCGACGACTGGCGCAACAAGGGCATCGGCTCGCGCCTCATGAGCGGCCTGATGGATGCGGCTCGGGCCCGCGGCCTCACCACCATGGAGGGCGAGATCCTCGCCAACAATGTCCGCATGCTGTCGCTCGTCGACAACCTGGGCTTCTCGGTCCACACCAGCGAGCAGGACCAGGGGATCAAGATCGCCACGCGGGTGCTTTAAGCAAGAAAATACCCATGCCCGCAAGGGGCATGGGTCTCCGATTGCCGGAGGAGAAAGAGCCGGTTGTCACTCGCTGCTCAATGCCCGAGCAGCTTCTGCATCTCCTGGATGCGCTTGTGCGTCACCGAGTCCGGCGCTTCTCCCTTGGCGGCCAGCGACTTGACCATGTTCGCTTCCTGCTGCGCCAGGCGCACCAGCACGTCCTGGTACACCGTCACCGGGAACTGCTTCTCGCGCAGCTCCGTGGTGTAGCGATTCAGCTTGTCGTGCACCAGCCGCCTGCGGGTAAGCTGGCGGGTCTTCTCGTCCTTCAGATCGGTGTACTGTGCCCCGCGTACGTCGAGCACGCTCACCAGGTCCCAGCCTTTCGGGGCCTGCACCGGACCCGCGACCCGACCCGGCTTGGCCGCGAAGATCACAGCGTCCACTGCGGGCAGCGACGTACCCTTGTTCACCCAGCCGATCTCACCGAGGTCCTCCTTGGCCTTGGACGCGATGGAATTGCCCTGCGCAGCCTGGTACATGGTCAGCTTGCCCGCTTCGATGTCCGCCTTGATCCGCTCAGCCTCTTCGCGCGTCTTAAGCACCACGATCTGCACCTTGCGCGCTTCGGGCTCCATGATCCGGTCCCGGTTCTTGTCATAGTAGGCCGCCAGCTCCGCCTGGCTGGGCTGCATGCGCTCGACCAGCCGCTCCCGGTAGAGGTTGATCAAGGACGTCTTGCGGTACTCGTCGTAGCGCGCCCGGTACACCGGATCCCGCTCCAAACCTTCGGCACGGGCTTTCGCCGCCAGGATGCGCGCATCGATCGCGCGCTCAAGCGCGGTCCTGCGGGCCTCGCTCTCCATGGCCAATGGGTCGGCCCGGATCGCGCCCTTGCCCGCCGCGATGAGCTGGGCCTTCACGTCGCCCCAGGTAAGCGTTTCGTCGCCTACCCGGGCCACCGGCTCGGCGTCGGCGCGCACCTTGTCCCCTGCCGGGTCGATGGCCTTGTCATAGACAATTATCTTTACCCCCTTGCGCAAGCCCGCTTGCAAGCGGCTCCGCGCCTGCTTGAGCTTGTCTCTGCGCAGGGTCGCCTCGATGACGGTGCGGACCTGATCGGTCAGCTCGCTCCCGGGCTTGATGTTCTTCTTGTAGAAAGCCTCAATCTCGTCGTTGCTCACACGCACGTCCGCCTCCTCATGGTGCCGGGTGTACAGCCCCGCCAGCACGCCGTCGGCAAAGCGGCGCAGGTCACGCCGGTATTCCGGATCCTTCTCCAAGCCGTGCTTGCGCGCATCCAGGTACAGCAGGTTGGCGCTGATGAACTTGTCGAGCAGGGTAATGCGCACGGTGTCGCGCTCGGGTGTACCCAACGCCGGAATCGACAGCCCGACCACCGCCGAGCTGTTGAGCATGGTGTTGATCTCGCTGAAGGTGATGGTCTGGTCGCCCACCCGGGCGATCACATCGCCAGGCTCCGCCGCCAGGACCGGGGCGAGGATTGCGGGAATGAGAAAGGCAGAGAAGACGGCCAATGCCGTGGAAGTTGAACGCATGATTCGCTACCTCTATCGCGGGAACGCCTGAGAATCGCGGGCAAACGCCGGCCACCCGAATTGAAAGTGGAGCCGTAAACGACGGGAAGCTCGGGATGGGAAAAATGGAGGGGAACGCGGTTCCCCTCCATCCGTAGACAGAACCCGCCCGGACCGGAGTCCGGGCGGAACCAGGCCAGCTTACCAGCCGCATGTGCCGCCGGTGCGCTGCTTGGACACGTACTCCCAGACGATCTCCGAGACACGGCCCTGGCTCAGGTGCTGGCGCCACTCGCTGTTGCCGCAGGAGACGTTGTTCCACTCGTCCCCATGGCAGCCCCGGCAGAGCGTGGTACGCGGATCCTGAACCGCTGGATCACCGTACACATGGCCCGTGGCTTCGATCTGCGCCTTATCCATGAGCTGACGCGAGGCCCGTCCGTCCATGGCATGCCGCAGCCACTCGCCATCGGGATTGGTGCTCTTGATCTCCGACCAGTTGCTGCCCTGCACCCCGTGGCAGTTCTGGCAGGCACCATCCAGCACGCTGGCTTCGTCCGTGAAGGTGTGCGCCCAGCCCACGGCACTGTCGAAGCTTCCGTTGATCTGGCGACCGATCGCCCCGCTGGTGCGGATCCAGGTCGGGATCCCGTTGCTGCCGACCGGGTGACAGGTACCGCACTTCAGCGGGCCGTGCGAGCCGTCGTAGTTCAACGACGCGGCCTGGGCGTAGCTGGTGGCGTCGATGGTCGGCGTCACCGGATACAGGCCGTGGATGGACTCGTGGCAGCCCTGGCAGCTGATGTCCTGATGACCGCGCGAGTAGCGCATCAGACTGGCCTTGCGCGGATAGTTGAACGGCGGGAAGGCGTTGATGTTGCCGCTCTGCTCCACGTACGGCGCCGCGTGGCAGTCAGCACAGTGGGGTTCGCCGGCCGCCAGCCAGTGATCGCGTCCGTCGTCGGCCGCAGAGAATGGCACGGCCACGGCCGTTCCACCGTTGCCTTCGGCGTCGAGCTTGGCCTGGGCCGCGGCCACGCAGTCAGGCGTGGTGCAGAAGTCCAGAATCCGCACCGAGAAGTCGCCGTCGGCGTCCGTGGTTCCGTAAGGCTGCCCGTTGCGCACCTCGATGGTGGCCACATCGGCATCGGCGATGCTGCCGTCCCACACCGCGTGGGTCAGATCCGCCGTCACCTGCGGTACGCCCGCGGGCTGCACCGCCGGGTCCTTGGGATCGAGCCAGTTGATGGCCTGCTGCGTCGTGATGCCCAGATCCGAGGCCAGCGCCGACAGGCTGGAATCACCACGCGGATTGGTGATGCAGTCGCCGTGGATGAGGTCGGTGCAGTCCTCCTTCTTCCAGATCTCCTGGCTGAGCTGGGTGTGGCAGTTGGTGCACCACAGGCCGCGCACGTCCGTATCGCTGCCGGCCAGTCCCGCTTGGTTGCGGAACACGTTGGCCGACAGCCACTGGCCAACCGCGTTCAGGTGCTGCGGTGTCTCGGCCCCGTCCACGTCCTTCATCGGATTCGAGTGCACATCACGGCCCACGAAGCAGCCGCCGCTGGCCAGCCGGTTGTCGCCGGCGGCATTGACGTTGTCGCCGCCCCGGGTGATCGGGTAGCCGTCCATCACGCCGTCGGAACGATGCGCCGGATGGCAGCCCTGGCACCCGCCACTGCGTCCCGTGGCATCGGCAAAGGTGATGACGCCGCCCTCGGACTTCTCGCGGTGCGTCCAGTGGATCGCTTCGGTGATGGGCGGGATCAGCGCGCCGTTATGCGTCGCCGACTTGACCACCGCAATCACGTTGTCGGCGTGGCACTTCTGGCAGATCACGCTCTCGTGGCCGAGCCGCGTGTTCTGGAAGATCGCCAGCTTGCTCTGAGGCAGGTTCAGCGGATTGCTGCCCGTTGCCGGGTAGTTGGCGGTGAAGCTGGTACCGTTGTCGGCATCGTGCAGCACCATCATGTTGATGGCCGCACCCTTGAGCCGCGGATACCAGTCCGAGTCGGCCGCCGTCAGCCCGTAGTACGCCTTCCAGTAGCTGATCTCGAGGTCGGTCAGGGCCTCCAGGTCCACCGTGTTCCCCCCGCCATCGATCACCGGGTCGCCACCGCCGGGGCGGCGCACGTAGTTGGGACTGTTCTGGTTCGGCAGTCCCGTGTCCGGGTTGATGGCCGGCGCGCCGTGGCAACGCTCGCAGTTGGGGATGTCGATGGGCGCCGTGCCGAAACCGATGATCGGCTTGCCGTTGCTGCCCAGTACCGCCGCACCCTTGGTGCAGGCGTGGGTGCTGGTGTTGCAGTTAGCAACGTGCAGGGCCGCCTTCATCGACACGTACGGACGGATGGACTCTTCGTCGACCGATCCCGGATCGGCGAAGAAATCGATGCTGTCCTCGAACGGCGTCAGCGGCAGACCCAGCGCCTCCCAGATCCGCGGCGAGGTCAGCATGATCGGCAGGTTCTCCAGCACTTTCATCTGCGTATAGACCACGGTGCCGGTGTCGCCGGAGAAGGTCAACACGTTGTCGAAGCCGCTCACGTTGCCGTTCGGCCCCATGGGCTGCAGGGCGGCGCCCACATTCTTCGGATACTCCACCATGCCGGTCACGCCAAGCCGGATCTTGTCCTTCTCGAGGCTGGAGTTGTTCGGGTTCGCCCCATCCAGACCGGCGTAGATATACAGGTGGTTCAACCAGCCGTTGGCATAATTGTCGGTGGGGTCGGCGTAGCTGCGGTTGCCCAGCACCACGCCGTCGGCGCCGTTGTAGCTGCCGGTGATCAACTTGCCGTTGGCGTCCACCGCCGCCGAGTCGTACACGGTGCCGTTGTAGAGCATCGAGTTGCCCTCAACGTCGCTGATCAAGGTGCTGGTCTGGGTCTTGCCCTGACCTTCTCGGCGCGGCTGCGCGTCGTGGTAGTACTCCAGGTAATACTTCTGGAAGTTGCCACTGCCGTCGAAATCACGCAGCACGGTCTCGCGGCCCAGCGCATCCACGCCGTTGGTGGGGTCACCCTCGAGCAGGCGCGGGAAATCGGCGTTGGACCGCGGGCTGGAGGTCGTCTGGGGCTTGACCACCTGCGCCAGAATCGAGTTGTAGGGCGGCAGCACGCAGCAGTACGCGAACTCGAAGCCGGTGCAGTGCATGCCCAGCTCGTAGTTCATCAGGATCTTGAAGTCCTGCTGCCTGGACAGGATGTGGATGTTCACCGTAGTGACCTGCGACAGGTCCCCGGCGCCGTCGCGTGCCCGGTAGGTAAAGCTGTCGTTGTCGTTGTCGCTCAGGCCGCTGTTCGGCGTGTAGGTGAAGGAGCCGTCGGCGTTCAGCGCCACGGTGCCGTTGCTCGGGCCACTGACGAGCTGTGCGGTGAGGGCGCCACTGCCACCGAAATCGTTGTACAGCACGCCGGAGATCCGCGAGGCGGCGACCGTCAGGGTGGTGCCTACCGGGGTGGCATACTCATCACCCCGCGCGGTCGGGCCTGCGGTACCGCCGCCGCCGCTGGCACTGATAGTGGCCGTGGTGCCGGCACTGGCGGTAGCACCCTGGTTGTCGGTCACCGTCAGGCCAACCGTGTAGGTGCCGGCCGCTGCATAGGTGTGGCTGGGGCTGACGCCGCTGCCGGTACCGCCGTCGCCGAAGGTCCAGGCATAGCTGGCGATGCTGCCGTCCGGATCACTGGAGCCCGAGCCGTTGAAGCTGACCGCCACGCCGGCCGTGCCGGTGTACGGGCCCCCGGCATCGGCCACCGGCGGCTGGTTGGCGGGCGCCTGAATGGCGGCCGTCGTGCTGGCGCTGGCCGTCGCCCCCTGGTTGTCGGTCACCATCAGCCCTACCGTGTAGGTGCCGGCGCTCGTATAGGTATGGCTGGGGCTGACGCCGCTGCCGGTACTCCCGTCGCCGAAGGTCCAGGAATAGCTGGCGATGCTGCCGTCGGGATCACTGGAGCCCGAGCCGTTGAAGCTAACCGCCGCGCCGGCCGTGCCGCTGTACGGGCCCCCGGCATCGGCCACCGGCGGCTGGTTGGCGGGCGCGCCGTTGTC
>CAYWTP010000002.1:0-43071 GCA_964461215.1 uncultured Ectothiorhodospiraceae bacterium | reverse complement strand
GGCCGCTGATCTCGGTACTTGGCACCTTCTCCTCTGGCAAATCGACCTTCATCAACCATTACCTGGGCCAGCCCTTGCAGTCCACTGGCAACCAGGCGGTGGACGACAAGTTCACGGTGATCTGCTTCAGCAGTGACGCCACGCCGCGGACCCTGCCCGGTCTGGCCCTGGATGCCGATCCCCGGTTTCCCTTCTACCAGATCAGCGCCGACATCGAAGCGGTGGCATCCGGCGAAGGCCGCCGGGTCGACGCATACCTGCAGCTCAAGACCTGCCCCGGCAGCCAGCTCAAGGCCAAGATCATCATCGACTCCCCGGGCTTCGACGCCGATGCCCAGCGCACCTCGACGCTGCGGATCACCGACCATATCATCGATTTGTCGGACTTGGTGCTGGTGTTCTTCGACGCGCGCCACCCGGAGCCGGGAGCCATGCACGACACCTTGCAGCACCTGGTGGCCGACACCATCCGGCGACCGGATTCCAACAAGTTTCTGTATATCCTGAATCAGATCGACGCCACCGCCCGGGAGGACAACCCCGAGGAGGTGTTTGCCGCCTGGCAGCGCGCACTGGCGCAGAAGGGGCTCACGGCCGGGCGCTTCTACCGCATCTACAGTCCGGAGGCCGCGATCCCCATCGAGGATCCCACCCGCCGCGCCCGCTTCGAGGCCAAGCGTGACGCCGATCTGTCCGAGATCCACGGCCGCATGCAGCAGGTCGAGGTGGAGCGCGCGTATCGCATCATCGGGGTGCTGGAGAAGACCGCCAAGAACATCGAGAATGACCTGGTTCCTCGCCTGCGGGCGGCCAAGGAACGCTGGAAGCGCCGAGTGCTGTGGGGTGACGGCATCGTCTTCGGCCTGATACTGGTGGCCCTGCTGGCGTGGAGCATCCACGCCGGCTACTGGCAGGGCCTGCACTTCGCCCCGCCGTGGCTGCAGCAGATCGGCACCTGGGGCACCCTGGGCCTGGGTGCGCTGCTGGCCGCCGTGGTGGTAGGAGCCGGCTATCTGCACTACTCGGTACGCCGGATCGCCGCCACCGGCATCGCCAGACGGCTGGGCAAGGACATCCACCACGATCACACCCGAGAGGCCTTGGTGCATGCCTTCCGCAAGAACACCCGGCCGCTGCATTCGGTCTTCTTCACCGCTCCGGTGGGCTGGGGCCGCATCGCGCGCAAACGCATCACCCGGGTGCTCACCGACGCCGATCGCTATGTCCAGACCTTGAACGACCAATTCACCAATCCGTCAGGAATGGAGCCCATCACCACGGGATCAGGAACGGGCGCGCAGGCATCCACACCACCGCCGGAACGAGCGGCGCAGGACACCACGGCGCAGGTCGCCGCGGCGGATTAATCATCGCCGAGCGCAGGCACCAATCCGTCCGCATGCAATGACTGCCCAGCCCCCCTTGCGGAAGTCGGGACGGCAGGCTACCATTGCGGGAAAACAACAATTGTTGCAATAACTTAACATCTGTGGCGGTGTCCGTGTCCGCCGGAACGAGAGGGGGGAACCCGTGAACGGGTTTCCGGCATCCAACACGCTCCGCTCCACGCCGCACGCGGCTGGGGGGAACAAGGGGTAGTAGAGACCTATGCGAAGCTCAGCTCTGTTTCGGTCGGCGCTCGTAGCGCTGTTGCTGGTGGCTCTTCCGGGTCTGGCCTCCGCAGACGACCTGCTGGACCAGGCCAACAGTCTGATGACCAGCGGTGATGCCAAGAGCGCCTACGCGCTGCTCGCCCCCCATGAATCGGAAAGGGCGGGTAATCCTGACTACGACTACCTCCTCGGCATCGCAGCCCTCGACAGCGGCCAGCCGGCCGAGGCGGTGTTCGCCCTGGAGCGGGTGCTGGCGGTCAACCCCAATCACGCCCAGGCCAGAGCCGAGCTTGGCCGGGCCTACTTCGAGTTGCGGGAGCTGGACCGGTCCAAGCGAGAGCTGGAAGCGGTCAGGAAGGAAGGTCCGCCACCTGCCGCCCAGGCGACCATCCAGCGTTATTTGGACGCCATCCAGAGAATTCAGACGCCGGAAACCACCAAGGTAACGGGCTACCTGTCCCTGACCCTGGGGCACGACAGCAACGTCAACAGCGCCACCTCCGAGCGTGCGGTCGCTCTGTCCACGCCCTTTGGTGCCTTCACCGCCACCCTCGACGCGACGGCCAGAAAGAGCAGCGCCAACTTCGGCCGCGTGACGGCCGGCGCCAGCGTCAAGCACGCCCTGTCCGACCGACTGACCCTGCTCGCCAACGGCGCCGTGAATCAGCGCTGGAACGCGGGCGACAACTCTCGATTCGACACCGGCGGCGTCAACGCCGACGTCGCGCTGGCCCTGAGCCAGGGTGAGGACACCTATACCGTAGGCCTGCAGGGAGAGCGGTTTACCCTGGATCGCAACACCTATCGGGACGCGTACGCACTGGTAGGCCAATGGCAGCGCAACCTGGACCGCAACAACCAGGTAAGCGCCTACGCCCAGATCACCCGGCTCGACTATGCCAATACGGACACCTCGCCCGCCAACGACCAGAGGAACGCCAACCGGTATGTGGCCGGCGCGGCCTATGCCCGGGCGCTGGGTGGTGACTGGGCGCCGGTGGTCTACGCAGGCGCCTACGTGGGCAAGGAGAACGCGCTGGCCTCGGGTGTCGATTATCTGAGCAACAAGCTGTACGGGCTGCGGCTGGGCGCCCAGGCCAGGGCGAACGCCAAGACTTTGATCTTCGGCGCGGCCAGCGCCGAGCACCGCAACTACGACGGCACCACGCCGCTGTTTCTGGTCTCTCGACGCGACAACTACTACGATTTGAGGGCAGGGGTACGCTATGTGCCGGCCCGGGGCTGGAGTGTGACGCCGCAGATCAGCTACTCGCGGAACAACTCCAACGTTTCGGTCAGCGACTACAACCGCACCATGGTCTACGTCACCTTACGCCGCGACTTCCAATAACCGGCAAGGAGTAGCGAGCATGCCTCCCAGCGACAAGTTCAAGCTCAACAAGCGGGCCGCCCTGGCGGCCCTCATCGCCGCCGCGTTGCCGGTCACAGGCTTTGCCGCGGCCGGCCGCGTAGACTTCGCCTTCGGCAAGGTGGTCGCCATTGGCGCCGATGGGCAGCGCCGGCCCCTGACGAAGGGCGCCCCGGTGCTTGCCGGCGACACTATCGAGACCGCCGTCGGTCTGGCCCAGCTCCGCTTCAGTGACGGCGCCAAGGTGTCGGTGCAGCCCAACAGCCAGTTCCGTGTCGACTCGTACAACTACGAAGGCAAGTCCGACGGCAAGGAACGCAGCTTCTTCAGCCTGCTCCGGGGGGGATTCCGCACCATCACCGGCCTCATCGGCAGAGCGCACCGCAACGCCTACCGGGTGCGTACGCCGGTAGCCACCATCGGCATCCGCGGCACGGAGTACCTGGCCGAGCTGGGCAACAGCTTGACGGTGACGGTAGGTCACGGCCGGGTGGAGATCTGCAACAACGCCGGCTGCCAGCTCCTGTACATCGGCGACCAGGGTTACGTGAAGAACCTCGACTCGGTGATTCAGACTCTCCGGGCTCAGGGCATCGAGATCGATGTGGAGGGTATCAACCAGGCCATCACCCAGTCCGAAGAGACCACCTTCGTGGCCGGGGATCAGACCCTTGTCCAGCTCGGCACTGAGCACCCTGACATGTCCTCGGACAACGGCATCCTGACCTATGCCTACGCCGACGGCGTCGAAGGTGGCATTTCCGGTCAGTACACGATTGACGGCGGCGAGGGCGTTACTGCGCACTTCGACGCCAACGGGGCCATCACCGACTTCACGAGCACGGGCGGCATCATGGCCGATCACGGCGACGCCAAGCTGCAGCGGGCCGGCGGCGACGACATCATCACCTGGGGCCGCTGGGTCGACCCGCCCACCATTACCGAGAGCGGTGTAATTACCTGCTGCTCGCCGAACAGCTTCACGTTCAGCAACGACAGCGCCGGCTTGGCCTACGTGGCCGGCATCCCCACACCCGAGCTGCCCCACGGCTCGGCTACCTACTCCCTGATGGGGTATACGGCACCGGTCTACGGCGACGACACCCTCGCAGCCACCCTGGGCACCGCGACCATTACCGGGAACATGGGGGTCAACTTCGACTCTGGCAACGGCAGTCTGAACATGGCCTGGCAGTTTGCGAACGGGGACAATGTCAGCATCAGCGGGGCATCGCTGAGCGGCTTCAGCGCGGGCGGAACCGATCCCACCTTCAGCGTCAGCACGGGCAGCGGCGCCGTCGGTGGCTCGCTTTGCGCCTCCAGCTGCTCCGCCAGCATGTCCGGCTTCTTCGCCGGCGCAGGCGCCGCCCGTGCCGGACTCGGCTACCGGATCAACAATCTGGACGCCGCGAGCGCCGGGGGGGACATGGCGGGTACGGCGGCCTTCCAGAAGAACTGATCCGATCTTCGCAGCGGGCCGCATCATCTATTGACCCGGTTGCCGGCGAGGGGACCGGAAAGGCTCGTCCCTTCAAGTCCCCTTCGCGCGCTGGAGGCACTCCTCCCTCGCTCCAGTGTGCTGGGCATCGTATGGCCGGCCATGGTGGCCGCCAACGGCTTGAAGGATCGCATGTCTGTGCCGGCGCAACCCTCCCAGCCTCCTACCGCGCCGGCGTCTGCCTGTGGCGTGTCACGGCGGAGAAACCGTCAATAGAGCACCCCGTGCCCGAAGCTGATCACGACATCCGGCACGCTTCGTCCCTCCTGCAAAACGGGGAGGCCGCACAGGCGGAGTCTTTGCTGGCATGCTGGTGCGAAGCGTCGCCGGGCGACGGCTGGGCCTGGTTCCTGCTGGGTGCCGCCCGCCACCAACAGGGCAGGCTCGAGGGCGCGCTGGCGGCCTTTGAGCAGAGCATCCACCACGACCCGTCCCATCCGCAGGCCCTGAGCGCGCGGGCACACATGCTGGCCCTGCTTGGGCGGGTGGCCGAGGCCGTGGAAGGCTACCGTGAGTGTCTGCGCCGCAGCCCCCTGGACGCGCAGCTTCACGTGAACCTGGCGATCGTCCTGGAGCAGACGGGCAGCGACGGCGAGGCCCTGACGCACTATGAGTCCGCCCTGCGACAAGTGCCCGACTATGCGCCGGCGCTGATGAACCGCGGCGTGCTCCTGATCCGCCTGGAGCGGCTGGAGGAGGCCCTGGCCAACAACGACCGCCTCGCGGCCGCTCACCCGGACCTTCCCGATGCCCACTTCAACCGGGCGGAGGTCCTGCTGGCGCTGCACCGCTTCGAGCCCGCCCTGGCGGCCGCGGACCGGGCACTGAGCCTGCATCCGGGACACCTGAAGGCCGCGTTTGACCGCGGTCTGGCCTTGGCCGCGCTCGGGCGATTGGATGAGTCTCAGACCGCCTTCGAGGCCGCCCGGGCACTGGACCCGGAGGGCTTCGCGGCACTGCACTCGCCGCTGACCGAGCGCGTCGATCCACGGCTGATCTACCTGCAGATGGCCTGGGAGCGGCAGATGCGCTGCGACTGGAGCGATCGGGAACGCTATGTGGACGAGCTCGATGGCTACGTGGACGAGGCCACAGCGGCAGGCCGCGCGATTCCAGAGCGTGCACTGGTATTCCAGTCGCTTTCCCTGCCCCTGTCACCTGCGACCCGGCTGAGCTTGGCCACAGGCGTTGCCCGGGCGGTGCAGGCGACGGCGTTGCGCGAGGCGGCGCCGTTTACACGCTGGTCTGGCACGACGCGACGGCTGCGCGTCGGCTACCTGTCGCCCAATTTCACGGCGCATCCCAACGCGCTACTCATGCGCCGCGTCTATGCCCTGCACGACCGCGCGGCCTTCGACATCGTCGGTTACTCCCTGCACCCGGATGACGGCAGCGGCCTGCGGCGGGATATTGAGCAGAGCTGTGACGTGTTCCGTGAGCTGCACGGGCTGGCGGCTGTCGAGGCGGCCCAGCGCATCCACGCCGACGGCATCCAGGTGCTGGTAGATCTGGCCGGCTATACCAGCTTCGCCCATAGCGAGATCCTGGCACTGCGGCCCGCGCCGGTGCAGGTGAACCACATGGGCCTGCAAGGGACCATGGGCGCGGACTTCGTCCAGTACCGGCTCACCGATGCCCTCGTCACCCCGGCGGGCAGCGAGCGCTGGTGGCGGGAGAAGCTGGTGTTCCTTCCCCACACGTATTTCACCTACGACGACGCCCAGCCCATTGCGCCGGACACGCCGCCGCGGCATGCCCACGGCCTGCCGGAGGAGGGCTTCGTGTTCTGCGCCTTCAACAACGCCTACAAGCTGGAGCCGGTGGGCTTCGCCGTGTGGATGGATCTGCTGTCGCGCCTGCCCGGCAGCGTGCTATGGCTGCTCGATCCCGGCCCGCAGGCGCGCGGAAACCTGTGCGCCCAGGCGACTGTTCGAGGGGTGGACCCGCGGCGGCTGGTCTTTGCCCCCCGGGTGGGATTGCCCGATCACCTGGCACGGCAGCGGCTGGCGGATCTGTTCCTCGACACCTTCATCTACAACGCCCACACCACCGCCTGCGACGCCCTATGGGCCGGCCTGCCGCTGCTGACCTTTCTGGGGCAGGCCACCGCCGGCAGGATTGCCGCCAGCCTGCTGCACGCGGTGGGACTGCCGGAGCTGGTCACCGACTCGCCCCAGGCCTATCTGGCGAAGGCGTTGCATCTGGCCACCCATCCGGACCGGTTGCGAGCGATGCGTGATCGGCTCGCCACAAGCCGGCAGAGCCATCCGCTGTTCGACACCGAGCGCACCGTACGCTACATGGAAGCCGCCTACCGAATCATGTGGGAGCGGCACGCGGCGGGGCTGGCTCCGGCATCATTCAGCGTCCGGTGATGGCGATGTTCGGCGTTCAGCCCCTCCACGGCTTGCCTCCCACTACCCGCGTCCGGTAGGTTGCAGCCACTGCGACCGCCCACACCCCCATGAGCCGCCCTACTACTGACATCGACTATGCCTGGTCATTGCTGGAGAGCGGGAGAGCAGTGGTCGCGGAGCCGCTGCTGCTGCGCTGCTGCGAGATCAGCCCCGCCGAGTCCCGGGCATGGTTCCTGCTGGGCGTCGCCCGCCACCTGCTGGGAAAGTTTCCTGAGGCCCTGGAAGCCTTCAGCCGTGCAGTGGACGCCGGGCCCTCCAACGTCCAGGCCCACAGCGCGCGCGCCAACATGCTATCCGTGCTCGGCCGCCAGGCCGAAGCCCTGGACGGCTACCGTCAGGCTCTGGCCCTCAGTCCCGCTGATCCGCAGCTACTGACCAACGCCGGCGTGGTTCTGGAGCACCTGCAGCGTCAGGCGGAAGCCCTGGAGCACTATGATGCGGCCCTCTCCCACGACTCGCGGTTTGCGGACGCGCTGCTCAATCGCGGCGTGGTCCTGACCCAGCTGGGCCGGATGGAGGAGGCACTGGCCAACAACGACCGCCTGGCCGGCGCCCATCCGGGCATGGCCGCGGCTCATTTGAATCGAGCCGAGGTTCTGCTGGCGCTGAAGCGCTTCGCGCCGGCCCTGGCTGCCGCCGACGAGGCCTTGAAGCTCGACCCGCGCAACCTTGGTGCCGCCTTCGACCGCGCCGTGGCCCTGACCGCCTTGGGGCGGCTGGAAGAGGCCCTGGCCGGCTTCGACGCGGTGCTGGACCTGGAGCCACGACATGCCGGCGCGCTCCTTCGCCGGGGCGTGGTGCTGCTTGCTCTGGGCCGCTCCGGAGAGGCCCGGGCCAACGACCACCGGCTGGCCGAGATCAGCCCAGACGTGGCCGAGGTACACAGCACGCAGGCCGAGGTCCTGTTCGCGTTAGGCCACTTTCCGGCAGCGCTCGAAACAAGCGAGCGGACGCTGGCACTGAGCCCTGGCCATCCGCGGGCCGCCATGCAGCGCGCCTTCGCCCTGGCTGCCCTGGGCCGCCTAGCGGAGTCCCGCGCCGGCTTGGAAGCCGCCCGGGGCCTGGACCCCCAGGGCTTCGCCGACGTCTATGGCCCCGGCTCACCCGACCCGCGCCCCATCTACCTGAATGCGGGTTGGGAGCGGCTGCTGCGCTGCGACTGGGGCGACCGCGAGCGTTACCTGAACACGATGGAGCGGTTCATCCGCGAGGCTGCGAGCCAGGGCAGTCCCATTTCCGAGCGATCCCTGGTCTACCACGGCCTGGCCCTGCCCCTGTCTCACGAGCTGCCGGCGCTGCTGGCGCGCACTGTCTCGGCAGGAGTCCAGGCCAGCGTACAGGGTGAGGCAGAGTTGCCCTTCTTGCACACCAACTTTGACGCGGGCTGGCTGCGGATTGGGTATATCTCTCCGGATTTCCGGGAGCACCCCAACGGGCAGCTCACGCGCCGACTGTACGCTCTGCACGATCGCACCCAGTTCGAGATCTATGGCTACTCCCTGCAACCCGACGACGGCAGTCGCTACCGCCGCGACATCGAGAAGGGCTGCGACGTGTTCCGCGACCTCCAGCACCTGGACGCCGCCGAGGCGGCCCGACAGATCAGGGCGGACGGGATCCAGATCCTGGTGGATCTCGCCGGCTATACCACGTTCTCGCGCACCGAGATCCTGGCCATGCAGCCCGCCCCGATACAGGTCAGCTATCTGGGGATGCCGGGCACCATGGGGGCCGAGTTCATGCAGTATCGCCTCACCGATGCCGTGGCCACACCTGTAGGCGTCGAGGATCGGTGGGGCGAGAAGCTGGTGTACCTACCCGGCACCTTCTTCATCTACGATGATCAGCAGCTCATCAACGAGATGCCTCCCGCTCGGGGACAACTCGGCCTGCCCCCGGAGGGCTTCGTCTTCTGCGCCTTTCACAATGCCTACAAGATCGAGCCGGTGGTGTTCGGCGTGTGGATGGATCTGCTGCGGCGGCTTCCCCGCAGCGTCCTGTGGCTCAACGTTGGGGGACGGCAGGCGGCACCGAATCTGCGCCGCGAGGCGGCAGCCCGCGGCGTGGCGCCACAGCGCCTGGTGTTTGCCGAGCGGCTACCGCGCAAGAAGGAGCATCTGGCCCGCTATAGTCTAGCGAACCTGTTTCTGGACACCTTCGATTTCAACGCCATGACCACCGCCTGCGATGCCCTGTGGGCGGGGCTTCCCGTTCTTACCTGTGCCGGCGAGCGGCCTCCCAGCCGCGTCGCCGCGAGCCTCCTCACCGCGCTGGGGCTGCCGGACCTGATCACGGACACTGCGGAGTCTTACGCCGAGCAGGCATTCACCCTGGCGGCACATCCCGAGAAGCTCGAATCCGTCCGCGCCCGGCTCGCCCGGAATCGGCTGTCCCACCCGCTATTCGACACCGCCCGCACGGTACGCCACCTGGAGCAGGCCTACCGGATGATGTGGGAGCGGCACATGGCGGGGCAGCCTCCCGCCTCATTCCACGTGCCGCAGGCGGGACCATGAGCGTTCTGCTGTGCGCCGATCTGCAGCCCGGAATCCTCGACCGTCTGCTCGCTCCGTTCGGGCTCTGCTTGGTGCCGGTGGCCGCGGGCGCCTCCATTCCCGGCAGCTTCTGGGGGGACTCCGAAGCGGGCCTCGTCGGCAACGCGCTGCATCTGCGGCCGGATACCCCCGTGCACTCGGCACTGCATGAGGCCTGCCATTTCGTGTGCATGGATGCGGCTCGCCGCGCGCAGCTACACACGGACGCAGGGGGCGGCTACGAAGAGGAGGATGCCGTGTGCTACCTCCAGGTCCTGCTGGCCGATTCACTCCCGGCCATGGGCCGGGAGCGTATGTTCCAGGACATGGACGCCTGGGGCTACAGCTTCCGCCTGGGCTCGGCCCGGGCGTGGTTCGAAGCCGACGCCCCGGAGGCGCGGGAGTGGCTGGAGCGGCATGAGATTATCGACGAACGGGGGGTCCCCACGGGGCGGGTGCGTGACTCGTGACTCATGAGGAGGAGTGAGACATGAGGCGTTCAGAGCGTTACCGAATGGTGGATGGTGTCAATCATCTCGTTCACCACAATCGCGCCAGCCGAAAGCATGCCAAGCCCTCGCCTCGTGTCATACCCATCGCGGCTACATGCCCCTTCTCATAGGTTAGTTCTTAAGCAAAGTACGCGGTGTCCATGTGAGGTTTGCAGGACCGTGAGCAGCAGGGATGCTGCGACCGAGCCCACACGGACGTGTTCACGGCGTGTCCTGCGGGCCTCACATGGACGGCACGGCCTAAAGATCCTACGTATGTGCCCCTTCTAGCCACCCTAGCGCATGCCATAAATGTCTTCGGCGGCTCACTACGGCGCCCGAAGAGTCTTGTGCTATCGTAGCCGATGCCCCCTGGCAAGGCGTGCCGCGTGCAAAGCCTTCGGAAACAACGCCGCGCCTGCGACACCCGCGGGCGCCGAATTTGACACGACAGCCGTGAGAGTCCATGGACGTCCTTACCAAGCGCATCATTCACTTCTGCTACTACCTGGAGGAGTCCAAAGGCTACCGGCGCACCAAGTCATTCTTTTACGACCTGCTGGAACACACCCAGTCGCCGCTGCGCCCGTACTTCGACGTATTCATGATTGCCCTGGTGCTGTCCACGGTGCTGCTGCTGGTGCACGACGTCAAGCATCCACCCGGTCACCCCCTGCACGTGTTCGAAGTCGCCGCCACGTTGATCTTCGTGGTGGAGTATCTGCTGCGGGCCTGGATCTATAACAGTGCCCACGCCATCGTTATTGAGCACTACGAGCGCGCCGAGTTCCTCAACACGCGCTTTCGCCTGCGCCTGGCATTGCAGGAGATGCTGAGCTCCAAGCTGGCGTATGCTACCCAGCCCCTGGCCATTATCGATCTGCTAGCCATTCTGCCGAGCTACCGGCCGTTCCGAATCCTGCGGATCTTCCTGCTGTTCCGCCTGTTCAAGCTGTTCCGCTATGCCCGCAGCGTCCACGAATTCGCCAAGGTGCTGGCCGAGAAGCGCTTCGAGCTCTACACGCTGGGGATCTTCATCGGCTTCGTGGTGTTCGCGGCCAGCACTGCCATCTACATGTTCGAAGGCGGCCGCGAAGGCACCCACATCCACAATTTCTTCGACGCGGTCTACTGGTCCCTGGTGACGATCTCGACCGTGGGATACGGTGACATCGTGCCCATCAGCACCGAGGGCCGACTCATTACCCTGGTGCTGATCGTCTCCGGCATCGGCGTGATCTCTTTCTCCACGTCCATTATCGTCTCAGCGTTTGCCGAGAAGCTGCGAGGACTCCAGGAATCCCAGGTATTTTCGGAAATTGAGCGCGGCCGCGACTATACCGTGGTATGCAGCTACGGCCGGGTCGGGGCGATGGTGGTCAGAAAGCTTGCCCAGGAAAAGGGTCGGCTGGTCATCGTCGATCAGGACCCGGACGCCGCGGAGCGGGCCCGCTCCGATGGATACCTGGCGGTACAAGGCAACGCCGCCGACAATGCATTGCTTGAGAACCTGCGGATCCGGGATCGGGTGAAGACCATCCTGTGCATCACCGGCGACGATGTGACCAACGTGTTCATTACCCTCAGCACCCGGCATATGAACAAGGAGCTTCAGATCATCTCCCGGGCCAACAGCCGCGAGTCCGTGAAGAAGCTCTATCTGGCCGGCGCCAACCACGTCATCACTCCCTTCGAAGGCGTGGGCCACGCGGCGGCGGAATATATACACCAGCCCGTGGCCTTCGACGTGCTCTACCAGATCCTGAGCGGCGAGCGGCGGGTTCGAATCGAGACCATACGCGTGCTGCCCGACTCCTTCGCGGAGAACCGGCGGCTGCAGGAGATCAAGTTCCTCCAGTTCCGGCTGGTGCTGCTGGGCGTTGTCTCGGAGGCGGCGGACAGCGGCGGCCGCGAAGAGGGCTCGTTCTCCATGGGCAGCCGCTGCTTCCATTTCAACCCGCCGTCCGCATTCGTGGTCCGGACCGACGACGTACTCGTGGTCTTCGGCCATGAGTACAGCGTGCGCCATTTCCGCGACGAGATGGAGAAGAGCACCTTGAAGTCCGGAGCCGCGTGAGGGGATGAAGCGCAAGATCGCCTTGTTTGGCTACTATCGCTTCGCCGTGGAGATCAGCAATTTTCTCGACCCGCGAGACTATGAGGTTCTGGTCATGGACAGCAATGAGCGGAACCTTGGCGAGGCGGCGGCCAGAGGCCTGAAGACGGCCTGGGTGGACTACCGCGTGGACGAGGAGCTGCAGAAAGCCGGTATAGGCCGGGACGTGGATACTCTGTTCTCGTTGTTTCCGGATGACGCCGAGAACGTCTTCATGGTCATCAGCGCGCGGGCTCTGGCTCCCGACATCAAGATCGTCACCGTCGCGGAAACCCCCGACGCCATCCCCAAGCTGGAGGCCGCCGGCGCGGACAAGATCATCGATCCCTACGAGATCAGCGCGCGCAAGATATGGCAGATCCTGAAGAATCCGCAGATTGCTGACATCCTGGAGCATGTCCTGTTCGGGCGGACAGATCTGCATCTGGCCCAGGTCGAGATTCCTCGCAGCTCATTTTTGGACCGCCGGCATATTCGCGAGGTGGACCTGGGCGAGCAATACAACCTGGTCGTTCTCGGCGTGGTGGACCTGGAGATTGGCGACGACGTGATCTTCAGCACCAAGGGCTTCAACCACAAGCTCGACACCGGAGACATCCTCGTGGTCGTGGGGCCCGGCGCCGGCATACGCAAGCTGCGCCGCGACTTGGCCGGCGCCGCGCCGGAGCGATAGCCTGCAGATCGCAATCCGGCGGTGGTGGACGGCGCACGGCCGGCCAGACGGTTGGCTGCGGCGAGTTGATCCAGCCCACCCGATGCAGGTTAACGGAAGTACGGCGAACGCCCGCCGCCGGTACGCTCGCGGGCTTCGTTCACCCGCAGCGTGCGACCACCGAAGTCCTGGCCGTTCAAGGCCTCGATGGCCTTGGAGGCATCCAGCGCGTCCATCTCCACGAATCCGAAGCCCCGGGGACGGCCGGTGTCCCGGTCCGATACAAGCTTCACGGTTCTTACGCTGCCGTGTTGGGCGAAAAGGCTGCGCACCTCCTCCTCCGACGCCGAGAAGGGGAGGTTTCCCACGTAGATCGTCTTCATCTGCTGTCAGCTCCTGAAACGCCGTCACACCAACCTGGAAGCCGCAAACCCGGCGCGTGTCTGTGCGGCAAAAAGACAGCGGTTCATGGGACCGCAGGTAAAACGTTTAGTACCTCCGGCGGCCTTTGGCAAGAGCTGCGGCCAAGCGCCGCTACCGGTGCAGCAAAACCAGGGACAGGGCAGGCCAGTACGTGATCAGCAGCACCGCCGCCAGCAGGATAAAGAAGAACGGCAGGGTGGCGCGGTACAGCTCCACCACCGGCCTCTCGAAGCGGTAGCTGGCGATGAACAGATTCATGCCCACCGGCGGGGTGAAGTAGCCCAGCTGCATGTTGGCCAGAAACACGATGCCCAAGTGTACGGGGTCAATCCCATACTGCACCGCCACCGGCAGGATGATCGGCACCACAATCACCAGTGCCGAGAAGATGTCCAGCATCATGCCCAGGACCAGCAGAAACAGATTCAGCACGATAAGGAAGGTCCAACGATCGTCGATGTGGCTGCGAATAGCCTGAAACATGCGGGTAGGGATCTCGGCATCGATCATGTAGTTGGTGGAGGCCAGCGACACGCCCAGTATGATGAGGATCGCGCCGACCAGGACCATGGACTCGCGCATCACCTCCGGCAGCGCGCGCAGTGGAATGTCGCGGCGAATCAGCACCTCGACCACCAGCACGTAGAGCGCCGTCACCGCTGCGGCCTCCGAGACGGCGACGTAGCCGCTGTAGATCCCGCCCAGGACCACAAACGGCAGCGGGATCTCCCATGCCGACTCCAGTACCGCGGCTCTCACGGTGCTCCAGGTTGGGCTACGCGTGCTACGGTCGGGGGACTGCCACACGCTCCAGGCCCCGAGCAGGACCAGCATCAGCAGGCCTGGCAGCGCTCCGGCCACGAACAGATCGCCGATGCTGACCGGGCGTCCTACGCCAAGCTGCTGGGCCACTACCCCGTAGAGGATCAGAGGCAGTGATGGCGCGAAAAGCAGGCCCAGGCTGCCCGAGGTCGTGATCAGGCCCAGGTTGAATCGCTCGCCGTAGCCGGCCTGGCTCAGGGCCGGATAGAGCAGCGCCCCCAGCGCCACGATGGTGACACCGGAGGCACCGGTGAACGCCGTGAACAGGGCGCAGGCGGCCAGTGACACCAGGGCCAGGCCTCCGGGAAGCCATCCCAGCACGGCGTTGCTCAAGCGCACCAGCCGACCCGGCGCGCTACTTCGCCCCAGCACGTAGCCGGCGAAGGTGAATAGCGGTATGGCCAGCAGCACCGGCATCTCGGCCAGCCGGTAGATTTCGATGGCGACGGCCGAGAGATCCACGCCGGAGCGGGAGAATCCGAGCAGCGCCCCGGCGGCAATCACAGCAAACAAGGGCGCGCCCAGCAGGGCAAGCCCCAGCAGCGCCAGCCCCGCCAGAATCACCGTCCGGCTCCGCGGCCCAGCAAGGTCTGAACGCGGCCCGCCCCCAGCAACAGGTAGCGCAGAGCGATGAGTATGAACGCCATCGGCACCACCGCTTCCAGGACCCACGACGGCAGGCCCGCGAAGGCCTCTGCGCCCGCCCCGTACTCCATGTGCACAAAGCGCAGCGCATGCCAGCCCACCAAGCCGGCCACCGCGCCCGCAAACCCGTCGACCAGGGCCTGGATCGCCAGCCGCGCGCGCGCGGGCAGAAAACGCGAGAGCACGTCGATCGCGATGTGCTTGTCGTCGCGCGTCGCGGCCAGAGCCCCCAGCAGCCCGACCCACAGCACCATTACCCGCAGCAAGGGGGCGGACCAGGTGAAGCCGGCGTGAAGCACATCGCGCAGCAGGATCTGTGCGGCCGCCAGCAGAATCATTCCCGTCAGCAGCACGGCGAGCACAGTGTCCTCGACCCGGTGCAGCAGGGCCACAAACCGTCCTGCCGCACCGGCCGGACGATAGGGCTCAGCGCTCATGAGCAAGGTCTGGCCGGCTGCGGTAATCCTTGATGCAACGCTGGAGAACCGCCAGCATGGCGGGTGAATACGCGCCGTCCTTGCCGAGGCGAATCAGGGCCTCGTCGGCAGCGCCGTGCCAGCGCGCCAGCTCCGCAGGCGAGGGGATCACCAAGCGGATCCCCTCATGCTGCAGAACCTTACGGGCCTGACTGTTGTCCTGCCGGTCGAGCCGGTCCAGCCGGCTGAATACCGCGCCCATGACCTCGCGCACCGCTGCCTGGTCGGCCGGCTTCAGCGCCGCGAAGGCACGGGCGTCCACGGCCAGGATCCCAATCAGGTATACCAGAGGCACGTCGGTGAGATAACGCACGCGGGTGTACCATTGGAAGGCAATCGCTCCCATGGGGGACGTAGCAACGGTATCCAGCAGGCCCGTCTGCAGGCCGGTATAGACGTCGGCCAGGGGCAGCGGCACGGGGCTGATGCCCAGCACCTGGAACACCGCGTAAGCGATGTCGTCGCCTTCGGGTACCCACACCTTGCGGCCTTCGAGATCGGCGATACGGCGTATGGGCGCATCGCTCATGATGTAGGCGAAGCCACCCTCGCTGATGCCCAGAGCCGTCATGCCTTTGGCCTGGAGGCCGTGTTTGATCATCGCGTCCATGCGCGAGCGCACGTAGTCCACCTCGTCGTAGGATCTGAACTGAAACGGCAGGCTGTAGATCTGGGTGTCCGCATCGATCTCGGCCAGACCACCCCCGGTGAAAGCTCCCCCCTGGAGCTGGCCCACGCGCATCTTGCGCAGCACCGCCTTGTCGTTGCCCATGACGCCGCCCGGATAGAACTTCAGGCTGACGCGGCCATCGGTGCGCCTGGTAATCTCGCCGGCCCCGGCGCGCATCTCGGTCATCCAGGTGGTGCCCTCCGGCGCCACGGTGGCGATCTTCAGAGTCACCGCACCGGCCGCAGGCATGCCAATCAAGAGAAGAAGAGCTGCGAGAATCCTTTGAAACATGATTCCATCCTTGCGGCACGGCCGCTAGAAGTAGCTGTCGGCGCTCGCCTGCAGGGCTCTGGCCTCACGCTGCGCCAGGGTGTTCATCAGCGTGAGCCCCGGCTGCACCGGGTCGGCCGTCAGCACCTCGCTTACCAGTCTATCGTGCAAAGTCCTGTCGAATACCAGGCGCGCGTAGTACTTGGCGTAGAGCACCTTGACCATAAGGTTCCGGCCCGCCGACAGCTCAACGGCCCGCTCGAAGTGCCGGCGGGCCTGCTCGGGCCTGCCGCCCAGGTTCGCCGGAAGCTGGCTGGCCAGCACCCCCAGATACAGGTGGGCGGCGCCCCCGTCGTAGGCTTCGTTCAGCTCAACCACCCGCTGCATCGCCGCCGTGATCTTGGGTATGTCGGCCACCGCCTGCCAGTCGCCCGTGCTGGCCTGGACCCAGCCGGCCCATGCGGCCGCAAACCCAAAGAGCACGGGCACCTCGCCCGGTGGTACCCGCGCCAGCTCCGCCTGGAACTGCGCCAGCGGCCGGGCCGCGGCCTGGCACAGGCCCTGGTCTCGCAGGCAAAGGGCGCGGCGCGCGTACTCCCGGCCCCGTACCACTAGGCGCAGCGCGCGCTCCTTGTCCTTCACGAAGGCGCCCGCGTATGCGCCATACAGCCGGGCCGCCGAGAGCAGCAGGTGAGAATTGTCCGGATCCCCCTCCACCATTGCGTCAAGCATCAGCAGATAGGCGGGTGCCCCTTCGCGAACCGTCTCCAGATCATTCTGATCGAGAATGGCCATGGACAGGTTGTCCGCCAGGCGATCGCCGGCGGAGCGCACCATGGCAGCGCACCCCGCAACCAGCAGGCAGGCCATGACGGCGGCCAGGCGCGCCGCACGCGTGCGACTACCGCCCACCGCCGGACGCCTGGAAGCGTCAAGCGTCAACATCACGAAGCACTCAGACATGCGCCGGCCATCCGCGCGGCTGGAGAACCCGGCCAAGATAGCCACCGCGGGCGCGGCGGTCAATGCAGCGCAGGCGGGCCGCTTTGCGGCGCGTTCGGCCTGCCCTATGCTAGCGTCACAAACCGTCCCCGTCCGGTAAAATGGGCACGAATCCGGAAACGCTAGTGATCGACTCCAGCCGCCTAGAGCAGTACAGGAACACCATCAAGGGTCTGTCCGATCGCATCGTCCAGGCCCAGCGCCCCATCCGCATCCTGGACTCCATCAAGTGGGACCCCGGCGTACAGGGCGCCTTCTTCGAAAGCAATTTCAAAGAGCCGCCTCCGGTGGACCGGGACTATTACACCCGCAGCCCCCTGCCCTTCGAGCCGGCTCAGAAGCGCCTGGAGCTCGAGGACATCGCTCACGACGTGCGGCGTACCCTGGGCCAGTTCAATCCGTTGGGCAAGATGATGGAGCGCATGTGCCGGGAGTACTGCGACGTGGTCCGGATGCTCGAGAACCGAGGTCTGCCCGAGTTCTCCAAGATCTCACAGCAGCTCTACGGCAGCTCCAGCGACGCCTTCCATGCCGGCGATCCCAGCCTGGGCGACATGGCGGCGCTGCTCTCGGACACGCTGACCAACGTGGACCGCGATGTGCTCGCGGAGCAGGACCCGAAGGACATCGAGGCCCGGGACGCGGTACAGGTGCTCCAGCAGCGCCTGAATGAGTACTTCCGGGACGCGGAGCAGCCGGTGGAGGTCAAGCTCAGCGACGGCATCGTCTCCGACGCCGCCGCGGGGGCCGATTATATCAAGCTGCGCAGCGACGCCCGCTTCAGCCAGCGCGACCTGCGCATGCTGGAGATCCACGAAGGCTGGGTACACCTCGGTACCACCCTGAACGGGCTGCGCCAGCCCGCCTGCACCTTTCTGAGCAAAGGCCCCCCATCCTCCACCGTGACCCAGGAAGGGCTGGCCATACTGATGGAGATCTTCTGCTTCGCCTCCCACCCGGCCCGGGTAAGGCGCCTGACCAACCGCATACTGGGCGTCAAGATGGCCGAGGACGGTGCCGACTTCCTGCAGGTCTTCGAATTCTTCCGTGACCAGGGCTTCGGGGAGGTCGAGAGCTACAACAACGCCGCCCGCGTGTTTCGCGGCAGCACGCCGGCGGGCGGCCCGTTCACCAAGGATCTGGTCTACAGCAAGGGCTTCGTGCTCATCTACAACTACATCCAGCTCGCGGTGCGCCGCGGCAAGCCCAGCCGGATCCAGCTACTGTTCTGCGGCAAGACCACTCTGGAGGACGTCCGCACCCTGGCCGACCTGGTGGCCGAAGGCATCGTCGAGCCGCCGCGCTTCGTGCCGCCGCAGATCGCGGATCTGGCGGCCCTGACAAGCTGGATGGCGTATTCCAACTTCATCAACCACCTGGACCTCAAGCGCATCGAGGCGGACTACGCCGCGATCCTCTAGCCCAAGGCCTGAGGACGCTCGACGGCTTTGCCCCGGATTGCGCGTCGCTGACGTTCAGACGGCTTCCTGGCGCTGCGGCGGATCGCGGCGCCGTACCGCCCCCACGATGTCGAAGACCACGCCCGACACCGCGTTAAAACGCGCGGCCCGGAAGATGAGGCCGCCCACGGACATGGGACGCACGTCGCGTACCTCCCGCACCCTGGACAGTAGCGCAACGCTTACCGCCAGGCGGGTGATGGCCGATAGTGCGAAGACGCCGAACAACGGGTAGCGCCAGCGCCATTCGAGACCAGCCACCTGCAACACCACCGGCAGATGAGCCGCCAGGTAGCCTCCCAGCAACGCGCCGCAAAAGACTACCAGGTTGCTAGCCACGCTGTGCAGCGCCATGTACGGCGCGAGCCGGCGCCCCGGCAGGAGATCGTAGAGAAAATTTCCGGTGCTCAGGCTGAATCCGCCCCAGGCCAGTCCCGACATCGCCTGTACCGCCAGCAGATACCCGTAGTGGTCCGAGACCAGCCACAGGGCCGGGATCACCGGGATCAACAGCCCGGTGGTCGCCAGGACCAGGCGATTGCCGAAGGCATCGCTGATCCGCCCCCACGTATTCAGGGTTAGGAACTGGGCGAGCACGCTTGCCGCCATCAAGCCCATGTATTGCAGATACGAGAGCTGGAGGTTGCGCAGCATGTGCACGCTGAAGAAAGGTGCCGCGATGGCCACGGCACCCTGCATCAGCGCCACTGACACCGAGAAGTGCAGGAAGGGTGAGCCACGCAGCCGACCCAGCCACCGACGGAGTTCACCCCCAGCCGGCGACATAGCCATGTGCCGGGACGGGTCGTGCATACGTCGCAGGTAGCGTGCCGAGATCAGCCGCGCTGCTGCGGCCACGCTGAACACCAGGACGTAGCCCTCCAGGGCCATGGACTGACGGCTGAAGACGTCCAGCACACCACCGGCCGCCACCATCGCCAGAAATGTGGTCAGGTTTGCGAGGCGGGTACGGCGGGCGAAATAGCGTCCGCGGCGGCGCCCGGGCACCAGGTCCCCCATCAGGCTTGCCCACTGCGGGGCGATCAGATTGCCCGCTGCATGGTAGAGCGCCACACAGAGAATCAGCCAGGGCAGCGGGTCCCCGGGCAGCAGCACCGGCACCAGCATCAACGGCAGCCAAGTGGCCGCCTGCACCGTCGCGCCGGTCACGATCAGCCGCTGTCGTCCCGCGCGCTGGCCCAGCCAGACGGAAAGTAGCTGGGCCAGCGAACCCACCAGGGAGGGCAGGGCCGCTAGCCATGCGATCTGCTGGGTGCTGGCTTTGAGAAAAATCGCGAAGGCCGCGAAATAGCTCTCGCCTCCGCCGGCCATCACGGAGAAGGCCGCAGCGTCGCGCAGCGACTCGCGCAGGCTGCTTTCTACCTGGGGATCACGAGAAGCAGGTGGCGGCATGATGCCCTGGGGTCTGACGGGCTGCTGATCACGGGTTGCGGATACGCTTGGGGCAACAGCGCGGGCATTCATGCACGTGCTCCGGAGTAACTGTGGGCGCCGCGGGCGGCGGGTGTGACAAGGCCGTCCGGATCAGGGCAGCGGTAAGTGCGCGCCCCTAATCCTGGAATGGCGGACAAGGGACGGGTAAACTGCGCCCCTGCTTCACTAACCGGGGCCCATCATGCAGATTGCCAAAGACGCCGTCGTGACCATTGACTACACGCTCACCGATGAGGAAGGCACCGTCCTGGATTCGTCCGAAGGCCACGAGCCCCTGGCGTACATCCACGGGGTCGGCAACATCATACCCGGCCTGGAGCGAGCACTGGAAGGCCGGTCCGCGGGAGACAGCCTGAAGGTGTCCGTGCAGCCCGAAGATGGCTATGGCGAGCGCAACGATGCGCTAACCCAGGTGGTACCGCGGGAACGCTTCGAACTGGACGATGAGATTGCGGTGGGCATGCAGTTCCATACCCCTACCTCCGGCGGCATGCAGGTGGTGACGGTAGTGGCGGTGGAGGGCGATGAGGTCACCGTCGACGCCAACCACCCGCTGGCCGGGGTCACCCTGAACTTCGACGTCACCGTCGCGGAGGTGCGCCCGGCCACGCCGGAAGAGCTCAGCCACGGTCACGTGCACGGCCCCGGCGGACACGACCACTAGCCGGCGTGCCCTCGTAAGGGCTGGCCGGCTTCCGTAATCAGAAACGGCGCGGTGGTCGGGACGGCTTGCGCTCCTGCGCCTCGTTCACCCGCAGATTGCGGCCGCCGAAATCCTTGCCGTCCAGGGCCTCGATGGCCTTATCGGCCCCGGCTGCCTCCATCTCCACGAACCCGAAGCCACGCGGCCGGCCGGTCTCGCGATCGTTGATGAGCTTCACGGAGTGAACGTTTCCGTGCTGCGCGAACAAGGCTTCAATCTCGGACTCGGATGCGCTGAAGGGAAGATTCCCCACATAGATCGTCTTCATCTGCTCTCCACTTTCCATCAATAGGCATTCCCACTGCCGGACCGCCTGCACCACGCGCAGCATGAAGCCCCGCAGTTGCCCAAAAAGCCGGCCGTCCGCGGCCGCTTTCTCCCGGAACGCCACCCGGCGTTGCGTAGAATCATAGCAAATCCGTGGCTAGGTCAATATCGGTCTTCTACCTAAAGTTCAGGCGTTGTCGTTGCCTTCCTCTGCCAGTCGCACCTTGTAGTTGCCCCGGCTCTCGTCGTATTCGAGCCGGATGGCTCCCGCCGCCTCGCCGCCCTTGAGCAGGTCGGCGAAGGATCGGTAGCCGTAGTAGCCCTCGCTGAATCCGGGATGCACACGGCGCAGGGTTTGCTTAACCAGCGAGCCCCAGACCGGGTCATAGTCCGCCTCCAGGGCCCGCACGATCTCCACCAGCAGGTCCACGGCCTCCTGCTTCTTGGTATCCGGCTCCTTCTTGCCCTTCTTGCGCGCCGGACGGGGCTTCTGGGCGGCACGCACCAGATCATCGTAGTAGATGAACTCATCGCAACCGGCGATGAGCAGATCCGAGGTGGAACTCTTGACGCCACAGCCGATGACCCGCTTATTATTTTCCTTGAGCTTGGACACCAGGGGGGAGAAATCGCTGTCACCGGAAAGCAGCGCGAAGATGTCGATGTGCTGCTTCGCGTAGCATAGATCCATGGCATCCACCACCATGTGAATGTCGGCGCTGTTCTTGCCGCTCATCTTGCTCTGGGGAATATCGATCATCTCGATGCCCTGGGAATGAAACTCCCGCACCGCGCTGCGGTAGTTGCTCCAGTCACAGTAGGCACGCTTGAACACGATGCGTCCCTTCTCCAGCAAGCGCTTCAGCACGAGCTGGACCTGAAAGTCCCCCCAGTTCATGTCGCGCACGCCCAGGGCCAGATTCTCGAAATCCACAAACACGGCAATCAGTGGTTCGTCGGACATGATTTCTCCTGATTTGTGACATAGCGACCTTCAATGACCGCGAACGAACAGCCCATACAGGGTGAGGAATATTTCGACCACGGCAACCGCCGGCGGGCTCGCCGCGAGCCTGTCGATGTGTCTGAGAGCCTTCAGATCGAGGCGGTTGCCCACCAACAGGGCGCGGGCCGCGAAGTGCTGGTGGGCGGCCCGGGGATTGGTGGGCACCGGCGATGTCCAGTCAATGCACACTGGACGCAGCGCATCGCAAGTCGGCAAAGCTTTCCCCCGGGCGGAACGGCGGGTGCTGGTCGATCACCCCTGCTCCACTCCCCCGGAGGCGTAGAGATCATCCAGCAGACCCTCCAAGTCCTGGCGGACCTTGGACTTCGGCTCGCCGAAGGAGAAAGCGATCAATATGGTCCCGCCGGGGTGCGCCGCCTCGGGATCATGCTCCATGCGAATGAGCTGGCCCCGCAGCCCTATGGACCATTGCGCGTACTTCAAGCGCAAGGCGGCGTGCTCGTAGATCCGCAGCTTGCCACACAGATCGACGGGACCTCTGGCACTGCAGCCGTTGATGGACATGTCGAAAAGCTCCAGCGACATGTCTCCGCCGGCGGGCAGCAGCAGCGCGACCGTGGCACCGGCAGGCAGGCGCACGCGGCTCCGGTTCCTGCGCTCGCGAAACCTGGTGACCCGGCGTACGCGGTCCACCAGCGCTCTCGTGAGAAAGGGCTTGGCCAGAAAATCGGAGGCCCCGGCACGCATGGCACCGGCGATGATCTGGTCGGTGTCGTTCTCGGACAGGACCACCACGGGCGTATGCCTGGTCTCGGGATCGCGACGCACCGCCTCCAGAAAATAAGCGCCCGCGATTTTCCAGTCGCTCAAGATGAAGTCAACCGCGGTAGCCGAGTCGATGATCTCCATGGCCGCTTCCAGCGTTGCACAGTGAATCAGCCTACCCGGGTCAAACTCCTGGTCCAGGGTGGCTGCCACGGCATCGAAGATCTCCCTGGAGTCCACCACCATCACCACCGGTTTACTCTTCTTCATGCTCTGGCACTCGTAAGCGCGGTAACCCAATCCTCGCGGGTGTGGGTGCGGGAAATGCTGGCACCTGCGGCCATGGCTGGCGGCGCCGAGCCTGATCCGCCGGCAAGACCCGCGACCCACCGGCCCCCGGAGAAGCCGGCGGGATCGCGTGCCCGTCGTCCGGAGCCGCGGCTACTTCTGGGGGTGAGCCGACTGGGCCGACTCGATGAGCAGCTCGGCCCGCTCGTAGCCGGTGGAATTGGGCGTCAGTTTGGTCTCCAGCTCCTTGAGGAATTCGATGCGCTGCTCGGCGGGCGCGAATTCGAGGATCCCGCCCTCGGCGTACCGGGTCAGCACCCGCTCGGCCGCGGCCGGACTGAGGCTGTCCAGGGACTGTCCCACCAAGCTGTTGAAGTCGACGGAGGCCGCCTGAAGACCACCGCTCGCGGCGGCCAGAGCTGCGAACGCGGAGGCGAGGGCAAAACGCTTGAAAAAATTCATGAGGTATCTCCCCTGGAGCTTATTGACATGCGGTGATTGGGACAAGCGCCTTCCTTGCTTTTCTGTGGGACCGAAGTGGCAGACCCGTGCCCCTGCCCGCGGGCGGCAAGTCCGTATCCTATGTATCACAGGCGCGATGCGGCTTCAATCAAGCCGTGGCGGCCGGTGACGCCGCTCCGGCCACCGCTCAGTAACGAGCGGAGATCACCCGCACCCGTAGCTTTCCGACCAAGCGCGCCAGGGGGGTGAGCTGCGCCAGCTCCTCGCCCACGATCAGCTTGAGATGCGTCGCATCGGCCCGGGCCTGACCGAAGGTCGGATCCACGGCCACCCAGCGCCCGTCCACCACGCTCTCGGCCCAGGTGTGATAAAGAAACCCCCGGGACCGGCTCGAATAGACGATCCCGTTGACCACCCTGGTGGGGATGCCCAGAGAGCGGGCCAGGGCGGTATAGAGATAGGTGTGGCCCTGACATTCGGCCCTGCCGGTGTCCAGCACGTCCAGCGCCGAGAACACATCTACGGGCTCGCGCCTGACGTGCTCGCCAAGCCAGTCCAGGATGGCCTGGATTTGCTGCCGGGCATCGTGCAGGCGGCCGTTCACGGTGCGCGCCAGACGGCCGATCCGGGGATGGCTGGTGGGTACGGCCAGGGAGTCGCCCAGAAACGCCAGTGCAGTCCTCGGGCCGACGGGGGTACCCGGGGAGTCGTTCGTATCGACGCGGCATCGCACGCCGCCGCGTTCCCGCCGGCAGTGCTGCAAGGCATCGCTGGGCACCGGGAAATCGTCGGGCACCCCCTCAAGAACCAGATCCAGGACGCCGACCTGGCGTGGACGCTGCACGGGCGGCTCGCTCGGGATCAAGCTCAGATCCAGGACCGCGTCCTGCTTGTTCAGCACGGCGAGCGTGAGATAGTTGCGGGCACGGTCCTCAGGCTCCAAGCGGGATTCGAACACCCCGTCCAGGGCCTTCTCCAGCACCGGCCGGCCCGAATCGTCGATCCAGGTGCTCGCCTGCTTGCTCCCGATCTGCGTCCGTATCCGGTAGGCATTGCCGCGGTAGCCCTCACCCGGGCCGTAGGCCACAACCTCCTGGGTGACCGCATCCAGCGTCCTGGTCTCACCGCTGTAGACCGTGTAAGCGTAACGGCGCCCCACCGCCAGCCCGTGCAGCAGCGGGTACAGGACAATCGCGCTGCTGGGGTAGATCGGGCCGTCAAGCGCATAGGCAATGGCGTTGGTCTGCTGGGACGTGCGTACCTCCACCGTCAAGCTGCCGTCGTGTACCTCGCCTCGCAGGGCCAGCCGGCTGCCGTCCAGGTCAAAATCGTAATGGAAGCTGCGCAGAGACAGATCGCCATCCACCTGGTCGACCGCCGATAAATCCACCCGTTTATCCGTGGCCTTGAAGTGAAAGCGCATGAAGGCCTCGGAGTGGATGGTGAAGCTTCCCGGCCTATGGTCCGCCGGCTCCAGGCGCAGGTGGCTGTAGCCTATCCTGGCCCCGTGAAAGAGGGTCCCGGCCCAGTACTCGCGATAGGGCCATGTGCCAAGCGTACGAGCAAATGCGGCGGTGGCGCCGGCATGGCCGGTGGAGGCCGCGGGCAGGACAAGGCAGCCCGACATCAGGACCAAGCCCGGAAGGAGGTGTAGCCAGCGGACAGCTCTCAAAGCAGCGCCGCCTTGATCCCATCCAGCACGAGCTGCACCGCCAGCGCCGTCAGGATCAGACCCAGCAGGCGGCTCACTACGTTGGCCCCGGTCTCTCCCAGGATGCGCGTGATCCGGCCTGCCAGCAGCAGAGCCCCCAGGACCAGTCCAATCTCCAGTGCCAGGATGGCCAGCAGCCCGGCGAATGCCCATGGCTGCCCCTGCACTCTGCCGGCCAGCAGCAGAACGGTCGTCATGGCCCCCGGACCGGCAATGAGCGGAAAGGCCAGGGGAAAGACCGATACGTCGGCCCGGCCCGCGGCCTCGGCCTGCTCACGCTCGGTGGTCGAGCGCAGACCCGACTGCCGGGCAAAGACCATGTCGACGGCAAGCAGGAACAGCAGCAGACCGCCGGCGATCCCGAACGCCGGCAGCCCGATGCCCAGGTGCCGCAGAATCGTATTTCCTGCCACGGCGAAGAGCACGAGGATCACGAAGGACAGCAGGCACGCCCGCAGCGCCATTGGCCGCCGGTGAAGCTCCGAGCTACCGCGGGTGATTGCCCCGAAAGTGGGCGCCATGCCCACCGGGTCGAGGACCACGAACAGCAGGATAAAGGCGTTGAGATAGAAATCCAGCATAGTTGATGAGCCAATACCGGCAGTGGCTGGTAGCGCTTCTGTGTGTGTTTCCCGGCCGAACCCGCCTTCGTGCATTGGGCCGGGCCATCTTACTCCTGTTGTCGGCCAGGTTGAGCCGATTTCATCCCGGCGGAACGTAGGGCATGATGAGCGCCTAGCGGGTGCCGTCCAGTTTGGCCCCCTCCCACGGCCGGCGGCACCGCCGGAGCAGCTCGACGAAGAGATCCCGTGCTGACCGCGTTCGTTCTCTACCTTGTTCTGGGTGCCCTAGTCGGGGTGCTGGCCGGCCTGCTGGGTGTAGGCGGCGGACTGATCATCGTCCCCGCCCTGGCCTACGCGTTCGCCGCCTTCGGGCTGGGTCCCGATCTGGTCATGCACGTGGCGGTGGGTACCTCGCTGGCCACCATCGTCATCACCTCCATCGCCTCGGTGCGCGCCCATCACCGCCGCGGCGCCGTGCTGTGGAGCGCCTTCGCCAGCCTCACGCCGGGAATCGTGCTGGGCGCACTGGCGGGGGCCAGCCTGGCCGGGCACCTATCCGGCCCGGCCCTGCGCACGGTATTCGGCCTCTTCGCGCTGCTGGTTGCGGCGCAGATGGGCTTCGGCCTGCGGCCCGCGCCGCACCGTACGCTTCCGGGAACAGTGGGCATGGGGATCGCCGGCGGCATCATCGGTGCCGTCTCGGCGGTGGTGGGTATAGGCGGCGGCAGTCTGACGGTGCCTTTTCTGATCTGGTGCAACGTCCAGGTGCGCAACGCCGTGGCCACCTCCTCGGCCTGCGGCCTGCCCATTGCGGTGGCGGGCGCCTCCGGCTTCGTGGCGACCGGCTGGGCTCACCCGGATCTCCCTGCCTGGAGCACCGGCTACGTGTACTGGCCGGCATTCGCCGGCATCGTAACCACCAGCACCCTGTTCGCCGGCCTCGGCGCACGTCTGGCTCACACTCTGCCCACCGCCACCTTGCGGCGGGTGTTCGCCCTATTTCTAATCGTCGTGGGAATGCACCTGCTCAGCAGCTAAGCGCCCCACCAGCGTTAAGGGTCGATTGCGGAGCAAGCCATGCCATCTTGGCATGGGCGCTCACCGGGCTGCGAAGGGCCACCGGCCCTTCGGTCCCGCTTCGCCCCTGAGCGTGTCGCGGAAAGACCCTCCGGACCGCCAGCCCGAGTATGACGAAGCAAAATTTAGAAGCTCCAAGCCATACGCAGGCCAGCTATCCAGGTGCCATTCTGGGAGGGGTTGAAGTCACTGTGCGCGATGTACTGAACGTCCGGGCTGATGGTGAATCCCCGGCCCAGCGGCACGCGCAGATACACTTCGGCCTGGCTCAGGTCCCGATGCGGAGCAGGAAGCTTGTGTGAGGCGATGGTGTGCGCGGCCCCCATGCCGAGCACGGCATTACCGACCGGGTAGGCAAGAGCGAGCCCCACGAAGCCGGCGGCCGGCTGCACGCCGGCGTCGGCGCCACCCAGCCGCAGGTTCCAGCGCCCTCGCCCCAGCGGTCCGGAGAGGTTCGCATAGACACCGCTGGCCGAGGCCGCCTTCAGCCGCTCATCGTCGATGCCGTCGCCGTCGGTGTCGTGCTTGCGCGTATTGGTCCAGACACCCAGATTGGCTCCCAGATCCGGTCCCGACCACTGGACCTCGACTGCGGCAAACATGCCGTTGCCGTGCCGGCCCAGGTGAAGAGCCTGCTCGTAATCCGGCTCGATTCCGGTGGCATTGGCCGCCAGGACCGCCACTGCCCAGCCATCTGCGAGCCCGGCGGTATAGGCGGCACCAATGGTCGCGCTGGGCAGATCGATGGTCAGATTGTTGACGAAGCTCGCACCCAGAAACTGCGTAAACTCGTTGTTGGCGACGTCATTGCCATCCAGCCAGCCGCTGGGGTCGATGAGCCCTGCGGCTAGCGACCCCGGACCCAGGTCGTGCCGGAAGAATGCCTGCCAGACGACAATGCGCCCCTGATCGTCGTTGTCCAGGGTTTCGCCTACGGAAGCGTTCGCCTCGGGCAGCACGGCGGCCACCCCGTTTCGCCTGGGCGTCGTGGCTCCTCTGACCTGGGCCTCCACGGCGCCGCCGGCAGCGGGCAGGCTCAGGGAGAGGTCCAGCGCACCACTGCCTTCCGCGCGCACCGGCTGCCCCGAGACACTGGCGTGTTCTGCCGTCTGATAGGTGCCGATGACTGTACCTTCGAAGCCAAGGCCATCCTCCGCCCAAGCGGTACCCGGCAGGCCCGCGCCGGCCACCGCCAGCCAGGTGAGATGCGCCAGCCCTGCACTGCCCGATTGATGACGCCCAAATCCAGGCGACGGCAAGAGACCTCCAATGGAGCGCCGGTACCATGAGACTGGAGCACGGACGCTGCGCTCTCGCTGCTTCACGCCGCCACCGCCCATGTCACGCTCGCGTCGGGGACTTGGCGTGGCGCCGTGTGCAGTGCAAGCAGTTTCCGCTGCACGCAGACGCCGGTGCGATCGGTTGAATCTTTACGGAAGCGGCTTCCACAGGAATGCTATCCCTGAAGTTTGCCGCCTGGCTCGAGTCGTCGTTGTGTTTGCAGGACATAGCTTCTTCTCCCGAGAGTGCCGTACCTGTTGGCTAGTATGTGGTCACTGAGAGCAACCCGCATATGGCTGGCTTGCGGCGGTTAGTATCCGCCCTTCTTGCCCACGCCGATGTAGGTGAACTCCCAGCTCACGTCGAACGGCGACCACCACGGCGCCACGCCCGTCTCCTTATCCGTGTGCCGGTAGAATCCCTGATAAGGCGGCGGCTGGAAGCGGTAGGTCAGGCGATACTTGCCCGGCCCGTCGAGCTTTACGTTGGCGCCGTAGTGCGGGCCGTCGCTGGCCACCATGGGCATGAAGGGCCCGAATTGCTCCCACTCGCTGCCGAGCTTCTGCATCCGATACGTGATGCCCAGGTACGGCACCCACTCCCCCGGCCCGAAGCCGTTAGGGTTCTTGGGCATCGCACGCACATCCGCCTCGAGGTGGACGTCGGGATCGGCAGCCATACCGGGCAGCATCGGCTGCATCACCACCGGCTGCAGGTACACCGCGCCTATCTCCATACCGTTGCGCTGCACCGGCTTGCCGATTGGAAACTCCGCCGCCCTGGCGCCGCCGGCCAGCAGGACTGCGAGAGACATCGCAAGCGATAGTGAAGGGAGTTTGGTCTTCATAGGACACCTCGTGATAGTAGCTATGGGGGGTCAGGCCCCGGGTATCACCCGTTTGTTGAACAAGAATCATTACCATCTAAGGCCCAAAAAAAAGAGCCGTCAGGCTCCGCCCAGGGCAGGCCACCAGGCACCGGCCACTGCCGCGGCCCCCGCCAGCCCGGGGAGCAGCGCCAGGCTCGCCCGCCAGCCACGCAGGCCCTGGGCGGCCAGTATCCGCCAGCCGAGCAGCAGCCCCCAGGCCAGGGCAAGCGCCAGCAAGGTGGACTTGAATGCAACGGCTTCGCGGGCAGGCAGCAGGGCAAACAGCTCGCCGCCCAGACCCAGGAGCAAGGAGATCATCGCCACGGGCGCAAACTGATAACCCAGGCTCACGAAGCGCTTCCGCGCCGGCCCCCTGGCACCCAGGCGTCCGGCCATCCAGACTGCGGCGGCGTTGAGCGCCGCGAGCCCGGCCGCAAACACGACCATGACGGCCACCATCCAGCCGACGATCAGCAGGAAGTCCAGCCACACGAAGACCTCGCGCGCCTCCGGGTGCACCACCATCAGCAGCCCGGGGCCCGGACGACCGACCCAATACCAGCCGTGGTCGATGGCCCATACGCCGAGCCACTGGCGCAGCCCCTGGTACTGAGGCAGCACCAGCCACAGGAAGGCGCCCAGGGCCACCCCCGTACCTAGCAGCAGAAACCACAGCTCCGAAGCCGCCGGATGGTGGCGCTCGATGGCGGCCACCTCTTCACCGGGTGCCCGCAGCCGCAACGTCAGCCCCCCGCGCCGCCCCGGCTGCACGCAGCGCATGCACATGATGCAATGCCGGCTCTCGGTCTTGCGGTTGATGTCGATCATGGTGGGGCACAAGCCCTTCTCCACGTGCGCGTCGCCGCCGGCGCGCAGGCGCTTGGGCACCAAATCGGCAATGCCCAGGCGCGAAAATACCCCCAGCAGCAGCCCGATGGGACAGGCATGCCGGCACCAGGCACGCTTATCGCGCCCCCGCCCGTACAGAAAGCCTATGGCCAGCGCGGCGAGCAGCGTACCGCCGAACACCTCCAGCAGGGCACCGGGGTAGTCACGTACCCCCACCGTCTGTCCCAGCACGGTAACCAGCACAAAGCTGACGATGGGTGTGCCCTCCCAGCGCAGCCAGCCGGGTATGGGGCGCTTCGGCCCCAGGCGGTTCATCCACTGGGAAGCCGCACCCATAGGACACAAGATCCCGCACCAGGCTCGGCCGGCAACCAAGACCGACAGGAATACCAGGGGAAACCACAGCCCCCAGATCAGCCAATTGGCCACGCTTGCCGCCTGCGTCGCGAGATTGCTGGCGGGCAACAGCACCGGCCCCACGACCAGGCACAAGAAGGCCACGAACATCGCCGCGTGCACCCACGGCAGCCACGGACGCAGGCTAACGGCAACGGCCTCGATCCGCGAGGCCAGGGGTCCGGAGTCGGCGGCATCGGCGCCCTGGATGCGCACTGGCACCGGAAAGACGGGCAGCTCCTGTATGGGCTTCGCCCTCACTCTCACGCCGCCTGCTCGACGGGTGCCGCGCGCCGGCGGCTTGCTGCCGGACCGAACAAGCGCATGAGCCCGTAAATGGCCCCGAGGGTGGTCAGATAGAACGCAAGCTGGATACCGCTGGGCCGGTCGTTGTAGCCCACCAGGATATGCAGCAGCGTGCCGAGCCAGCTCTGCTGGCTGAGGACCCCGGAGCTGTCCCACACCTGCGGCGAGAGCACCGGGAGCAGCCCGGCCTGGCTGAGGAAGCCCGCCGCGTTGGCCGCCAGCCCTGCCGCCAGCAGCAACACCAGCCAGCCCGTGAACGAGAAGAAGTGACCGATGGGAATGCTCAGCAGTCCCCGGTAAAGGAACCAGCCCAGCGCCGCACCGGCCACCAGGCCGAGCAATCCGCCCAGCACCAGCGTCACGCCGCCGGTGCCGCTGGCGGTTAGCCCATACAGGAACAGCACGGTCTCCGAGCCCTCGCGCAGGACGGCGAACAGGGTGACCAGGGCCAACGCCGAGAGCGGCTTGGACCCTACGCTCACGTCGTGACCCACCTGCTTCATCTGCTGCGCCAGCGCCCGGCCGTGCGCACTCATCCAGACGTTGTGCCAGGCCAGCATCAGCACCGCTGCCAGCAGCACCGAGGCATTCAGCAGCTCCTGGCCCCTGCCGTCCACGGCGTCGGCGATGCCGCCAGCGAAGACCGCCACGACCACGGCCCCGAGCACCCCGGCCGAGACTCCTGCCGTTACCCAGCGACCCCGGCCTGCAACCCCCCGGGTAGCCCCCATGACGATGGCGATGATGAGAGCCGCCTCCAGAACTTCCCTAAACACAATCAGCGCAGAACCCAACATGTTGACCTCACTGGGCAATCAGCTTGCCTTGGGCGGTGGACTCATGGAACTCCCCGACGAATTGGTATTCCCCCTGCGGCAGCGGCCCCAGCCAGATCGTGGCCTTGCCGTTGCCGGGAATGATCTTCTCCCGGCGCAGATCACTGCTCTCGAACTCCTCGGGGGTGGTGTCCCGATTCTCCACCACCAGCTTGACGCGCTGGCCCGCCGGCACCGTGATCTCGGCCGGCTCGAAGCGGTGGTCCTGGATCACCAGCACGTAGGCCTCGTCCGCGGCCAGCGCCGGCAAGGCGATGCCGAGCGCAACCAGGGCAGGGATCGTCAACCGGATCGCTTTGGTCATCGCGGCCTCGTGGATTAATTCAATCGTGAGCACTCATTGCGGATGAATCGTAATGCGAACGATTATTATTGTCAACACTGCCACGGCTCGCCCCTTCCGGGCATTGGCAAGGTCGGCGAACTCAGCGAGATTGGCGGCGGAATCCGGGCCAGCACACTAGAAGGAGAACAAGCGCAAGGTTTCAGGCTGCAACCCGCACCACCAGCACGTCGCAGTGGGCCCGGTGCAGCACCGCATGGGCGGTAGGACCTGTATGCGGCGAGAAGCCGCCACGGCCGTGGGAGCCGATGATCATGAGGTCCGCTTGCTGCTCATCGGCTACCCGGGCAATCTCGTGTCCCGCTGAATGCGTAGTCAGTAAGACCTCCACCTCGAAGGACTCCACACCCACCCGCCTGGCCAGGTCCACCAGCTTGTCGCGGGCACGGGCTTGGAGGTACAGCGCGGGATCCTTGTTTTCCGGAGCTATCCATTCCAGGGGGATGTCCTCCGGGAAGAACTCCACCACGTGCAGCAGCGAGAGCTTGGCACCGTGCAAGGCAGCGAGCCGCGTAGCCTTGTCCACGACTTGCTCGCTGAATGCCGAGAAATCAACCGCAGCCAATATGTGCGTATATCCGCTCATCGTCCGATCTCCTCTGGATAGATTCCGGCCATTGCTTCCACCGGTTCTTTGTAGCCCGGCGGCGCGGCTGGCGCCTTGACCGGTGTCAGCTCGCCCGCGTCATCTTGCTTTCCCGCCTGGGTACATATACGTTTCCGGCGTGGCCCGCTGACCCGCCGCCAGGCTTCCGGATAACGCAGGGATCGGAAACACGGGCCGGGGATTCGCCTGGTTTGGCCGTCTGAGTGCTCCGATCATGAACATCCTGGAAGATCCCACCATCTGGATCGAGCAGGTGGTGAGTCAGTCCGCCACCGCCGTGGAGGCGTACCTACCCAAGCTGGCGGGGGCGCTGATCATCATCCTGCTGGGGTGGAGTGCGGCCCGGGTCGCACGCTGGGTTACCCTGCGCTTCGGCAAGGGACTCGATGCCCTGCTTGCGGCCTTTCACCGGCGTGCCGGCCGCGAGCCGGTACGGCTGCGCTGGGCTCTATCGGGTATCGTGGCTGCCGTTGCCTTCTGGCTGGTGGTGTTCTGGGCCGTCATCGGTGCCTCGGAGATTCTGGGCCTGACGGCCATGGCCCGCTGGCTGCGAGAGCTGGTGGGCTATCTGCCCCGACTGCTCATCAGCGGGCTGATTCTGTTTATCGGCTATCTGGTCAGTGGCGGGGTACGGGATCTGATCGCGGCGGTGGCCGAGTCGGGCGGCTTCAAGCACGCCTTGCTGCTGGGCCGAGTGGTAGCGGGGATCATTCTCGCATTCACGCTCCTGCTGGCCCTTGACGAGGTGGGGCTGGACGTCACGCTGCTGGCCAACATCATCACCCTGGCCGCCGCCTCCATCTTCGGCAGCGCCGCCCTGGCCTTCGGGCTCGGCGCGGGGGACTCGGTGCGCAACATCATGGCCTCTCATTACCTGCGCAAGATCTACAGGCCGGGGCAGACCGTTCAGATCCGGGAGTACAAGGGGGAGATCCTGGAGCTGACTCCGGTTGCCGTGGTCATCGAGACCGACGAAGGCGCGGCGGTGGTGCCCGCCCGGTTGTTTACCGAGCAGGTTTCGGTCCTGAGGGACGACGAGGAAGAATCCAATGCTTGATCTACTCACGGCCGGCTACATGGATCTGCATCCCGACGATGCCGCCCGGGTTCTGGCACGCCTGGACGAGCGCGAGCTGGCGGCCTTCCTCGGCGAGAGCCCCCCGCGGCTGGCGGCGGACGTGCTGAGCCACATGACCCCTTCGGCGGCATCCCGCGCCCTGCTGCGCATGGACCGGGAGGCGGTGGTCCGGATCGTGGCCCGCATGCCCACGGAAGCCGCGGCGGTTCGCCTGCGGGGCATGGAGCGAGCGCGGCTGCGGGAGCTGTTTGCCGCCCTGCCCCGCACCACTGGGGTACGGCTGCGCATCCGCATGCGCTACCCGGAAGGGGTCATCGGCTCGGTGATCGACACCGACGTGCTGACCCTGACTCCGGACCTGCGAGTGGTTGAGGCGGTGCGCCTGACACGCAAGACGGCCGATCAACTGACCCAGCACCTGTACGTGCTCGATGAGCGGCGGCGGCTCAAGGGCATGGTGGACCTGTGCCGGCTACTGGCCGAGAAGGACCGCACGCCGGTGGGGCGCATCATGGAGCCGACCCAGGTGATCCTGCACGCCAGAGCGAGTATGCACACGGTGGAGAATCATCCCGCATGGATCACCAACGAGAACCTGCCGGTGGTCAACCGGCTGGGGATCTTCGAAGGTGTGCTGCCTCGCAGCGCGGTGATGCGCCAGGACCGCAGCCTCATCTCGTCGGTAGAGGAGCAACAGGACGCGGCCACTACCCATACGGCACTGTCGGACGTTTTCTGGATGGCCGTGGCCTCCTTGTTCGTGGGCAGGTCCCAAATTAAGCCGGATGCCCAGGACTGATCCATGACTACCCAACCCTCCAACGCCGTACGGTTGCTGCAACGGGACCTCTTGGAGAATCATCCGGCCGATGCCGTCCAGTTTCTGGAGCGGCTCACGGGGCCGGAGATCGCCGAGGTACTGGAGAAGCAGCCGCCGCAGGTCACCGTACCGATCTGGGAGCGCCTGTCTCCGGACATGGCGGTGCAGGTGCTCGATGCGGTGCCGGAAGAGGACGCGGTCGCGGTGCTCAACCGCATGGATCCCACGCCCGCCGCGGCCCTGCTGCTGATACTCGACGAGGAACGGCGGGAGCACCTGCTGGACCTGCTCGAGGCCCCTTCCGCCACGGACCTGCGGGCGGTGCTGACCTACCCACCCGACAGCGCGGGTGCTTTGATGGATCCCCGCGTGTTGCTGCTCCGCCCCCAGACCACGGTGAGCGCAGCCCTGTCGCGGATCCGCGGCATCCGGCGCCAGGGCGTGCGGGTGGTCTTCGTGGTGGACCCGGACAACCACCTGGAGGGCGTGGTGAACATCCAGGATCTGGCCATGGCGCGGCCCAACACGCCACTGGCCGACATCCAGCGTCCGGCGCGGGCCGCCATCGGCGCGCTGGCCTCCCGTGAGGAGGTGGTGGAGACCCTGGACAAGCACCGCTTGACCGATCTGCCTGTGGTGGATATCGACGGCCGGCTCATCGGCGTGGTGCGCTACCGCAACCTCATGGCGGCGGCCGAGGACGAGGCGACGGCGGCCCTGCAGACCATGGTGGGTGTGAGTAAGGACGAGCGCGCGCTGTCGAAGGTGACGTTTGCAGTGCGTAAGCGGCTGCCATGGCTCCAGATCAATTTGGCCACCGCCTTCCTGGCCGCCTCCGTGGTGGGCTTGTTCGAGAACACCATCGCCAAGTACACCGCCCTGGCCGTGCTCATGCCGGTGGTGGCCGGACAGTCTGGAAACACCGGGGCACAGGCCCTGGCAGTGGTCATGCGGGGACTGGCCCTGCGCGAGATCCGGACCCGCAACTGGCCGCGGGTGATCCTGAAGGAGATGACCGCCGGATTCCTGAACGGCGCCGCGGTAGCAGCCACGACTTCGCTGGGAGTCTGGCTCTGGAGCGGCTCCGTCGGCATGGCCATGGTCATCGGGATCTCGATGGTGCTGTCCATGATCATCGCCGGGGTGGCCGGTGCCGCGGTCCCCATTCTGATGACGGTGTTCGGTCAGGACCCGGCCCAGTCCTCATCCATCGTGCTCACCACCATAACCGACATTACCGGCTTCATGAGCTTTCTGGGAATCGCCACGCTGATGTCCGGGTTCCTGTAGTGACACCAAAATTCAAAATTGTTACCTGCCATGAGGTCCGGGACGCGGGAAGGGTAGAAGCGGCCGCGGCGGGGGCACGCCGGGCGCGGACAGGTCTGACGTTCAGTTACACCAGCGACGATATTCCTTGGCGTGGCCCGGTGCCGGTGGCGCTGGTGCGGCTCAGGCGTCGCGAGCCGCGGCAATGCCGTCAAAGTTGAGGAACTGTGGATGAGACGCGTGGGGGTCGGGTGCGGTGTCGCGCACCAGCCACGCGGTGGTCATGCCGGCTGCCCTGGCGGCATCCAGCTCCTCGCGGATGTCGGACAGAAACAGGATCTCCGCGGGCGCAGCGCCGACGGCCGCGGCGATACGGCGGTAGGAATCCGCCTCCTTCTTGCCGCCGATGGTGGTGTCGAAATAGCCGGAGAACAACGGCGTCAGGTCACCGAAATCGCTGTGGCCGAAGAACAGCCGCTGGGCGTGAATGGAGCCCGAAGAGTAGACGTACAGGGCCAGGCCCTGCGCTTTCCAGCGCCTGAGATTCTCCACTGCATCCGGGTACACGTGGGCGCTAAAGTCGCCGCGGGCGAATCCCTCCTCCCAAATCATGCCCTGCAGGGCCTTTAGGGGCGTGATCTTGCGATCCTCGTCGATCCAGCGCACGAGCTGCCTAACGACGCCTTCTTCATCCAGCGCCATGCCCGCCTCGGCCCTAACCGCGTCGAGGTGCCCCCTGACTTGGGGCTCGCCACCGTGCGCAGCCACGAAGTCGGCCAGACGCTCCCGGGCGTAGGGAAACAACACGTCATGCACGAAGCTGATCGAAGACGTGGTGCCTTCGATGTCGGTGAGAATTATCAAGCGCCGTCACACAACAGTGGCCACGAACTCATCGAAATCCGGAAAGCGGCCGGCGATGTCACTGCCGGTAAACCGGGCGACCCAGCCGTCGGGGGTGGTGAACAGCCGGATGGCCTTGAAGGTGGGATTCGTCCCCATGTCGAACCAATGGGTGGTATCGGCGGGCACGCTGATCAGGTCCCCTTTCTCGCACAGGGCACAGTACACTTGAGCGCCCGCGTGCAGATAGAACAGCCCGCGTCCCTCGACGAAGAAGCGTACCTCGAAATCGGCATGGGTATGCTCGTTGAGAAACTTCTGGCGCAGAGCGAGCTTGTCGGGATGATCCGGACGCATAGCTACCACGTCCACCGACTGGAAGCCATACTCCTGTATCAAACGGTCGATGGGTCCACGGTAGGCGGCGACGATGTCGTCGTTCGATGCCGTATCGCTCAGATCCCAATCGGCCCGCCAGGGCTCGAAATGCACACCGATGTCATTCAGCCGGCCGGCGATGGCCTCACGTTCCCTGAGCACCGCAATGGGTACGCCCCCGCTGTCGCGATAGATGGCCAGGCGGCTCACGCGCGAACCCCGCGCACGCGCATCTCACACTCGAACAGGAATTCCAGGGCCTCGACGTGACGCAACGCCTCCTCCACGGAGCCACCCCAGGTGTACAAGCCGTGGCCCTCAATCAGATAGCCGTAGATCGGCTCGCCCTGGTCCATGTACTCCTCGACCTTCGCCGCCAGACCCACGACGTTCTGATCGTTGCCGAAGATGGGAACCTTGACGGAGGTGGCGTGGGTGCCGATCCCGCCAAATGCCTTCAACAGCTCGTAGTCCTGCAGCTCGATGCTGCTCTGGTATAGCCGGGAGATGACCGTGGCGTTGACCGAGTGGGTGTGCAGCACCGCGCCCACCCGGGGGAGCCGCCGATACAAGGAGGTGTGCAGCGGCGTCTCGGCCGAAGGCAGCTTGTTCGACTCCAGGCCATGGCCCTTGTCGTTGATGGCCATGATGTCGGCCTCGCGCAGCTTCCCCTTGTTGCGGCCCGACACCGTGATGGCAAAGCGTGTGGCGTCCAGGCGCGCCGAGAAGTTCCCGCTGGTCGCCGGCACCCAGCCCCTGGCGTAGAGAAATCGCCCGGCCTGGATCAGCTCTCCCGCACGTTCGTTCAGCGCACCCTGCAACTGCTGCTCTGCTTCGCTCACCGGCTTGCCTCGTGCTCTCGCAACAGCTTGCGATTGTAGACGCGCCTCCCCGTACCGAACAAGCGACGGCACCGGCCGCCGGATGTTGCCTCCGAGCCGGCCTCTTGGTGATACTCTCCCCATGTTAGACCTCGACACCGTGCTCCGGCGCCTCCCCGCCAGTGCCGCCAGGCTGGACTTCTGGTCACTGCGTCTGGTGCAAGGGCGCACCGAGCACCTGCGGGTGCGCCAGGACGTGCTGGAACCGGTAGTGATCCGCCACAGCCTGGGCGCCATGCTGAGCGTCGTGCAGGGCGAGGGCGCCGGCTATGCGGCCACTGCGGACCTGAGCCCGGCCGGGCTGCGGGAGGCACTGCAGCGGGCCGGCCGTTGGGCCGAGATCACGGCCGGCGCCGGCCTGTTCTCCCCGGCGCTTCTGCCACGGCCCGCCGCCTCGGGGAGCTACCGCACCCCGGTCGAGCGGACCTGGGAGGACCAGCCGCTGGACGAGCGCATCGAGCTGCTTCACCAGATCTCGCGCAGGCTGAAACGCCACGAGGCCATCGTAGACTGGCACGCCGCGCTGACCTGTGCCACGACCCACGTGCTGCTGGCCACCAGTGCCGGCGCCCGCATCGAGCAGACCTTTCACACCATCCGCCCCGACATGGCCGCGGTCGCCAACCAAGGGGCCGAAACCCAGCGCCGCAGCGCCGGGGGCTGGGACGGCTCCAGCCAGGGCGGCCTGGAGCAGCTCGAACGCCTGGGCTTTCCGGACCAGGCCGAGCGCATTGCCGAGGAAGCCCTGGTGCTGCTGCACGCCCCCGACTGCCCGCAGGGCCGGATGGACCTGCTGCTGCTGCCCAGCCAGATGATGCTGCAGATCCACGAGAGCGTCGGCCACCCCCTGGAGCTGGACCGCATCCTGGGCGACGAGCGCAACTACGCCGGCACCAGCTTCGTGAACCTGGACATGTTCGGGTCCTACCGCTACGGCTCGGACCTTCTCAACGTAACCTTCGATCCGACTCTGCCCGAAGAGGTGGCGAGCTACGGTTGGGATGACGAGGGCACGCCCGCGCAGCGCCAGTACCTCATCCGCGACGGGATCCTGGAGCGCCCCCTGGGCGGCGCCTGCTCCCAGGCCCGCACCGGCCTGCCGGGCGTCGCCAACGCCCGGGCCTGTGACTGGAACCGCCCCCCCATCGACCGTATGGCCAACCTGAACCTGGAGCCCGGCACCACGCCCATGGCGGAGCTGATTGCCGGCATCGGCCGCGGCGTGCTGATGGACAGCAACCGCTCCTGGTCCATCGACGACAGTCGCAACAAGTTCCAGTTCGGCTGCGAGCTGGGACGGGTGATCCGCGACGGCGAGCTGGCCGAGCTGGTGCGCAACCCCAACTACCGCGGCATCTCGGCCAGCTTCTGGCGCAACCTGGCCGGGGTCGGCGACGCCGACACCTTCCAGGTCTGGGGCACCCCCAACTGCGGCAAGGGTGAGCCCAACCAGATGGTGCAGACGGGCCACGCCTCGCCCGCCTGCCTGTTCCACGATGTCGAACTGTTCGGAGGGGAGTGACATGGAGCACCACTTCCGACGTCTCAGCGATGCCCTGCTGGCCGAAGTCGCCGCCGGCGAGGTGCTGCTGCTCCGTTTCTCCGGCGAGGATTCCGACTTCGCCCGCCTCAACCACGGGCGCGTGCGCCAGGCGGGCCACGTGCGCCAGCAGGGCCTGGGGCTGGAGCTGGTCGCCGCCGGCCGTCAGGCCGGTGCCGCCCTGGAGCTCTGCGGCGAGCTGGAGCGCGACCTGGCCGAGGCGCGCGCCGCCCTGGCCGCCCTGCGCGAGCGCCTGCCGCACCTGCCGGAGGACCCCCACCTCAATTACGCCACGGAGCGCCACGACAGCCGCGACCTGGCCGAAAACGGCCTGCCGCCGGCCGAGGGCGCGGTGGCCGAGCTGCTGGAGATTGCCGAGGGGCTGGATCTGGTCGGCCTGTGGGCCGGCGGCGAGAGCGTGCACGGATTCGCCAACAGCCTCGGCCAGCGCAACTGGCACAGCCGCCACAGCTTCAACCTGGACTACAGCGTCTACGATCACGGCGACAAGGCGGTCAAGCAGAGTTACGCCGGCAGCGCCTGGGAGCGGACCGCTGTGGAGGCGAAGATCGCCGAGGCCCGCGCCACGGTGGAGATCCTCGGCCGTGAGCCGGTGCGGGTGCCGCCGGGCCGCTACCGCGTCTACCTGGCGCCGGCGGCCCTGGAGGAGCTGGTGGGCCTGCTCGGCTGGGGCGGTTTCGGCCTCAAGAGCCACCGCACCGCCCAAACCCCGTTGCTGCGCATGGTGCGTGAGGGGCTGAGCCTGAGCCCCGAGGTGAGCCTCACCGAGCATCATGCCGGCGGCCTCGCCCCGCGCTTTACCGGCGCCGGCTTCATCACTCCCGAGCAGGTGCCGCTGATCACGGACGGTGCCTATGCCGACTGCCTGGCCGGGCCGCGCAGCGCCCGTGAGTACGGTGCCGTGGTCAACTGCGCCGTTGAGAGTCCCCGCTCCCTGGAGATGGCCGCCGGCGACCTGCCGCAGGAGGGGATCTACGAGGCCCTCGGCACCGGCATCTACGTCAGCAACCTCTGGTACTGCAACTACTCCGATCGCAACCACTGCCGCATCACCGGCATGACCCGCTTCGCCTGCCTGTGGGTGGAGGAGGGCCGCCCGGTGGCGCCACTGGCGGTGATGCGCTTCGACGAAAGCCTGTATCACGCCCTCGGCAACGGCCTGCTGGGCCTGACCAGGGAGCGCGAGCGCCTGCTCGATCCCGGCACCTACGGCGGCCGCTCCCAGGCCAGCGCCCTGCTGCCCGGCGCGTTGGTGGAAGATTTCAGTTTCACGCTATAGGTATGAAAAGACTTGTCTCACGCAGAGACGCAAAGGCGCAGAGAAGAGCAATAAAGATTGTCTCTCGCCAAGATCGCCAAGGGCGCAAAGCAAAGATCTTCCTGTCGGACTAGCAGCCACGGCCGAGGTCGTTGCTGCAATTGCGTTGGTGCGCTCATGCTCGGAGCCGGAAATGCAGCTTTTGTCGCATTGCCTTCGCGTGTTTGGCGATCTTGGCGCGAGACGGGGTTTTCCTGGTTTTCCTCTGCGCCTTTGCGTCTCTGCGTGAGGCCGATTTTGACTCTCCAACAGGAGCACCCATGGCCCTCACCGCCACCATCTGCAAGGCCGAGCTCCAGATCGCCGACATGGACCGGAACTACTATGCCGACCACGCCCTGACCCTGGCCCGCCATCCGTCGGAGACCGACGAGCGGATGATGGTGCGGCTGCTGGCCTTCGCCCTCAACGCCTCGGAGCGGCTCGAGTTCACCCGCGGCCTTTGTGCCGACGACGAGCCGGAGCTGTGGCGGAAGAGCCTGAGCGACGAGATCGAGCTGTGGATCGACGTCGGCCTGCCCGACGAGCGGCGCATCCGCAAGGCCTGCAATCGTGCCCGCCAGGTCACCGTCTACAGTTACGGCGGGCGCCAGGCGGCCCTGTGGTGGGAGCGCACCGCGCCCCAGCTGATGCGTTTCGACAACCTCACGGTGATCGACCTGCCCCAGGAGGCGACCCGGGCCCTGGCCGGCCTCGCCAGCCGCAGCATGCAGCTCCAGTGCACGGTGCAGGAGGGTCAGGTCTGGCTCGCGTCCGCTACGGAGACGGTCGTCCTGGAGCCGGTCGTATGGCGTGAGGCCGGGGCCTGAGCCGGGTCAGCGGAAAAGGTTCGGCGGAGGCGGCCGGGGGTTGTCACGGTCCGGATTGTCGCGGCGGAAGGTCTCGTCGTAGATGTAACGGCCGAGCAGGCGCGGCACCCGCCGGCGGTGCCAGGGGTTCGGCAAGGCCTGCCAGCCGAAGCGCAGGGCGACTCCGGAGCCCGGCACGGGTACCGCCCAGACGATGGCGATGTGGATCGGCTTGATGCCCGCCGGCAGGCTCGGGTCGATCATGGTGATGAAGCTTGCCGCCAGGTTGAAACAGAGCCATAGGCTGAAGGCGAGCAGGGCGGCGCAGTACAGGCAAACCTTCACGACATCTCCATCCGGGTCCGATCTTCGGCCCCGGCTTTACCGCAGGAGGGCCACCAATGGCAGGGAAGGCCAGCGCGCCGGCACCGCGAGCGGCATGGCCGCCGTGCCTCAGGTCCCGTACGGGCCCTCCCATTACCCCAACATCACTGCAGGTAGTTCTTGACAAAAACGCTCTGGCTCTGTTTAATACCTGACAGATTTAGTCTGTTAAGCAGGCCGACGTTGGGGCAGCGCTCCTCGCGGCATGGACCTAGGAAAATCGGAGGAAATACGATGCAGCTTCCTGATCGCGATGGCGACGGTTACCTCATGAACATGAACGACTGGACCCCGGAGATTGGCCGCGCCATGGCCGAGGCCGACGGCGTCGAGCTGGACGATACCAAGTGGTCCCACATCCTGAAGGCCCGCGAGTACTACGACGAGAACTCGGTGGTGCCGCCGATCCGCAAGTTCGCCAAGTACGCGGGCGAGGATCAGAAGGCGATGTTCAAGACCTGGATGACCGGTCCGATGAAGCCGATCACCAAGTACGGCGGGCTGCCGAAGCCGACCGGCTGCGTCTGATTCCGCAACGCCAGGCTCTCTCCCGGGCGCCCGCGGCGAAAGCCGCGGGCGTCTCTTTTTGCCTGCGCCGCGCCGGCGAAGCGGTGCTCCAAGTGCCGGCCGATGGATTATGATCGGGCTTTCGCCGCAGGAGCCCGCCCGATGGAATTCTTCGCCACCACCGCCAACCGCCTGCGCGTCGACGACCTTTACCGGCATGTGCGTGTAGCCAACCTCTCCAGCTGGTGCGCCTCCATCGACCGGGTCCTCTCGCAGCAGGGCGAGCAGGGCGAGATCTACTGCATCTGGGGCCAGTTCCGGGTCAACCGCGAAATGATCGGCGACGGCGTGCGCTTCACCCTGCCGGGCTGCCGCAACGGCCTGCAGTGGACCGTGACCGTGGAGGACAGCAGCCCCCTCGGCCGCATCCTGATCCACTGCACCATCAACCGCCCGGAGGCCGATGCCGACTTCGTCGAGTCCATCGCCCGGTTCGTGGAGGAGTGGCGCCAGGGCATCGAGGCGCGCGCCGGCATCGAGGCGCCGCCCGCCGCGGCCAACGCCTGCCCCACCTGGTACGGTTGAGCCGCCTCGCACCCGCTGCGGCGGAATATGGTATGATCGGCTCTCCCGGCACCTTACGGTCCCCGCCGGCTCCCTCGCGGTACGCCCCTCCGGTTTCACCTCGACGGCAATATATCCACAGATTTCGCCCGGACCGGCCGGCGCCCTGCGCCGAAGGGGCGGACTCAACAGCGAGACTCCGCATGTCATTTGATTCCCTCGGCCTGCCGGCCGAAATCCTGCGCGCCGTGGCCGACAAGGGCTACAGCAAACCCACCCCGATCCAGAAACAGGCGATTCCGGTCATCCTCGAAGGCCGCGACGTGATGGGCGGCGCTCAGACCGGCACCGGCAAGACCGCCGGCTTCACCCTGCCCCTGCTGGCGCGCCTGGGTGCCGATTTCAAGCACCGCAAACCCCACGTCATCCGCGCCCTGATCCTCACCCCCACCCGCGAACTGGCGGCTCAGGTCGAGGA
>CAYWTP010000001.1:37024-44019 GCA_964461215.1 uncultured Ectothiorhodospiraceae bacterium | reverse complement strand
CTGCTGCTGGCCGGCGGGCCCCGTAAGAAGGTGCTTGAGGTGGGCACGGGCTGCGGCTATCAGACTGCCATCCTGGCCCAACTTTGCGGCACCGTCTACAGCGTGGAGAGAATTCAGGCGCTGCTGTCTCAGGCCCGCGAGCGCTTGTATGCGCTGAGGTCGAATAACGTGCGCCTGAGTCACAGTGACGGGACCTGGGGCTGGCCGGAACATGCACCCTATGATGGCATCCTGGTGACGGCCGCTCCTCCGGCGCTGCCCGAGGCGCTTGCCGCACAGCTTGGCCTGGGCGGACGGATGGTGATCCCCGTCGGTGATCGCGGGTCCCAGAACCTGGTGCTCATTGACCGTGATGCCCAGGGCCTGCACGAGCAGATCATGGATGCCGTGAGCTTCGTTCCGATGCTCGGAGGAATGGGCTGACCGGCGGTGTGGCGATTCACGCGGACATGCAAGCCGCTCGTCTATCTGACCGCTTCGGTGCTGCTTACCGCATGCGGCTTTGGCGCCGTCAGGGCGCCCGTGGAGCAGCGTGGTCCGTCCCGGACCGCCGCCGTGCCGTATCACATGGTCCGCAAGGGTGACACCTTGTACGCCATCGCCTGGGAGCATGGTCTGGACTACAACGACCTGGCGAGCTGGAACGCCATTGCTCCGCCGTACGTGATCTACCCCGGCCAGCGGCTGCGCCTTGCCGCTCCTGCCGGCGGCATTGCCCGTGTACCGGTGCCTGAGCCGCCGGTCTCTCATCCGGTCCCTCGCCCCTCCGCACCGAGCCGTCCTCGGGCCACCGCGCCGAGCGGTGCAAGGACGCCGGTTCATCGCGGCACAGTCAAACGTGTGGCGCCGCACTCGAAGCAGATGCTGAGCTGGACCTGGCCGGCCCGTGGCCGCGTGGTCAGGGGCTACCAAGACGCAGGCAATAAGGGCGTGGACATCGCCGGGCCACTGGGGGCGCCAGTGTACGCTGCGGCGGCAGGGCGCGTGGTGTACTCGGGTAGTGGACTTATCGGCTACGGCAAGCTTATCATCGTCAAGCACAACAAAAATTATTTGAGTGCCTACGCCCATAACCGTAGCCTGTTGGTGAAAGAGGGCGACACGGTAAAGGGTGGGCAGCGTATCGCTCGGATGGGGCAGACCGGAGCGCGGCGAGTCGAGCTGCACTTCGAGATTCGGAAGGATGGGAAACCGGTCGATCCCCTGCGGTACCTGCCGAAAGTGAAGCCACCGGAGGAGCAGGCGGATGTTAGAGCGCGACGAGGAGCGGGACGACATCCTTGGCTGTGAGCGGGACGGAGAGGCCGCGCTTATGGCCGATGATGGTTTGCCCGAGGACGACGCGATCGAGGACTTCGTGGACGACGAGCCACCGGAGATCCTTGGGGCGGAGATCGCCGTCGAAGAGCCTGAGCTTGGCCCGTATCCCCGGGAGATCCCGGACGGGGAGATGGATGCCACCCGCCTTTACCTCAGCGAGATCGGATTCTCCCCGCTGTTGAGCGCCGAAGAGGAGGTCTACTTTGCGCGCCTTGCGCAGAAGGGGGACGATGCTGCACGCAAGCGGATGATCGTCAGCAACCTGCGGCTGGTAGTGAAGATTGCGCGCCGCTACATGAACCGGGGACTGGCCCTGCTGGACCTGATCGAAGAAGGTAATCTGGGGCTCATCCGCGCGGTTGAGAAGTTCGATCCAGAGCGTGGCTTTCGCTTTTCCACATACGCTACGTGGTGGATCCGCCAGACCATCGAGCGGGCATTGATGAACCAGACCCGCACAATTCGCCTGCCTATCCACGTGGTCAAGGAGATCAACGTCTATCTGCGTGCTGCCCGCAAGCTGGCACAGACCCTGGACCGGGAGCCTAGCCCCGAGGATGTGGCCGACATGCTGGACAAGCCCATCGAAGAGGTGAAGCGTATGCTCGGCCTGAACGAGCGGGTCACCTCGGTAGACGTTCCCCGTACGCCGGACACCGAGAAGTCACTGCTGGACTCCATACCCGACGAGCAGAATACCGACCCTTCGGTGGTGCTTCAGGACCGTGACGTGCAGGCCCACATCGATCTGTGGCTGTCCAAGCTCAACGACAAGCAGCGAGCCGTGGTCGAGCGACGTTTCGGCTTGCATGGGCGGGAGAGTGCGACCCTGGAGGAGGTGGGCAACGAATTGGGAGTCACCCGGGAGCGGGTGCGCCAGATCCAGATCGAAGCCTTGCGCCGCCTGCGCGAGATCCTGGAACGCGAAGGCTTCTCAGTGGATACCGTGTTTGAGGGATAGGCCCGGCGCGCCGTGAGCCGCTTTCTCAATCCTCGATCATCAGCAACGCCGCCGCCACCCGCCGCCCGTCGGCCGCAAGCAGGTTGAAGGTGCGGCAGGCCGCCCCCGTATCCATTACCTCCAGACCGATCCCTGCCTCCGTCAACGCCCTGGTCAGGCGCGCAGGAGGGAAGCGCTGCCGGGCACCGCAGCCGAGGATCAGGATCTCGGCGTTCAAGCCGGCGGCGATCGCGAAGTGGGAAGGCTCCAGGGCGTCGAAGTTTTGGGGCGGCCAGTCCTTGACTAATTGCTCCGGCATGATGAGCAGGCTACGGGTCAGGACCTCTTCGTTGATGATGACCCGTCCCCGGCCATAGCCGGTGATCCGGTACGAAGTGCTGTTCTCGTCCAGACAAAACTTCATTGGTGAAAGTCCGCGACTGTGGCCGGCGCGGCCTGCATAAGGCTCGTGCATTGGCCCATTGATTGTCTTGAGTGGCCCCGGCGAGGACCTCACCAGCATAATATCGCGTTTATTTTCCATAGCAACCGACTGGAGTAGCCGTTATGCGTCTGATTCTTCTGGGAGGCCCCGGAGCGGGCAAGGGTACACAGGCCAACTACATCAAGGAGAAGTTTGGAATACCGCAGATTTCCACGGGCGATATGCTGCGTGCGGCTGTCAAGGCCGGCACGGAGCTGGGCAAGCAGGCGAAGAAGATCATGGACCAGGGCGGGCTGGTATCCGACGATATCATCATCGGGCTGGTCAAGGATCGCATCGCCGAGCCGGACTGTGCCAACGGCTTCCTGTTCGACGGCTTTCCGCGGACCATTCCCCAGGCCGAGGCCATGAAGGAAGCCGGGGTGGACATCGATTATGTGGTCGAGATCGTGGTCGATGACGAAGAAATCATCAAGCGCATGAGCGGGCGTCGGGTCCACCTGGCCTCGGGTCGTACCTATCACGTCATCTACAACCCCCCGAAGGTGCAAGGCAAGGACGACGCAACCGGCGAAGATCTGATCCAGCGCGACGACGACAAGGAAGAGACGGTGCGTAAGCGTCTGGAAGTCTACCATGCTCAAACCGAGCCGCTGGTGGGGTACTACTCCAAGTGGGCGTCTGCAGGCGATCCCCGCGCCGCGCAGTACGTGCGCATCGACGGCATCGGCAAGGTCGACGAGATCCGTGACCGGATCTTCACGGCATTAGGCTGATACAAGCGGGCGCAGCCCGCGGGCCGGATCGCTGAACGGGCCATCCCTGTCCCGTCAGCGATCGGCCCCCCACCGTAGTGCTTCTCGGATGTTGCCACGCTGATCCACACCATTCCCCGGTCCGCGCTGCCGGCGCCGGAGTGCAAGAAGGGCAAGTAAATTACCTAGCGAAACGCCGCTTGGGCTTATCGGGCCGACGGTGCTCGCCCAGGTCATGAGCCCGGGAACCGGCGGGCCGAACCGCGGTTGCATTTGCATTGTATGGAAGGAACGGCGGCCAGGATGCCACAGTGTTCGGCAAAAAATTCATACAGGTCAGATAGAAGCGGGTATTTTCTCTTGACCAATCTAGAATATGAACTAAAGTTGCCATAAGCCGTTTACTCTGTGTCAAGAGTTTCGATTCGATAGAACAGGACGGCCCTATCACTTCTTTCAAGGGGGAAATAGAAATGGCAATCGCAAAGAAGGCTTCCACGAAAAAGAAGGCGGCTCCTAAGAAGGCAGCCCCAAAGAAGGCGGCGCCGAAGAAGAAGGTGGCCACCAAGAAGGCGGCGCCGAAGAAAGCAGCGCCGAAGAAGAAGGCTGCCACAAAGAAGGTGGCACCGAAGAAGAAGGTGGCCACCAAGAAGGCGGCGCCGGCCGCGTCGACCGAATCCGACCGAGAACAACGACTCGAGGCCAGGCTCGCCAAGGCAGTCGAAGCAGCCAAGACGGCGGCGGCCAGGAAGACCGAACGGGACTTCTGGCGCAGGGAAAAGCTGAAGGAAAGGCTGCGGGCAAGGAGGAAGCGCGAACGTGTCCGCGCCAAGCGGGCGGCGGCGAAAGCGCCCGCAAGCTGAGCCGGCAAGCAGTGAGAGAGCCCCCGGAGGTTCGTGCCGGGGGCTTTTCTTTTCTTGGGAAGGGCCGGCTCAGCGCAGGCTGATGACAGACCAACCCCGTGCCAGTGCCGTGCGGCGCAGGCGTTCATCCGGATCCACGGCCACGGCGTGCGAGACCCGATCGAGCAGCGGCAGATCGTTGTGGGAATCGCTGTAGAACCAAGTCTCCTTGAGCTTCGCATCGCGCTCGATCATCCAAAGGCGAAACCGTTCAACCTTACCGGCCGCGTACGAGGGTATGCCGGCAACCTCGCCGGTGAATCGCCCGTCCCTGAATTCAGGGTCCGTCGCAATGAGATCGTCTACGCCCATGAGATGGGCGATTGGCTGCGTGATGAATCGGTTGGTGGCGGTAATAATCAGCAGCGCGTGCCCGGCGGATCGATGCTCATCCAGCAATGCCTGTGCTCTCGGTAGCAGGATGGGCCGGATCTTCTCTGTCACGAAGCGGGTCCGCCAGGCATGGAGCCGATCCAGCGGGTGTCGGGCCAGGGGAGCAAGCTGGAAGCGAAGGAAGGCATCGATGTCCAGGTTCCCTTCTAAATAGTCCGCGTAGTAGCGATCGTGCTCACGGCGGAAGGAGTCTCCGTCCACCGCTCCGATCTCGGTCAGGAATTGTCCCCAGAGATAATCGCTGTCTCCGGCGATAAGGGTATTGTCCAGGTCGAAGATGGCGAGGTTCACGGGAGCTACCTGTGGGTGGTGAGTGGTTGGTGGCCGGCCGGCGGGCCTTGTCGGAGCCCCTGGACCGGAAGATCGTTGCGGGCGCTAAGGATAGCCGCGAGGCGGGGGCCGGACAATGCTCGGGCGGGCACCTGGATTTGCCGTCTGGTGCCCATTGTGGAAGAATCCCATTAGGTCTGGAAGAGGCATCGACGGCCGTGATTGACTCTGACGGATATAGACCCAACGTCGGGATCATCCTGAGCAACCCGGATGGCCGGGTGTTCTGGGGGCGCCGGATCGGTCAGGACGCGTGGCAGTTTCCGCAGGGCGGCATTCGCCGCCATGAGACGCCGGAAGAGGCTCTGTTCCGGGAACTGCAAGAGGAGGTAGGACTCGAGCCGGCGCACGTGGAGATCGTCGGCGCCACCCGCGGGTGGTTGCGATATCGTCTGCCGAAACGTTTCATTCGGCGCAACTGCTCCCCTGTCTGCATCGGGCAGAAGCAGCGCTGGTTCATCCTCCGGTTTCTGGGCGCGGAAGAGGACGTCCGGCTTGATCGCTCGGGTCGGCCCGAGTTCGACAACTGGCGTTGGGTGAGCTATTGGCACCCCCTGCGCGAGGTGGTGTTCTTCAAGCGCAACGTCTACAAGCGCGCTCTGCAGGAGCTGGCTCCAATGCTGTCTTGCGGAAAGGTCGTTGCAACCTTGGAGCCTCTGTACCCCGGACAGCGGCCCCTGCGCTGATCTGCGGCCGCCTCCGAGTCCGCTCTCCTTCCCTGCGGGCTTTGATCGAGATCGACCTGCCCCTGGACCGGTGCGGGCCGGTCCGGTAATGTGGATTGCCAGGCCGGTGCTGCTCCCTGAGATCGGGGGTGACTTGATGAGAGGAAAGCCATGGCCCACGAGAACTCGCCCAACACCCGCAGCTTCGTGCCGGTAGGTATTGCCGTCATGACCGTGTCGGACTCCCGTACCGAGGAGACCGATTCCTCGGGCCGTACCCTGGTGGAACGGCTGCAGAAGGCGGGACACCGGCTGGCGGAGAAATGCATCGTAGCCGACGACAAGTACCGGATCCGCGAGGTGCTGTCGCGCTGGATTGTGGACCCGAACGTCAACGCCGTGATTACCACCGGTGGGACCGGCGTGACTGGGCGGGATATCACTCCCGAGGCCGTTATGGCGCTGTTGGACAAACAGATCGAGGGCTTCGGCGAGCTCTTCCGCTGGATCTCCTACCGAGACATCAAGACCTCCACAATTCAGTCCCGGGCCGTGGCCGGTGTTGCCAATGGGACGTTTATCTTCTGTCTTCCCGGCTCCACCGGCGCCTGCCGGACCGCGTGGGACGAGATCATCCACGACCAGCTCGACTACCGGCACCGTCCGTGCAACATGGTCGAGCTCATGCCCAGACTGCTGGAGAGATGAAGGCGGGATGAGTGACGGCTCATAGGTTAGTTCTTAAGCAGAGTTCACGGTGTCCATGCGAGGTTTGCAGGACCGTTAGCAGCAGGGATGCTGCGATGTCAAGCAGCGTGATCTCCGTTAGCCCGGCATGAACGACTCCCGCCATAATCCGCGCCTTGCCATGGTCTCCTATGAAGAGGCGATAGCTTTTCTGCTCGAACGCTGCAGACCCCTGGTAGACGTGGAAGCGGTGGATACGGCCGGCGCCCTGGGACGGGTCCTGGCCAGGGCCGTTGCTTCCGGGCTCGACGTACCACCGTGGGACAACAGTGCCATGGATGGCTACGCCGTCGCCAGCGGCGACCTGCCCGCGGAGGGCGCCGTCAGTCTGCCTGTCAGCCAGCGGGTCCCTGCCGGTGCGACGCCCGCGCCGCTTGCGCCCGGCAGCGCCGCGCGGATCTTCACAGGTGCTCCTTTGCCACCAGGTGCCGATGCCGTGGTCATGCAGGAGAAGTGCACGGTGGACGGTGAGCGGATAGTGCTGCCAGGAGCGGTCAC
>CAYWTP010000001.1:21434-37014 GCA_964461215.1 uncultured Ectothiorhodospiraceae bacterium | reverse complement strand
GACAACGTGCGGCCCAGGGGCAACGACATACGGGCCGGCGCCGGGATACTGGCGGCGGGCACTCGCATTCGCCCCCAGGAGATGGGACTGGCGGCGTCCGCGGGTGTGGGTAGCCTGTCCGTATTCCGCAGGCTGCGGGTGGCCTTGTTTTCCACCGGTGACGAGCTGGTTCCCGTGGGACAGCTCCTGGGTCCCGGCAGGATCTACAACTCCAACCGGTACTGTCTGCTGGGCCTGCTCCAAGGCCTGGGCTGCGAGGTCCGGGACTTGGGCATCGTGGCCGACGACTACGAGTGCACGCGGCACACGCTCGTGGAGGCCGCCGCCGATGCCGATCTGATCCTGTCCAGTGGGGGCGTGTCGGTGGGCGAGGAGGATCACGTCAAGCGGGCGGTGGATGCCGAAGGTCACCTCGAGCTGTGGAAGGTACGCATCAAGCCCGGCAAGCCCCTGGCTTATGGTCGGATCGGGGACGCTGACTTCCTGGGTGTTCCGGGCAATCCGGTCTCGGCGCTGGTGACCTTCTTGCTCTTCGTGCGCCCGTTTATTCTGGGTCGCCAGAGTGTGCGGGATCTGGATCTGCCGCGGATCTGGCTCGGCGCCGATTTCACTTGGCCGCGGCCGGGTGAGCGGCGGGAGTTCCTCAGAGCCAGGCTGGTGCCGGGTGCGCAGCACCAGACCCGCGTCCGGATCTTTCCCCGCCAGGGCTCCGACGTGCTTACCTCCGCGGCTTGGGCTCATGGCTTGGTGGAGGTTCCAGAGGGCACCACCGTCGCACCGGGTGATCCGGTGGCCTACATTCCGTTCGGGGAGCTGCTGGGCTGACAACCTGCGCCGGTGCAGCGCCGGGCTGGCGAGAGGTGCAGGCTCGCCCGTGATCGTGCAGGTTGTGCGCATCCGCGATCGGTTAAGAGTTTTGGCGCTGCGGGCCTGACCGGCGCGAGCCTCCGGGACACGCCGTGAATACCCACGGCGCTGCGCAATCCGTGCTGCGCTTGTGGGACCCAGCCCATGCCATCCCGGCATGGGCGCTCACCGGGCTGCGAAGGGCCACCGGCCCTTCGGTACCGGTTCGCCCCTGTAGGCTCGATCGCCGGCATCCTGCCGGCGACGGTCCCTGCGCCTTGCGCCGCTCAGGCCTCAACGGAGCACCAATGCGGTCGTGCGCTCGTACTGTCCAAGCGTGGCGAGGGCGCGCTCACCCCGCATGGGCCGCCGTGTAGAATAGCTGCGTGGCTCATTCCGCTGCTGTGCGAGGCGCTTTGCATGGACCTTTCCGTCGTCATCCCCTTCCACGACGAGGCCGAGAACGTTGCACCGCTGCTGAGCGAGGTAAAGGCGGCTCTGGCCGGGCGGCTTGAGTACGAGGTGGTGTGTGTGGACGACGGCAGCCGGGACGAGACCCTGGAGAATCTGCGCAAGGTGCGCGACGCGGGAATGCCCGAGTTGCGTATCGTCCGCCATCTGGAAAGGTTCGGCCAGAGCGCAGGCATCCATACGGGCGTGAAGGCGGCGCGCGGCCCCTGGATCGCCACCCTGGACGGCGACGGGCAGAACGATCCGGCCGACATCATGAGTCTGGTTGCGGTCGCCAGGAGTGCGGACGTGCCACCCTCTTTGCGGATGGTGTCGGGTAACCGGCGCAAGCGCCGCGATACCTGGCTGCGGCGTCTGTCCTCACGGATCGCCAACGCGGTGCGTGGCGGGCTGCTCAAGGACAGGACCCCCGATACGGGTTGCGGCCTGAAGGTCTTCTCCCGCGACGCTTTTCTGGCCGCCCCGTTCTTCAATCATATGCACCGCTTTCTGCCGGCTCTGATCCTGCGTGGTGGGGGCGACGTCGTGTCGGTGGAGGTGAACCACCGGCCCAGGACCCGTGGCAAGTCCAAGTATGGCCTGCACAACCGCCTGTGGGTGGGTATCGTGGATCTGTTCGGTGTCATGTGGCTGCAGCGCCGCGCCGTGAACCCGGTGGCCGAAGAGGAATAGACCCGGCGAGTCTCTACGGATGGTGTTCGGGACTTGCCGATGAGCTCACCTGCGCGGACAGAGCCGGGCGGGGCGCCAGATGCAGTGGCGCAAGCGGGTGCTTGCCCTCCAGGGTGACACTCAAGGGGGAGTGGGCGACCGGCCACTGGCCCTTGAGCACGTTGTCCGGAGCATCGCCTTCGAAGGCCAGAAAGCTGTACTTGCCGTAGTGGGGCAGCTTGCGGGCCAGGCCCGGGAGTGCCCGGGGGTTGTCGCAACCCACCCAGGCCAGCCCGTAGTCCGGCGCATCGGCGCGCCGTACGGCCAGCACCACGCTGAGGTCGCCACGGGGCAGGGGCTTCCCCGCCACCGTTGCCTCGGTGGCTGCCTGCGCGGCTCCGGCCGCCGCCAGGGCAGGGGCCAGGGCGCTTCGGAAACGGTTGTCCCAGCCCAAGAGCCAGACGGGCCTGTCGGTAGGCAGGCGCCGCAGGGCAGCGTCTTCCGCGACGGCCTGTGGGTCGTGGCTCCACGCCAGGGCCAAACCCCTGTATGCCTGGCGTAGCTCCGCAGGCGCGGCACTTGGAAGGACGAACAACGGCCGCCCGGCGCCGAGCAGCAGGCCCAGAGAGGCCGGGATCTCGCCGGGATCCAGCCGGCGGAACAGATCGAAGCGGGGATCCACGTCCAGCCGCAGCGGGGCGTCGGGTAGCGCCAGATCCAGCGCCACGCTCCGCCCGTGCATGGGCACCACCTGCTCCACGGCCGCTCCGTCGGCCGCGGTCTGCACGGCCACCGGTATCCCTAGCGCATAGGCGGGACCGTCCTGGGTCTGGATCAGCTCGGCCCGCAGGCGGTAGCCGCTGCCGGCGGACTCGACCCGCACGTTCCGCAGGGCCAGGGAGGGCGCGCCGGGGCGCTCCAGCCACTGTTGGAAATAGGGGCGGAGGTCCTTGCCGCTGACGGCTTCGAAGGCGGCCCGCAGGTCCGACCAGGCGGCGCGGCGGAACAGATTATCGCTATAGAATCGGCGCAGACCATGGACGAAGGTGCTGTCGCCCAGGTTGCGGCGCAGCATGTGGAAGACCATCAGGGCCTTGTCATAGCCGACGGCCTGAGTGACCTCTCCATGGCGGGCACGGAAGGCGGTCAGAGGAAAGTCTCGCGCCTCGGCCACGTAGTCGGCGTAGCGCTGTAATGCAGATCGCCGGTATTCCGCTCCTTCGCCTTGCTCCTCCTTGAGCAGATGGTCGGCCAGGTAGGCGGTGAGGCCCTCGCTCCAGTTGCCGCCGGAATAGTCCACATAGACGCCGTTGCCCCACCAGTTGTGAAGAATCTCGTGAGGATAGGAAGAGTACAGAATGAACGGCAGCCGGATGACACGCGGCCCCAGCAGGGTGAACGAGGGCATGCCATAGCCGGTCTCCCAGAAGTTCTCCACCAGGGCGAACTTGGCATAGGGGTACGGACCCAGCAGCCGGCTGTAGAAGTCCAGGTAGCGGCCGGTGGCGTCCAAATAGCGTTTAGCCAGCGCCTGGTCGGGTTGGTGCAGGTACACCAGGGTCTCGGCCTCCTGCGCACGCCGGGCGTAGGTGTGGTACGGCCCTGCTACCAGCCAGATGTCGTCCTGGGGCTTATCCTCCTCCCAGAGTACGGAGTCTTGCGCCTGGTGGCGGGCGCCCTGGCTCACGGCCTGCCAGCCTTGCGGCAGCCGGACTTTCATGGAGAAGCGCACCATGTCCTCACCCAGGCGCGGGTACCAGTAGCTGCTGCCGTCGAGGTATACCCCCTGCGGGCCTATCAGACCCGGCGTGGAGGCTTCCCGCCGGCTGAGACCCTCGTCGCTGAGCGCATGACGAATGGCTCCGGCGTAGTGCAGTGTGAAGTCGTTTCGGTGCGGTGATAGCACGATGCGATAGCGTTGTATGGGGACGTCGCCCTCGATCGGCGCCTCCGGCGTCAGGAATGCGCCACCGCCTTCGACGGAGGGGCTCAGACCCGCGTGCAGCTCCAGATGCAGGGGTGTGCCCGCTTCCAGGACGTGCTCCGGCAGCCTGACGTGGTCGGTCACTTCGAGCCGGCCCTCGGCGGGCTCCAGCTTTATCTGCATGGTGTGGCTGATTAAGGGTGCCGCCGGAGAAAGCCATGGCAGAAACGCGAGGGCTGCGGCTGGAACAAATCGGCGCAAGGCTGTGTCTCCTGAATGTCGGACCGATATAGACGCCCGCCCCAGTGCGGGGACAGGCGCAGGGGCGGCTGGCGCGAGCACCGTGTAAGCAACGTTTGCCGGTCGGAGTGCGGCCGCCGCTTTTCCAGTTCGGCAAGTCATTACTCATTGCCGGGGGCTTCGTGTACCCTGGACGTCGTATTCACGGCCGGGGTGCAGGACCCATGGGAATCATGCTCGATGGTTTGCGTTTCTTCATTCTCCCCGTTCTGGCGGCGGCATCCGTATCCGCCTGCCAGTCCGCTCCTCCCCAGCCCGCTGGCATGCGACACAATCCTGCGCATGTCCCCGCGGCCAGGCACATCCAGGCGGACGCGGTCGCAGACTATCGCGAGCCCCGGGTGATCGATCTTAACGCCATGCCGGATCTGGATGCGATTATCCCTCGTCTGGCGCCCAAACGGGTGGTGTTCATCGGCGAGACCCACAATCGCTATGACCACCATCTCAATGAGCTGGAGATCATACGCCGGCTGTATGGGTACAATCCGGACCTGGCCATCGGCATGGAGTTCTTCCAGCAGCCGTTCCAGAAGTATCTCGACCAATTCATTGCCGGCAAGCTGAACGAGAAGGAATTTCTGCGCCGCACCCAGTACTACGATCGCTGGCGTTTCGACTACCGGCTGTACAAGCCGATTCTGGATTTCGCTCGTGCCAACGGCATCCCCGTGATTGCGCTGAACCTGCCTTCGGAGATCACGACCAAAGTAGGCAAGAGTGGCATGGGGACACTCTCGGATGCCGAGAGGGCCATGATCCCCAAGCATATCGATCGCAGTAATCCAGCGTATCAGGAGCGCCTGTACGCCATCTTCGAGCACCATCCCGGCAACGCGGATTTCCAGCGGTTCATGGACGTGCAACTGCTCTGGGACGAGGGAATGGCCGCGCGGATTGCCCGCTACCTGAAAGATAACCCCGACCGCAACATGGTAGTGTTGGCCGGAAGCGGTCACTTGATCTACGGCACAGGCATTCCCGAACGTGTGGTGCGGCGGGTCCAGGCCCAGACCGCGATCGTGCTCAACGGCGACGGCTCGGACGTCGAGCCCGGCATGGGAGACTTCCTGCTGCTGCCCGAGCCCGTACCACTTCCGCCCAACGGCAGGTTGGGGGCCTTTCTGGATATCCAGGACGACGCGGTGAAAGTCAGCGCCTTGTCCGAGAGCAGTGCGGCCAAGGCGGCTGGCGTGCGGGAGGGCGACGTCATTCTGGATTTGGATGGGGCTCCCATCCGGAGCTATGCAGATCTGAAGATCGCTTTGCTGGAGAAGAAGCCGGGGGACGTGGTTTCGCTGAAGGTGCGCCGCAGCCGGTGGCTGCTGGGTGACGAAGACCTGGATTTCTCCGTCAGCTTGCGCTGATTCAGGGGTGTAGGGGGGCCGGCGTGCGGTAGATGCGTCCCGAGTGTCCAGTGTCCGCGGCGGGAGCCGCGGCGCGCTGCGGGGCCTCGATCCAAGCCAACAACCGGGTCCACTGAGCCCGGTCGCGACCGGTGCGGCCGGCGGGCAAATCGTGGATGCCCACCCCTAGCCCGGCCGCGCGCACGTAGCTCTGGGCCTCGCGGATCTGGCCCACGAACGGGAAGTCCAGGGTCCTCAGGAAGCGCTCAAGGCTCTGGAACACATTGGTGTTGTGCCGGATCCGGTTGGCCACGATGCCCACGCGGGTGTTCAGGGCACGTACCTTGCCAGTGATCAGCAGGTCCTCCATGAAATGAGCCAGGGCGTGAATGTCGATGTGGGACGGAAGAACCGGTATCAGAATGGTGTCTGCCAGGCGCACCATATCCGCAAGCTGCGGACCCTTTACGGCGGCTGGCGTGTCTATGATGATGCGGCGGGTTTCCGCAGGCAGCCGGAACTGCCAGCTCCGGGTGATCCCGACCGGATTACGGTAAGCGGCGATTCCGTGGATGTGCGCACGCCCCGGGTCGCGCACCGCGAGCCAGTGGGTGCTGGAGCCCTGGCTGTCGAAGTCGATGAGCGTGGTAGGCTCTCCACGGCCGGCGAGATAGCCCGCGAGGTTCGTGGCTAGCGTCGTCTTTCCGCTGCCGCCCTTAGGGCTGAGCAGCATGATCCTGGAGATGTGGCTGGGCAGATACATTGCGGACACCTGCACTGGGAAGCTCCAAACGCGTATTAAGATTAGTACCTAACCACATGATTTGACAAATAGCCGATAGAAAGCCGCGTTGTGCACGGTCGCCTCGCCTGGTTGGCCGGCGATCCCGGTGCCCGCTACAGTGTCCGCATGGATACGGCCTGTGACTGATAAGGCTCACCGCAATGGGCTCAGGGACAACGTTTACACGGTTCGCCATGCGATGCGATTAAGACCCGATTACTGGTACGAGCAGTCCGCCGTCATTCCCTACAGGCGCGGGAAGGAGGGCCTGGAAGTGCTCATGATTACTTCGCGCAAGAAGCGGCGCTGGGTGGTTCCCAAGGGCATCCGGGAGCCGGATCTCTCCGCCGCGGCATCGGCGGCAAAGGAAGCCCTGGAAGAGGCCGGGGTCGAAGGTCAGGTAGCGGCCCGCGCCATGGGTAGCTACCACTATAGGAAATGGGGCGGCACCTGTGACGTCGAGGTCTACGCCATGGAGGTGCGTACCGTGCACGAAGCATGGGACGAGAGCTTCCGGGATCGGGAATGGGTGCCCCTGAAGCAGGCCGCGGCCCGCGTCGAGGAGGATGGCCTTAAACGCATCATCCACCTGCTGCCCTCCTTCCTGGAGCAGCGGTGACAGGGTGGCGCCGGCCGTCCCTTCAACCGCCCGGAGCGGCCAGTCGGGGGCATGAGGATACTTGTGCCTCGGTGCATTGGGTGCCCCCTCCTTGTATGCACGTGGAGTGGAATCTTACGACGTGGATTCGAGTATGAGCGAAGTCGAGCAGCAGCGGGAGGCAGCAATGGCGGCGGGGATCACGGAGGGCGACTGGCAAGCGCTGGAACAGGCCGCTGCGGCGCGCCGGATGACACCTGGCAGCCTGCTGTGGAGCCTCATGTCCCAGGCCGGATACACGGCGCGCCTGGAATATGCGGCCCCCATGCGAGGCATGACCCCGACCGAGCTGATGTGGGAGCTGGCGGCCCGGGAGCGGGCTATCGAGAAAATGGTTGAGAAGAAGTGAGGTGTGAGGAGCCAGCTGTTGGGAGACGAGAGCAAAGAGTTCACCCCAAATTCTCTCGCCTCTTGCCTGTTACTTCTTTATCTTGGCAAACGCCTCCGCCATGGCGCCCATGGGCTGGCTTGGGGTCTTCGCCGGCCTTGCCCGTCGCGGCGGGCGTTGGTCGGTCGGGGCGGGGGAGTGCTGGCGGGTATCCTCGGCCAAGCGCATGGACAGCGCAATGCGTCTGCGCCGGGGATCGACCTCCATGACCTTCACCTTCACGACCTGGCCCGCCTTGACCACGTCTGCAGGGTCCTTGACGAACTTCTCGGACAGCAGCGACACGTGTACCAGGCCGTCCTGGTGCACGCCGATGTCCACGAAAGCGCCGAAGTTGGTGACGTTGGTGACGACCCCTTCCAGGATCATCCCTGGCTCCAGGTCTTTTAGATCTTCGACCCCTTCGCGGAAGGTCGCGGTCTGAAACGCGGGCCGGGGGTCACGGCCGGGCTTCTCCAGCTCGGCCAGAATATCCCTGACGGTGGGCTCGCCGAAGCGCTCGTCGGTGAACTCGACGGGCCGCAGACGGCGCAGGAATCCACTGTCGCCGATGAGCGCTTTGAGCGTTCTGCCACTTGTCTGGGCGATGCGTTCCGCCACCGGGTAGGCCTCCGGGTGTACCGCCGAGCCGTCCAGGGGGTTCTCGGCGTTCATGATGCGTAAGAACCCCGCGGCCTGCTCGAAGGCTTTCTCGCCCAGCCGCGGCACCCGGATGAGCTGGCCACGGCTGCGGAACGTTCCGTGCTCATCGCGGTAGGCCACGAGGTTCGCGGCGAGCGCGGGACCCAGCCCGGCCACCCGCGTCAGCAGAGGCACCGAGGCCGTGTTGACGTCGACGCCCACGGCATTCACGCAGTCCTCCACGACGGCATCCAGGGTGCGCGCCAGATGGCTCTGGTTGACGTCATGCTGGTACTGGCCCACGCCGATGGACTTGGGCTCGATCTTCACCAGCTCTGCCAGGGGATCCTGCAGGCGCCGGGCGATGGAGACCGCACCGCGCAGGGATACGTCCAGCCCGGGAAACTCCCGGGCTGCCAGCTCCGAGGCGGAGTACACCGATGCCCCCGCCTCGCTGACCGTCACTTTTTGGAGGCCAAGGTCGGGATGGCGTTGGATCGTCTCGGCCACCAGCTTGTCGGTTTCCCGGGAGGCGGTGCCGTTGCCGATGCTGACCAGATTCACGCCATGGCGGCGGGCCATCGCCGCCAGCGCGGCGATGGACGCGTGCCACTGGTTTCTCGGGGCGTGAGGATAAATGGTGGTGGTGTCCACCAGCTTGCCGGTGATAGTCACTACTGCGACCTTTACCCCCGTGCGCAGCCCCGGGTCCAGGCCCATCGTCACTCGGGGCCCAGCCGGTGCCGCCAGCAGCAGATCGCGCAGATTCTTGCCGAAGACACGGATCGCCTCTTCCTCTGCGGCTTCCCGCAGCCGGGACTTCAGGTCTAGGTCCAGATGCGTCTGGAGCTTTACCCGCCAGGCCCAACGCACGGTTTCCTTGAGCCAGGTGTCCGCGGGCCTGCCGCCGTCGCGAACCCCGAAGCGCGCTGCAATGCGTCGCTCGCATGCACGGGGTGTCCCCGTCTCCCGATCTTGCCGCTCGTCTTCGGGAACCACGAGGCTGAGGCTCAGCACGCCTTCCCTGGCGCCGCGGAACAAGGCCAGTGCCCGGTGAGACGGCACCCTGGCGATGGGCTCGTCATAGTCGAAGTAGTCCGAGAACTTGGCACCGTCGGACTCCTTGCCGGGAACGACCCGCGAGCGCAGCAGGCCCTGTTCCCAAACTAGGTTCCGCAAGCTTCCCACCAGCTCAGGATCGTCGGCGAAAGTTTCCATGAGGATCTGTCGGGCGCCATCCAGGGCCGCGCCGGCATCGACCACGCCCTTGCCGGCGTCAACGAAGGCCGTGGCTATTTCGGCGGGGATCAGCCCCGGATCATTCAATAGGCTCGCAGCCAGCGGCTCAAGGCCGGCTTCCCGGGCGATCTGCGCCTTGGTCCGGCGCTTCTTCATGAATGGACGGTACAGATCCTCCAAGCGGGTCTTGGTGTCGGCGTCCAGGACCTGGCGTTGCAGATCGGGGGTGAGCTTGCCTTGCTCCTCGATGCTTCGCAGCACCGTGGCTCGCCGCTCTTCCAGCTCCGTCAAGTACTGGCGCCGCTCCTCCAGCAGGCGAAGCTGGGTGTCGTCCAACCCACCGGTAACCTCCTTGCGGTAGCGGGCGATGAACGGAACGGTTGCGCCCTCGTTCAGGAGACGGACGGCGGCTTCCACCTGGGCGGGCCGTACGGACAGCTCTTCGGCGATACGCTGATGGATGTGCATGGATGCAAGGTGGTGTGGGGAGGCGGCGCATTCTAGCAGAGCGTCAGGGTCGGCGCAGATGGGGCGCCGCCGTCCAGAGTTCCAGCGCACTGTCAAGTGGCGGCAGGATATTTATGCACAATGTGCGTGGTTTTACCGGTCCAAGGGCTTGACCCGGTCAGATCAGCACAACGCATATAAGAGAATTTCCTAAGTGATTGATATATCCGATGTTAAATAGCTGTTCAAGTCTTCATCAATCTGAAACAAAGTGAGCGCCGACGCGGCTTGCCGGACGATGATCCCAATTGGCCCACAGAGTTATCCACAGCAATTGTGCATAAGGATGGATTCCCACGACGGCATAAGGCATTAAAGCCTGATACGCATAATTCACGTGAAGAATACGCGCCAACTGAGGTCGTTGGCGCGTGTGGGGTGATCCTCTCGCCCGCGGTCGTATGGGGTCAGTGCCGCGCGGCTGCGGGGCGCTCCAGATCGCTTCCGGTTCTGCCCAGGACGTAGGCGACGATGTCCTCGGCCTTGTCCAGGAAGTCCGTGGTCCGGTCCGCATCAAACTTGATGCCGTAATACATCATGTCCTCGTGCTGCGCCCGGTTGAGGATTCTGGCCATGAACGCCAGCGTGCGCGCGTTCTCTGGTAACCGAAGCTCCAGCGCCACGCTCTCTATGCCGGCAAGAGCGTTCTCGACTGCCCGGGGCACAAGTGCCCCCAGGCCCGTTGCCGAGATGTTGTCGAGCCGGGCAATGCCTTTAACGCGGGGCAACTGGTCCGTGGGCACCGCAATCTCGACCTGTACCGGATCAGCGGTACCGCTGGCCGGTGCGCGATAGGCGCCGCGTCGATTGAGCAGGCGGTAGAATGGTGAGGGCAGCCCGCTGGTAAGGCGACCCCGATGCCGGAAGCGGAAGTTGAAATGCCTGTACCGCTTGCGCTCGTGCTGATTCACCAAGGCCGCCTCCAGCTCGACCGGCTGTGCCAGCTCGGGAGAGCGTAGCGTGAGACGGACAACGTCACCGACTGCCAGCTTCGGGGCGGTGCTTGCCGGGAAGCGTGTGCCCGCGCCGTCGATGGAAAGATCGACCACCTCGCGTGCGATTTCCTCGCCCAGCCTGTGTAGTATCGCGAGTTCCAAACCCTCGCTGGGATCCGGCGTGACTCGATAGAAGGACCTGCGGTTGTGCTCCAATGTCGTCTCCTCCTCTGTTTTTCATTGTCATGTAACGCCTCCTTAACCGAAGTATAGGCAATGGACGTGGCTGCCCACAGGCACGACAAGTGCGTCAGGCAGGCGACCCCGGTTACAAACGGTGAGTGTACGAGCGGGTATTCGTGCCCGCGGCGGATGCGCATAAGACGCGCAACGGCAGGATGCAACAGTCCAAAAGCCGGGTATCATGTGCGCCTATCCAATTCCTTCTGCCAGCGAGGGCTCGCCCGGCGGCGATGAAAGACCAAGACCTGTCTGCTCTCAACCAGCGCTTCGGCATTCGCGGAGAGCTTGCGTTTCGCCGCGCACCCGGCGGCCTGCCCGAGGCGGTAATCGCCAATCAGCGTGCGCAGGCCCGGATCTGCTTGCAGGGAGCCCAGGTGACGGATTTCCAGCCCCGCGGTCACCAGCCCATGCTGTGGCTGAGCGCCCGGGCAAGCTTCGAGCCCGGGAAGGCCATCCGGGGAGGTATTCCGCTCTGCTGGCCCTGGTTCGGCGATCACCCCGTGGATCCGGGCAAGCCCGCCCACGGCTTCGTGCGGACCCGCGAATGGCGGGTGCTGGCCAGCGACAGCGGCCCGGGCGGAGTCACTCGGATCCGGCTTGGTCTGGCCGATGATTCGCACACCAGAGTGCTCTGGCCCCACCGATTCGAGCTGACCTGTACGGTGACGGTGGGTGCGGCGCTGGAGGTGGAGCTGGCGGCCCGCAACAGAGCCGAGCAGGCCGTCGTGGTGACGGGGGCCCTGCACACCTACCTGCGAGTCGGAGACGTCGCGGCGCTGACGATCTGCGGGCTGGACGGTCGCGACTACTTGGACAAGGCGCAGGGTATGGTTCGCAGGCGGCAGTCGGGCCCCGTGACCATCGGCGCCGAGACCGACCGAATTTACCTGGATACGGTGGCCGACTGCTTCGTGGACGATCAGGTGCTGAGCCGGCGCATTCGCGTAGCCAAGACCGGCAGCCGCTCCACGGTTATCTGGAATCCATGGGTTCACAAGGCGGGCCGCATGCCGGACCTGGGAGAGGACGGCTATCGGCAGATGATCTGCGTGGAGACCGCCAACGCCGGGGACGACGCAGTCACCCTGGCGCCCGGCGCGGATCACGTCCTGATGACCCGCATCAACGTCGAGAGCTGACTCCGCAGGACACACAACATGCGACTCGAACTAGATCCCGTGGAGATCCGGGTGTTGGGCTCGCTGATCGAGAAGGATCTGAGCACGCCGGACTATTACCCGATGACCTTGAACGGGCTGCTCGCGGCCTGCAACCAGCGGTCGAACCGGGACCCGGTGATGCACCTCAGCGAGGCACAGGTGCTGGAGGCGCTGGACGCGCTGATGAAGAAGTATCTGGCCTGGGAGAAGGGAGGGGCGGGCAGTCGCGTCCCCAAGTACGCCCACAAGCTTTCGGGTACGCTCACAAAGGCTATCGATTTCTCCCGGCGCGAGCTGGGCGCGTTGTGCGTGCTGATGCTGCGAGGTCCGCAGACCCCGGGGGAGATCCGAGCCCGTAGCGGGAAGCTGTACGATTATCACAGCCTGAGCGACGCGGAGCACACACTCAAGGAGCTGAGCGAGCGCGAAGACGGGCCGTACGTGGTTGAGCTGCCGCGCGAGGCCGGCCGGCGCGAGAGCCGTTACGCTCATCTGTTCGGTGGACCGGTGGACGTGAAGGCGCTGGCGGCGGCCTCGGCGGTTACCGTTTCCGCGCCGGAAGGCGGCTCGGAGCTGGTGGAACGGGTCAGCAGCCTGGAGGACAAGGTGTCGTTGCTGGTGGACGAGCTGGAAGCGCTCAAGAAGTCTCTGGGTGATTGATCGCTGCATCGGCGGTCGCCTGACCGGCAAGGCTGCTATACTGCCGGGCAGGGTGGTCTGAACGCGGGGCTTGCCGGGTACGCGGGGGAGTTTCGCAGGGCCGAAGGCGTGACACGGAATGACGGGATCCCTGGGTCGAGCGGGACTGGAGCTGTGCTGGGCAGACTTGCCATCTACGCTTTGTCGGGCGCCGCTGTCGGTGCTCTGATCATGTTTGGCTACCATTATTACGTGCTCGCGGCCGCGGGCGCCGATCCCTTCTCCATCAGTGCTTACGGATTGCTCGTGGAGGTCATGGAGCTGCCCGGATATGCCGTATTCGGGGCCGTGGTGGGTGCCGTCGTGGCGCCGTTTCCAGGCCGCGGCAGTCCGGCTCTGTGGCGGATCGCTGGATGGACCGGGGCGGGCGCGCTGGCCGCGGCGCTGGTTTCTTATGTGCGGCTGGTGAAGAGCATGGGTAGCGTGCCGAGCTTCTCGGAAACGCTGGCCGGCTACGCCATGGACCATAAATATCTCTGGACCGGTCTGGGCACTGGAGCCGCACTTGCCCTGTTCGAGTCTGCTTACCAGGCGTGGGTCTGGCGCAACCGCTGGCGGACGGCTGGCGCGAACGCCGCCGAGCCCAATGACGTGGATGCCGTGCTCAAGGACTTCTGGCGGGAGCGGGCTGATAGCTACCTGCAGTCGCGGCAGCAGCGGCGCGAGGAGCCCGAACCATAGCGCGTAGCAGCGGGGCACAACTGTGGCCGCCGCGACGATATGACAATCTTCAGGCCAAGGCGCCGGCTTGCACGGCCGCTGTTCCGGGTGCTGATCCTGGCGGGTGGCTTATGGCTTGCGGCCGTTCTGGCTGGGCGGCACCAGCCGGAGGCGACGCGGCCCGCGCACCTTGCCACCGCTGAGCGCGCATCCGCGGCGGAGCCTCCTGCGCGCCGGCCTCAGCTGCAGGCCAGAGCCGGGAAACAGCAAGCAACGGGCCACTTGTACCGCTGGCGGGCGCCCGACGGCATCGTGTACGTGACCTCCAGTGCGCCGGCCATCAATGCAGGCGTCGAGGTCATCTCGTTCGTGCGCAAGTCACTTGACCCGCCCGCGGAAACGGGTCCGGCCACGCCCGCTGCCGACGGCTCGCTGAGCGCGCGCCTCAGGGACAGTCCGGTGAGCATCTACTCTGCTGCGGGCTTCGAGAACCTGATGAACGAGCTGGGCCGGGTCCAGGGCATGCTGCGCAGCCGCGACCAGGAGCTTGAGGTGCTGGTGCCGCAGCTCTGAGCCCGCCTCCCTCAGTGAGGGCGTAACTTTCATCGCAATTGTGGTAGGCTCGGTGCCATGGCTCTTCCGCTGATACTACGCCTGGATGTGGTGGGCAAGCCGGTCAGGTGGATTCCCTGGCAGGATGCGGTGTGCTTGTATGCGCGCGGCATGGTGGCCTGGACGGCAGGCGAACACAGATTTCCGGTGCACGGGGGCTACTCGCGTCTCACGGGTCTGCGGACGATCATGGAGGTCAATTCCATTGTCGCCGTGCGGGGCGAGGATCGGCATGGCTATCGCAGGCAGGTTCCACCCCTGAGTAACCGGGAGCTGTTTCGCCGCGATCGGCACACCTGCATGTATTGCGGCCGGGAGCAGGCAGACGAGGCCCTGACCCGGGACCACGTCATGCCGTTGTCCCGTGGAGGGCAGGACGTCTGGTCCAACGTGGTCACCGCCTGCAAGCGCTGCAATGCGCACAAGGGTCGGCGTACCCCGGAAGAGGCCCGCATGCCTCTGCTCGCCGTGCCGTACACCCCCAACCTGGCAGAGTATCTGTTCCTGCGCAACCGCCGTATCCTGGTCGACCAGATGGAATTTCTGAAGACCCAGTTCCGCCACGTCGATCGAGCCTGGCCGGTCCAGTAGGGCCGTCTTGGCGACGATGTGGAAGATGCAGCCCGGGGAACTGCCCGGGCTTTCCTGCATCTGAAACCCAGAGCAACCTGTTCTTACGCCGGCGGAGGCTGAATCATGTTCTTCCGGACTACGTTTCTGGCGCTGTTCCTGGGCATGTTCACCTTCGTACCTCTGGAAGTGTCCGAGGCGGCCGAGGAGTCGCCCCCGGCGCAGCGCAACATGGGCGCGTTCCATGGCTCCCGGCACACGGAGTATCCCCACTGGTTCAAGCAGAGCTTCTTGGAGCTTGCCGACGATGTACGCGAGGCGGCCGCAGAGGGCAAGCGCCTCGTCATTTTGTTCCATCAGGACGGTTGCCCCTACTGCAACGCCTTGGTCGAACGGAGTCTGTCCCAGAAGGACATCGAGCAGAGCGTGCGCGCGCACTTCGAAGTGGTGGCGGTCAATATGTGGGGCGATCGCCGGGTGGTAAGCGTCGAGGGTCGGCCCTACACCGAGAAGGAGCTTGCCGCGGCGCTGAAGGTGCAGTTCACTCCGACTCTCCTGTTCTTCGATGAGGACGGCAAAATGGCTCTACGGCTGGACGGCTATCTGCCGCCCGAGCGCTTCAGGCTGGCGCTCGACTACGTGGCCGGCCACCAGGAGCGGCAGGGTAGCTTCCGGGACTATGTGGCGGCCCATGCGCCGGCGCCCAGCAGCGGAAGCCTCTACGCCGACGATCTGTTCAGTCAGCCGCCTTACGATCTGTCCTTGCGAGCACCTGGACGTCCTCTAGCCGTGTTCTTCGAGCAGAAACAGTGCCCCAACTGCGATACGCTGCACGGCACCGTTCTCCAGGACCCGGAAACGCGGGCGCTGATGGCGCGCTTCGAATGTGTGCAGTTGGACATGTGGTCGGGCACGCCCGTGGTGACGCCCTCCGGTACGCGCACCACCGCGCGGGAATGGGCCAAG
>CAYWTP010000001.1:0-21424 GCA_964461215.1 uncultured Ectothiorhodospiraceae bacterium | reverse complement strand
GCCCCATCCATCATTCTGTTCGATCCGCAAGGGCGGGAGGTCATCCGCAGCGAGGCCTACTTCAAGACATTCCACACTCAGTCGATTTTTGACTACGTGCTCACCGGAGCCTACAAGGAGCACCCCAGCTTCCAGCGCTATATTTCCCAGAGGGCCGAGAGTATTCGCGAGCAGGGTAGGGACGTGGACATCTGGCGTTAGCCCGGATCGCTCACTTGTCCTCCTCCCACTCCTCCTCATCTTCGCTGACATCAGCTTCCACGTCGGCCTCGAGATCCGGTTCCAGGTCCTCGCCGAAGGATTCCTCCAGCTCCTCCTGCTCCTCGTCCTCCTCGGGCTTGCGAGGAGGTGCGGGGGCGTGATCGGGTATGTTGAGAGCGCGAGTCCGGCGCGGCCTGAAGGCGGCCCGGGCCTCCTTGTGGGCGGTCTTCAAATCCTCCACCAAGCCGTCTTCCTCGGCATTCAGCTCCCGCAGCTTAGGCTCTACGATATCGCGGCTGTATTCCAGGAACTGTCCCCGCTTGAGATTGAAGAGGTAGAGGGTCCTGGGGTTGCCCGTATCGAGTGAGCGGTCCACGATTACCGCTGAGCCCTTTGCCCCAGCCTCAAGATAGCCGTACCAAAGCTCGTTGTCTTTCACTGTTCGACCGGATGTCTCAACTACCGAAGCGCGGAGTCTTCGGCGCATCAAAGCCTGTGGGCAACCGTCCGCCGCCGATGGCACCGGCAGGTTGTCGCGGGAGGCGCCCCCCGAACGGGCTGGCCCGACGCCACGACCTGTCTCGGCTTGGCGTAGGCTCACCACGCGTCCCGGAGTATTGACGGCGTTTGGCTTCTTGTCTAGCCCCCCGGAAGGCGGATTGGTCGAACAATGATCCGGCGCGAGGATCAGGTACTCGCTGCCGACTCCGGGCGCGCACGGGCAGGGGCGCCACCACGACGATTGTCAATCGTCCTGAGACAATCGGGCCGGCAGCCGGCGCACGCTATACTAGGCGTTTCGAACACCCTAGGGAGGTCAGTCATGAACGTGTCCGTCGAGGACCCGCCGCCGCATGCCGTAAAGAAGGAGCCCAAGTTCTGCCGCTGCCGGGTGTGCCATGAGCACTTCTACGGCGCGACTGTCGCGGACGCCAGAGAGGCCTGCTTGATACATGCGGAGCAGACCCACCCCGACTGGGAAGATTCGGCCTGCTTCTGCCCGGACTGAGCCGATTATCAAAGAGATTGTTTCGCCACCTCAGACGCAGCCGGTAGGTTTGGGAAGCCCGCCCCACTTGCAGATGCGCTTCATGGGACCCGTTTCAAACAGGTCGTAAAGCGCCTTGGCTTTGCGGTCCTGGATACCGGTGGCCTTGGCGAAGTTACGGATGGCCGGCACGGTGCCGTCCTGCTCGTACATCTCCCTGGCCTTCATGATGTAGCCGATGTGCTCGTCGGTCAGGGACATACCGTCCTGTTCCGCGAGGCGGTGCATGATCTGCTCGTTCCACTCGTTCCGGTTTACCAGGAACCCGTCGCCGTCTACATTGAGTGTGCTCATGGGATTCATTTTCTCCAATACGTTCGACACCAGGCTCTATTGTTGACTAATTCTCTCGGAAATACCAGGGGCGGGCGTTCCGCGGCGATTTCCGGCAAAGATGTAGAGGGCAGGGAGTGGGCCGTTGACGATTCCGGGGTTGGCAAGTCCACGGCCGCTCTTGCAAGTGCTCAGGCGGCCGAACGCAGGCAGCGCAGGCCGGGATCGACCTTCAGGGGTTTGAGCAGCAAGGACTTGCCGGTCATCTGCGCCGGCTGCGCCAGGCCCATGAGCTGAAGGACGGTGGGGGCGACGTTGGCAAGTCCTCCGGCGCAGGATAGCTGCCAGGTCGTCTCGTCTATGACCAGGCACGGCACGGGGTACAAGGTATGCTGGGTATGGGGTGCATCGGTGGTGGGGTCCACCAGCTCCTCACAGTTGCCGTGATCGGCAGTCAGCACCACCGAGTAGTCGGCCGCCACCGCCGCCTCCAGGACCCGGCCCACTTCACGATCCAGCGCCTCGACGGCCTGAACGACGGCTGTGGGTACGGCCGTATGACCGACCATGTCGCCGTTGGCGAAGTTCACGAGCAGGAACGCATACTTGTCGGCGGCGATTGCCCCGATGACCGCATCCGCGACCTCTTTCGCGCTCATCTCCGGCTTCTGGTCGTAGGTGGCCACCCTGGGCGAGGGAATGACGAGCTGGGTCTCCCCTGAATACGGATCCCCCCGCTGGCCGTTGAAGAAGTAGGTAACGTGCGGGTACTTCTCGGTCTCGGCGCAGTGGAACTGCCGCAGGCCCCCCTCGCTAATGGCCCGGCCCAGGGTTACCCCCGGCCGCTCCGGCGCAAAAGCATAGGGAAAGGGGAGCTGCTTGTTGTAGGGCATCATGCAGGTGATGGCCGGCCGCGGCCACTCGCCACGGTCGAAGCCCTGGAAGTCTTCCATGCCGAGAGCGGCGATGATCTGCTGCGGGCGGTCCTTGCGGAAGTTGAAGCACAGCACCGGATCGCCCGAAGCGATCGACTCGAAGGTGGGCAGCAGCATGGGATGGAGGAATTCGTCCGAGTCCCCCGCGGCATAGGCGCCCTTGATGGCGGTCTCGGCGGAGTGGGCCCGCTGTCCTTTACCCAGCACCAGGGTGCGCCAGGCACGCTCGGTGCGTTCCCAGCGGTGGTCGCGGTCCATGGCGAAGTAGCGTCCCATGATGCTGGCTATGCCACCGCCCGCCTCGTGTAGAGCGGGCTCCACCATCCGCACGTAGGTGACGGCGGACTTGGGAGGCGTGTCCCGCCCGTCAGTGACCATGTGCAGCAGCGGCTTAGCGCCTTTGCGCTTGCACAGGCGGATAAGGGCCAGCAGATGATCGGTGTGGGAGTGCACCCCGCCGTCGCTGACCAGTCCCAGGAGATGCAGCGGTCGCTTGCTCAGGGCCGCCGAAGAGACTGCATGCAGCAGCGCGGGATTGTCGAAGAACTCCCCATTTGCGATGGCCTCGTCGATGCGCTGTACGTCCTGGCGAATGATGCTGCCGCAGCCCAGGGTGAGGTGGCCTACCTCGGAGTTGCCCATCTGGCCGTCGGGCAGACCCACCGCGGGTCCCGAGGCCTGCAGCAGGGTGTGGGGATAGCGCGCGAAGTAAGCATCCAGCGCCGGAGTGTCGGCCTGGGCGATGGCATTGTTGATGCGGCTGGGATTGACCCCGAACCCGTCGAGGATGATCAGAACGACGGGGTGCCGCGGCGCTCCAGTTCCCGCACTCATGGTGTGGACCCTACCCCACGGGCAATGCCGGCACGCCCGAACTCACCCGGAGAGCCGGACCCTCGCTCCCGGCCTGTCCGGCCGGTCTGTCCTGTGCCGGAACGATTGCCGCCTCACGTGCGTCCGCGGCAAGCCCCCGGGATCCCATGAACGCCTGAACGAATCCCGCATGGTTGACCCTGCTGTTCACCTTCTACCCCCTTGTCTTGGCTCCCGGTAGAGTAGCGCTCACGCATGACAGTTTTAGGAAAACAACTTGCGTGCCAAGTTCCGCGATATGTTGCTTGCGGGTGGCAAAGCGTGACGTGGTGCGCGTCTTGGCCGTCACTCTTCCCGCGGGCGGGATTCGGACCTGCCCGGGGATGCACGGACATGGGTCAGCGGGACATCGGATGCATCACTAGCGTACAGATGAGCCCGGCAGGCGCGGCCGTACATGGCCTTCTCCTACGCATACACAAGCTCTACAGTAAGCAGTCCGTTCGTGAGACTTGCGGAGGTGCACATGAACCGCTTCATCGGGCTTCTGACTCTGACCGTCGGGCTGGCGGTGGTCTGCGCCGGGGCTGCGGCCTCTGATCTGGCGAAGGAGAAGCGCTGGGCCGACCAGATCGTGGATTCCCTGATCGACGGTGAGGCCGAATGGCTGGAGGCCGGTGGTCACAAGTTTCTCGGAATCTATACCGAGGCGGGCGATGGAGAGCACGCCAGAGCCGCCATCGTGCTTCATGGCAGCGGCGTGCACCCGAACTGGCCGCAGGTAGTCTATCCGCTGCGGGTGGGTTTGACCGAGCATGGCTGGGCCACACTGTCACTGCAGATGCCGGTGCTCTCTAATGACGCCCGTCCCAAGGACTATGCTCCGCTGCTCGACGAGGTTGCGCCGCGTCTGGACGCCGGGATTGCATTTCTGCGCGGAAAGGGCGCGCGGGACATCGTCATCGTGAGCCACAGTCTGGGCGGCGCAATGGCCGCCTACTATCTGGCTTCCGGGGATCGGCCCGTGAAGGCTTTCGTAGGCGTCGCCATGAGCCTTGGCCTGAGTCAGGGTCGCATAGATGACGCAGATTACCTGAAGAAGATCCACCTTCCGGTACTCGACCTGTACGGGAGCAAGGACCTGGAGGCAGGGGTCAAAGGGGCTGCGGCACGCGCCGCGGCCGCTGCGGGCAATGCAGCTTACCAGCAGACGGAGGTACAGGGGGCCGGTCACTTCTTCGACGGTAAGGACAAGGAACTCGTGCGCATCGTGAGTGAGTGGCTCAATCGAACGGTCCCGCTACGGTAGACTCGGTTGTCGGCGACTCGGCGCCAAAAGCGCTACGCATTTCGATCCGTACCCCCTCCTTGCGCGGGGACCGCACGTTCCTGGGGCGTGTCGCCCTGCGTCAGGTGCGGCACAGCAGGTTCCCCGCGAGGAAGAAATGTCTATAATGACGGTATTAGCAGACCCTAATATTGGAGGTTGACCGTGCCTACATATGACTATCGCTGCGATACCAACGGACAGGTGGTGGAAGTTCGCCACGGCATGAGTGAAACGCTGCATACCTGGGGCGAGCTGTGCGAGCGTGCCGGAAGGGAGCCGGGAGATACTCCGGCCGAAGCTCCCGTACGGCGGCTCATCAGCGCCGGTTACGTCGTAAGCAGTTCCAGCCTGGGTGATGCGCCGGCGCCCTCCTGCAGTACCGGCAGATGCGGGGGGGGATTCTGCGGATTGAGCTAGGTGCGAGGACGGCTTGTCAATTTTTGGTGCAAGGCGCCGATAGAAGGCCTAGGCCCCAGGGGGGGATCAGGATTCTGTCGTCGTGCCACTGAGAGTACTCATCTGTGATGATTCGAGCATGGCGCGCAAGCAGATGGCGCGCGCCCTGCCGAAGGACTGGAACGTCGAGTTTACCTTCGCCGCCAACGGCGCCGAGGGCATAGAGGCTATTAAGGCGGGCCGGGCCGAGCTGGTCTTTCTGGACCTGAACATGCCGGTGGCTGACGGCTACAGCGTGCTGGAGGCCATTCGCCGGCTCGACCTGCCGGTGCTCGCCATCGCGGTCTCCGGGGACATTCAGCCGGCGGCGTACACCCGGGTCATGGCGCTGGGTGCTCTTGCCTTCGTCAAGAAGCCGGTCAGCCCCGATGAGATCGTGTCGGTGCTGCACCGGTACGGCATTCGTGCCGATACCACCGGCGCTGCAACCGGTCCGGAACTGCACGTCGATCCGTACGACAGCTACCACGAAGTCGCCAACGTGGCGATGGGCCGGGCGGCCGATCTGCTGGCCCGCCTGCTAGATACCTTCATCGGAGTTCGCGCGCCCGCGGTCAGCATGATGGCGCTGACCGACGTACGCGCGGCGCTGCGCCAAACTCACGATGGGCGTATCCTCTCGGCCGTTTCCCAAGGCTTCATCGGCGGGGGCGTGAGAGGGGAGGCGCTGCTGATACTGGACGAGTCGCATCTCGGCGACATCGCATCACTGGTCAAGTATCACGGCCCGATTGATCCCGCCGCCCAGATGGAGATGCTGATGGATCTCAGCGCCATCCTGATCGGCGCCACGCTGAACGGCATCGGGGAGCAGCTGGACATCGGCTTCAGTCCAAGCCATCCGTTCCTGATCGGCCGGCACGCCGGGGTGGATGATCTGTTGCGGGGGGACATTCACCGGCTAGGGCGATGCCTGGTAATGGATATGGGCTACATCATCGAAGAGCGGGGCATCCGCTGCAACGTGCTGCTGCTGTTCACGGAGGACTCGTTGGATGCATTCAGCAGCCTTGTTTCCTACCTGGCCGCCTGAGCCGTGGCGGGGAAGCTCCTGGACATCGGCGAGTTTCACTGGCTCATGGACATGTTGCAGTCCATCGATGCCGGGCTGGTGGTGCTGGACAGGGAGTACCGGGTCCAGATCTGGAACGGCTTCATGGAGAACAACAGCGGTCGGCGCCCGCCGGACGTGATCGGCAAGCCGATCTTCGAGGTCTATCCGGCGATTCCACAGGACTGGTTCCGTAGCAAGACCGAGTCGGTCTTTCTTCTCAGGGCCCGTGCGTTTACCAGCTGGGAGCAACGCCCTTACCTGTTTCCGTTCCGTAGCCGCCGGCCAATCACCGGGTCTGCGGAGTTCATGTATCAAAACGTCACTCTTGTACCTCTCACGTCGCTGGATGGGCGGATAGACCATATCGGCATCATCGTCTACGACGTGACCGAGACCGCCACCGGCACGGCTGCACTGGAGGTCGCAAACAAGCAGCTTGAGGTGCTGAGCCGCACCGATCGGCTCACGCAGCTCAACAACCGCGGTTACTGGGAGGAACGTCTCAAGGAGGAATTCGCGCGCGTGCGGCGCAATCGTGGCCCTGGGACCCTGGCGCTGTTAGACATCGACCATTTCAAGCAGGTTAACGATCGCTACGGGCATCAGGCCGGGGACGACGTGCTGCGCCACACCTCGGCCATGCTGCGCAGCGTGGGGCGCACGACCGACATTGTGGGGCGCTATGGTGGCGAGGAATTCGGCGTCATTCTGTTGGACACCAAGGCCGAGGACGCCTGTGTCTTCGCCGAACGACTTCGCAGTCGAATTGAGGCGAGCCGTGTGCGCCATGGCGCCAACGAGATCGGCTACACCATCAGCCTCGGCATTGCCGAGGTCACACCCGACATGCACGAGTACAAACAATGGATCGAGTGCTCGGACCAAGCCCTGTACCAGTCTAAACAATCGGGGCGCAACCGCACCACCGTGTACCACGTGGACTGAGGATCGTGCGGGTGGAGGCGTTTTCCGCCGGTCCCCATTCGCCGCTTCGCCAACACATCGCGCCGGCCGCAGGGAGAGAACGGCCCAGGGGCCTATACTTAGAGTGAGGGATGAGGCGCGCAGCACCGTGCGCCGTACGCCATGGGGATCGGGCAGACAGGACAAGGAGCTGACCATGCCTGACAGTGTCTACAAAGTGATTGAGGTCATCGGCAGCAGCGAGACCTCGTGGGAGGACGCCGCCCGCAGGGCCATTGAAGTCGCGGGCGAATCGCTCCATAACCTGCGGATTGCCGAAGTGAGCAAGCTGGACATGAAGGTGGAGAACGGCAAGCCGACGGCTTTCCGCACGCGGCTCAATCTGTCGTTCAGGATTGACCACTGAGTTCCCGCTTGCCCAGGGCGGGTGCGCCGCCCTGGCGGGAGGGTGAGGGGAGTGGGGGAATGTTTCGTCTCAGGCCGAGAGATCCTGGCGGCTGAGCGGCAACGCTCGGATCCGCCTGCCGGTGGCCGCGAAGATGGCGTTGCACACCGCCGGGGCGATAGGTGGGGTGGGAGGCTCACCGATACCGCCCCAGAAATCGCCGCTGGGCACGGGATAGACCTCCACGCGAGGCATGTCCCGCATCCGCAGCACGGGGTAGTCGCCGAAGTTGCCCTGCTCGACCCTTCCGTCCTTGATCGTGATCTCGCCGTACAACGCAGCCGTCAGCCCATAGACGATGCCACTCTCGACCTGCGCCGCCACGGTATCCGGGTTGACCACGTGACCGGAGTCGATGGCGCATACCACGCGGTGCACCCGGAGGGTGCCGTCGCTACCCACCGAAATCTCCGCCACCTGCGCGACATGAGTGCCGAAGGAGGAGTGCAGGGCGATCCCCCGGTGTATGCCCTTGGCTGGCGGTGTGCCCCAGCCGGCCTTGCCGGCCGCGGCGTTGAGCACCGCGAGTTCCTTCGGGCGGCCGGCGAGCAGCTTGCGGCGCAGCGCCACCGGATCCTGCGCGGCCGCGTGGGCCAGCTCGTCCAGAAAGCATTCCTGGAAGAAGGCGTTCTGCGAATGGTTGACCGAGCGCCAGAAGCCGACCGGCACGTGGAAGTTGCGCATGGCGTACTCCACCCGCCGGTTTGGAATGGCATAGGGAATGTCGTCCAGACCCTGAAGTGCCGCCGGGTCCAGGCCTCCCTGGACCGAGCCGGGTCTTATCGAGTGCAGAATGGAATGTCCGGCTACCCGTACCTTCCACGCTACCGGCATGCCGTGGGCATCCAGACCCGCGGTGAAGCGGGCCAGGCTCACCGGCCGGTAGAAGTCGTGGCGTGTGTCTTCCTCACGGGACCAGAGCAGCTTTACCGGCCGTCCAACGGCCTTGGCGATGCGCACCGCCTGCTCGGTGAAGTCCTGGAACGCGCCGCGGCGCCCAAAGCCCCCGCCCAGCATGGTGTTGTGGACCCGGACCCGGCCCGGATCGGCATCGGCGGCCCTGGCGGCGGTCAGCAGCGTGGCCTCGGCGTTCTGGGTCGGCGCCCAGACTTCCACCAGCCCCGGGGTGATGCGCGCGGTGCACGTCATGGGCTCCATGGTGGCGTGGGCCAGGTAGGGCGCGTAGTACTCGGCGCTCAGCGTGCGCGTGGCGCTCGTGAGAGCGCCGTCCGCATCTCCGGCCTGAGCTCCCACCGGTGCTTGCGGCACGTCCAGGCCTGCACGCAGCCCGGCAAGAATGGAGGCACTGGAGACGTGGGCACCGTTGCCCTCGCTCCAATCTATAGATAGGACCTTGAGGGCTTGCTCGGCTTGCCACCACGTGTCGGCGATCACTGCCACCGCGTCGCCCAGGTTGACCACCCCTCGTACACCGGGCTGGTCCTTGATCAGCTTCTCGTCATAGTGCTCGACCTTTCCACCGAAGACGGGACAGCCGCGGATGGAGGCGTGCAGCATGTCCGGCAGGCTGGCGTCGGTGCCGAACACCGGCTTGCCCATGACCTTGTCCGCCGTATCCAGCCGCTTCACGGGGCGGCCGATGAGCTTCCAGTCCCTGGGATGCTTGAGATGGACGAAATCGGGCGGGAACTGTTGTGCGGCCTTGGCTGCCACGGCGCCGAAGTTGGTGCTGCGCCCGCTGCCGGCGTGGGTGATGGTGCCGTCGCTGGCCCGGCATTCCCGGGGAGGCACGCCCCAGCTTTCCGCTGCCGCGGCAATGAGCATTTCCCTCGCCACCGCCCCGGCCCGGCGCAGGTACTCATGGGACTCGCGCACCGAGCGGCTGCCCCCCGTGCTCATGCTCACGTATACCCGGTTCCGCGCCAGGTGCTCGTGGGCCGAGGCATACTCGGCTCTGACCGTGGCCCAGTCACATTCCAGCTCCTCGGCCACCAGCATCGGCAGGGAAGTGAAGATCCCCTGCCCCATCTCGGAACGGGCCACCCGGATGGTTACCCGGCTATCGGGCGTGATCACGATCCAGGCGTTGACCTCCACCGGCCCCGATTCCGCGGCGCGGGCCAGCCCGCTGCCATACGGCAGATGGAAGCCCACCAGGAGGCCGCCACCGAGGGCGGCGGCGCGGATGACGAACTCTCGACGGCTGATCGTGCTGTATCCCATGAGTGGCTCCTCCAGGGGCGCCCGGTTCAGGAATAGGCCTCACAGGCCTGGTATAAGGCCTGGACGGCGTCGCGGTTCCGGACGAAGGGGCAGGCGGTTTCGCGGCGGCGCTCGAAGTACCGGCTGCTCACGCCTTGGACATCGGCAGCCGTGGCCAGCCAAGCGGGGGTGTCGGCCGCCTGCGCGGGAGATTCGTGTCCGCCGAAGCCCAGATTGCTGCTCAGGGTGGAGCGGACATCTCCCGGGTGACAGGCATTGACGGTAATGTGCGATTCCGCCAGACGCTCCGCAAAAGCAGCCGAGAGCATTCTGTCGGCCTGTTTGGACTGGCGGTAGGCGGTGTCGTTGTCATAAGGGCGGCGAATGAATTCGATGTCGTCCAGGTCCAGCCCCCCGGCCCAGTAGCTCGCGACGTTGACCACCCGTGCACCACCGGCCGCCGCCAGCAAGGGCGTCAAGGCGCGGATCATCCAGAAGTACCCCAGCACATTGGTCGCGAGCTGCAGCTCGATGCCTTCGGGAGTCTGCTCGCGGCGCCGCGGCGTGGCGGCGGCATTGTTCACCAGCACGTGGACCGGACTGTGGCGACGCCCGGCGAGGGCCTCGATGGTCGAGCGTCTGGACAGGTCGGCCAGCTCGACGTGCACGCGCGGGTTGCCCGTCGCGTGCCGGATCTGCTCGGCGGCCGCGGACGCCTTGCTTCCGTCCCGGCATACCAGGACCACTTCATAGCCGGGCTCGGCCGCGATCCGCGCAGCAATGGCTTTGCCGATGGCGCCGGTGGCTCCCGTGACCATGGCCAGTCGCCGCTCTTCCGGGCGCCCACTGTGGGATGGCATGCGCTTTCCTCCCGTGCCTCGCCATGCAGCTTGCGATTGCGCGGATCCTAGCAGAATGGAACCAGGGTACCATAGACGCTACAGTCGGTCGGACGGCGCTATGTACAGTACTTCAGCGACAGCTACCGACGCAGAGGGCGGTTGTGCGCCACCCGCGGAGCTGTTCAGGCCACAGGCGAGCGAGACGGATTTCGAGTCCATCCGGGCGGCGACCAACAAGGGCTGGGAGTTGGGTAGTGGGAAGCAGGGGCCTGGCACATTTCTTGGTTCTTCACAGATAGGGGGATAATGGCTCCCTGTACCCGGCTGGCGCTGGAGCCGGTCGGCCGTGCGTCGCACGTCGGCGCTCCAAACAGGAGAACGGAATGACCGAGAAGGCCAGGCTGATCGTACGGGACACCGAGGTGGAGCTGCCCGTCGTGGAAGGCACGGAAGGGGAGAGGGGGGTGGATATCTCCGCCCTGCGGCAGCAAAGCGGGCTCATCACCCTGGACCCGGGCTACGGCAATACGGGGAGCTGCTCCAGCGCGATCACCTTCATCAACGGGGAGAAGGGCATCCTGCGCTACCGCGGTATTCCTATCGAGGAATTTGAGCAGAGCGCCAACTTCGTGGAAGTGGCCTGGTTGCTCATCTTCGGGCGTCTGCCTACGCGCGAGGAGTACGCCCGTTTCAGCGGAGAGCTGACCCAGAACGCGAACCTGGACGAGGGGATGAAGCACCATTTCGAAGGCTTTCCCCGCTCTGCTCCCCCTATGGCCATGCTGTCGGCCATGATCAACACGCTGTCCTGCTTTCATCCGGAGTTCTTTCAGCTTGACGAACCCGGCCGCTTCGAGCAGGCTGCGGCGCGGATCATCAGCAAGGTCCGTACGGTGGCCGCCTACGCTTACCGCAGCTCCCAGGGGCTGCCCTATATTTATCCCGATCCCAAGCTGCCCTACATGGTGAACTTCCTGCACATGATGTTCTCCATGCCCTTCCAACAGCATGTATGCGACGAGGTGGTGCGTTCAGCGCTCAACTTGGTGCTGATCCTGCACGCGGACCATGAGCAGAACTGCAGTACCTCCACGGTACGCATGGTGGCCTCCAGCCAGGCTAATCTGTTTGCATCCTGCGCGGCGGGGGTATGCGCTCTGTGGGGTCCGCTGCACGGGGGAGCCAACGTGAAGGTGCTGGAGATGCTGGAGACCATTCACAACGGGCAGATGACCCCGGAAGAGTATGTGAAGCTCGCCAAGGACAAGGACAGCAAGGTACGGCTGATGGGCTTCGGCCATCGTGTCTACAAGAACTTCGACCCCCGGGCTACCATGCTGCGGCGGGTGGCGGAGCGTCTTTTTCCCACCCTCGGGATGAAGGACCCGTTGCTGGACATCGCCCGCAAGCTGGAGGAGATTGCCCTGGAGGACAGCTATTTCGTGGAGCGTCGCCTGTATCCCAACGTGGATTTCTACAGCGGCATCATCCTGCGCGCAATCGGTATTCCCACCAGCATGTTCACCGTCATGTTCGCTATCGGACGGCTACCGGGCTGGATTGCCCACTGGTACGAGCAGAACCAGGACCCTAGCCGGCGCATTGCCCGGCCCCGACAGGTGTATACTGGCAATGGGGTGACGCACTACATTTCCATTGACGAGCGAAGCTGAGGATTGTCATGGGGCCGGCGCCAGAGGGGGTGATATGACGACCTGGGCGTATCGGTGTGAGGCTTGCGGGGATCCCGCGACCGCTTATTACGTCTCCAGCCACGTCGTCAACGGCTTCTCCCCGCAGGTAGGCGTGGTGCACGTTCGAGCAGGCAAGGGCTGGGTCTGCGCCCGCCTGGACCGCTCACGGCTCATCCCCGTCGAGGGTCTGGTTCTGCGTGATGTGGCCGCGACGGACGCCGCCGGCTGCGAGGACTGCCGGGACGCCTGAACCCGGACGTGAGGCTTGAGGCCTAGGGCTCCACGTTTAGGAACAAGCTGCCCGACTGGCGCCTCATACCTCATACCTTTCCTCTCCGTCCTGGATCTGGCGCAATAGCCGCGATCCGGGAATGTGTTATGTTTTGATCAAGAGCACGTAGCGCGGTATCTGCGTCGTAGCGCGGAAGGACCGGCGCGAGGAGGGGTTATGGTGGAGATCAGGAACAAGAGCACAGGCGAAGTTCTGTTCTCGGCCGCCGGTGACACGCTGGCCGGCGCTGATTTGCGGGAGGCGGACCTGGTACATGCGGATCTGCGCAAAGCCGATCTGAGCGGTGCCAACCTCGCGCACGCCGAGCTGAACGACGCCGACCTGAGCGGTGCCAGTCTTCGCGGTGCCACGTTGTGGGGGGCGCACATGATGGGCGCCCGGCTGGACGAAGCCGATCTCAGCGGGGCCAAGCTGGGTGACGGGACTCCCCAGGGCGCGGCGGTGCTCAAGCGCGCCAGCCTTCACGGCGCCTTGCTTCGGGGCGCCGATCTGCGGCACACCGATCTGAGCGAGGCCAGCCTGGCCTACGCCGATTGCACCGACGCCGACATGCGGCGCGTGCATGCCGTACTTGCCAATTTTTCACACGCTAGGCTGCACCACGTGTGGCTCATCGATGCCAACCTGCGCGAGGCCAACCTCAGTCAGGCCGAGCTGTCGGCGAGTCACGTCAACGCCGCCATGCTGGTGCAGGCCAAGCTGGATGGCGCGAACCTCAGCGGCGACGGCAAGAGCGAGCCGGCCATCCTGTGCCTCGCGGATCTGCGCGAAGCGTCCTTGGTGGGCGCCAACCTGGTGGGGACGGTGCTGCGCGAGACCAACCTGCGCAAGGCCGATCTGCGCAACGCCGATCTCACCGGTGCGCTTCTAGGCGGCTCCAACATGCGCCATGCCAATGTGAAGGGCGCCAACTTCGCCGGGGCCCAGCTCATCACGGTGCACGTGGCCTTCGCCAACTTCTCCGAGGCTCTGAACGTCGACATGCCGGCGGAGAAGACCAACTGGCGCTGACTTGCTGGCGCCATGATCCAGCGCACGGTGGGCGGAGCTGCCCGGCGTTAGACTGGTCATTAAGTGGACACCAGGGCTGTCTTGCCACGCTCGGCGGCGAGAAGGAGAGTGCGGGGCCGGAGGTGCCATCCTGAGGTGCGGTGTCGCGTCCGCAAGCCCCTCGACCGGCATTCAGTCGGCGACATTTCAGTAAGTGCTCTCCGAATCTCCGCGCAATCCCGATTGCCTGGCAAGCGGAGCGGCGTGATAGGGCAGAATCGGCCGGACGACACCCGTCGCGACGGAGGCCGGCAGGAGGGGCGGGGCGCGGGCCTTGTACAGGGCCTGCGAAGCTCCGCGGGAGGGGTGGGAAATGAGGTATCACCTCGCTCCCACGGTTTCTGCGCACCGGTTACCGCGCGCGGAGGGGCAGAGCTTATGTGTGCTCTTAGGCGCGAAATTCGGACTTTCCTGGGCGGGTAATCCTTCCTGCGGCGCGTCGCAAGCCCAAAGTCCCGGGGCCGCATCCGGCTCGGGTGCTCGCCCTGGGCCTCGTTCAAGATCTGCCGGCGAAGGCCCTGATTCCTCACTCCTAGGGACGCCCCATCCACTGCCGCAGTGGGGGGAGGTTCCAGCATGAAATCTCGCCGCGGCTATCGCGTTCCCCGCTTCGGGCTGATCCCTAGGATTCTGTATTTCTTCGTGGATTCACCACTTACGCCCCTGATCATCGGGGCCTCAATCCTGCTCGGTTTGCTGGCGGTAATGCTGCTGCCCCGCGAGGAGGAGCCGCAGATCGTGGTGCCGGTCGTCGACGTGTTCGTGGAGATGTCGGGTGCCACCGCCAAGGAGGTGGAGCAGCGCGTCACGTTGCCCCTGGAGAAGCTGGCCTGGGAGCTGCCAGGCGTGGAATACGTGTACTCCACGTCGAGTACGGGGCGATCTCTCACCATCGTGCGTTTCCTGGTCGGCTGGGATGAGGAGAAGGCCATCGTACAGCTCTACCAGAAGCTGTACGCCAACCTGGACCGGATCCCAGCGGGAGCCTCGCGCCCGTTGCTCAAGCCCAGGCGCATCGACGATGTGCCGGTGCTGGCCCTGACCTTCCATGGTGGCGGCTATGACGGCTACGCACTGCGGCGTATCGCCGCCGCCGTAGACGATGTCGTCAAGCAGGTTTCGGATGTCTCGGAGACCACGCTCATCGGCGGTCTGCGCCGCCAGGTGCGGGTCGAGCTGGACGCCAGCCGGCTTACCTCCTACCAGATCGATCCCACGCAGGCGCAGCGGGCCCTGCGGGCCGCCAACGAGCAAAGCGGGGCCGGCAGCTTCCCAGCCGGCAACCAGCAGTTCTTGGTGGAGACCGGTGGCTTTCTCGGCAGCGCCGACGACGTAGGGGCCGTGGTAGTCGGCGGAAGGCACGGCCAGCTCGTCTATCTACGGGACGTGGCCCGGATCCTGGACGGTCCCGAAGAGCCGGAGAGCTACGTGCTGTTCGGGTGGGGCGCGGGTAGCGGTGTATCGGCCGGTGAGACTGCTGCCGAGGAGCCGGCGGTAACGCTGGCCGTGGCCAAGCGCAAAGGGACCAACGCGGTGCGGGTGGTGGCGGAGGTCATGCGCAAGGTCGAGCTGCTGCGCGGGAACGTCATCCCCGGCGGGGTGGAGATCACCGTCACCCGGGACTATGGCCGCACCGCCACCGACAAGTCCAACGAGCTGCTGTTCCACATGGCGCTGGCGGTGGTAGGGGTGAGCCTGCTGATCGCGATGGTGCTGGGCTGGCGGGAGGCGGGTGTGGTAGCGGTGGCCATCCCGGTCACTCTGGCCCTGACCCTGGCCACCTTCTACCTGCTGAGCTTCACCCTCAACCGGGTCACCTTGTTCGCGCTGATCTTCTCCATCGGCATCCTGGTGGACGACCCCATCGTGGACGTGGAGAACGTGGTACGGCACTTTCGCTTGCCGGAGAACCGTGGCCGGCCCCTGAAAGAGCTCACAGTAGAGGCGGTGAACGAGGTACGCAGCCCGCTGATCCTTGCCACCCTGACGGTGATTGCCGCCGTTCTGCCCATGGCCTTTGTGCAGGGGCTCATGGGCCCTTACATGCGGCCCATCCCGGTTGGCGCCACTGCCGCCATGCTGTTCTCCATGGCCGTGGCCTTCATTGTGACGCCCTGGGCGGCCTTCCGCGCGCTGCGCTGGCACGCGCGGCACAGTGAGCGGCCCCGAGAGCGGGAGGACTGGGCCACCCGAGCCTACCGGCGGGTGATGGGGCCCATGATTCGACGTCCCCTGCTGGGCTCCGCGTTTCTTCTTACCATCACCGGGCTGCTGGTCGGCGCCCTGGCGCTCGTGCCGGCCGGCGCGGTCAAGGTAAAGATGCTGCCCTATGACAACAAGAGCGAGCTGCAGGTCATCATCGACATGGACGAAGGCACGCCCCTGGAGTGCACCACCAACTCCACCCGCAGCCTGGCCGCCGAGCTTGCCCGCGAGCCAGAGGTGCTGAACTACCAGATCTACGCCGGGACCTCGGCACCCTACAACTTCAACGGTCTGGTACGCCATTACTTCCTGCGCCGCGGACCCAATGTGGCGGACATCCAGGTGAACCTGACGCCCAAGGACGAGCGCGAGCAGCAGAGCCACGACATCGCCAAGCGTATCCGCGAGAAGATCCGGGGATTTGCCGAGAGCTGCGGAACTCGGATGAAGGTGGCGGAGGTGCCTCCCGGACCGCCGGTGCTGGAGACCGTAGTGGCGGAGATCTATGGGCCCGATTATGACGAGCAGATCGACATCGCACGTCACGTGCGGACTCTGTTCGAGCAGACCCCCGGGGTGGTGGACGTGGATTGGTACATGGAGGCGGACCAGCCGCGCGTCATCTTCAGCATCGACCAGCGCAAGGCGGCGCTGCATGGCATCAGCGTCGAGCAGGCCGAGCAGGTGGTGCACATCGCCGAGGCCGGCGCCGACACCGGTCTGCTGCATGTCCCGCAGGAGAAGGAAGACGTGCCGATCCGGGTGCGCCTGCCGATCGCCCAGCGCTCCGAGCCGGCTAATCTGCTGCCCATTCCGGTATGTGCCGGGGGAGACTGCGTGCCGCTGGGAGAGGTGGCACGCATCGTCCATGATGTCGGCGAGAAGAGCATCTACCACAAGAACCTGCTTCCCGTGATCTACGTTACTGGCGACGTGGCGGGCGAGGAGGAGAGCCCCATCTATGCGCTGCTCAAGCTCAACGAGAAGATCCGCGCCTACGTTCCGCAAGGGCGGGACGCGCCCATGGCGATCTGGAACATCCACCAGCCCTTCTCCACCAAGCTGCCGGCCATGAAATGGGACGGGGAATGGCACATCACCTACGAGGTGTTCCGTGACCTCGGCGCCTCGTTCGCCGTGGTGTTGGTGCTCATCTACGCCCTGGTTGTGGGTTGGTTCCGCTCCTTCCGCACGCCGTTCATCATCATGGCCGCGATCCCCTTCTCCCTGGTCGGCATCCTGCCGGCCCACTGGGCGCTGGGGGCCTTCTTCACCGCCACCTCCATGATTGGCTTCATCGCCGGCGCCGGCATCGTAGTGCGCAACTCCATCATCCTGGTGGACTTCATAAAGCTGCGGGTCAAGCAGGGCATGGTCTTGCCGGAGGCAGTGGTAGACGCCGGGGCGGTTCGCTTCCGCCCCATGATGCTGACGGCCATGGCGGTGGTCGTAGGCGGCAGCGTGATTCTCTTCGATCCCATCTTCCAGGGTCTGGCGGTGTCGCTGATGGCAGGTGAAGTGGCCTCTCTGCTGCTCTCGCGCATGGCCGTGCCGGTCATCTACTACTTGTCCATGCGCCACAACTACCGGCTTGAGATAGCCGACGACGGTGCCACGCGGCCTGGCCCCGGGGACTCGGAGGGGCCGCAACCGGAGGTTCCGGCGATTGCGAAGGCGCGCGAGGAGCGCCCGCGGTCGGGCGCCCGCCCGGCCGAACAAGCGCCACCGGCGCCCGACGGTGAGGAACCGATCGTTCAGCCCCGGGGCCGGCGCAGCCGGCGCTGAGTCTGCAAGACTGTAGCGTTGCTACGTCTTATCGAAGGCCTGAACCAGCGCAACATGGATACGCTGGCCCACGGGGTCATTGCGCTGCAGGGCCCTGGCGGTAGAGGTCATCGCGGCGCAGCGGCGTACTAGGCGGCTGTCCGGATAGGCCGGCCAGCACCTGGTAGACCCCCAAACTACCCTGGTCGAAATAATGGGCTGAGCCTGCCATATACAGTCGCCACAGGCGCCAGGCGGGTTTGCCCACCAGGGCTACCGCCTCATCGTGCCGACTCTCCAGTGCGGCTACCCAGCGGCGCAGGGTCAGCGCATAGTGGGGGCGCAGGCCTTCCACGTCGAAGATCTCGAAGCCGGCATCCTCCATGGCGGCACAGATCGCGCTGATGCGAGTAAGCTCGCCGTCGGGGAAAACGTAGCGGTTGGTGAATCGGGTGGTGGTGGTGGGGGACCAGCCTGAATCGTTGGTAATCCCATGGTTGAGGAACAGCCCGCCGGGACGCAGTGCCTTGCGTACGGTGGCGAAGTAGGCCGGAAAATTGGCCAGGCCGATGTGCTCGAACATGCCGACGCTTGCAATACGGTCGTAATCGGCCGTGGGCGGCAGCTCGCGGTAGTCCATCAGCGTTACGGTCACCCGGCCGTCATCCAGACCTTCCCGGCGAATCCGCTCGCGGGCATAGTCATACTGCTGCCGGCTCAGCGTGATGCCGTGCGCTTGCACCCCGTAGCGGCAGGCGGCACGGATGACGAGGGCGCCCCAGCCGCAGCCGATGTCGAGCAGGCGCTGCCCGGGAGTCAGGCGCAGCTTGCGGCAGATGTGGTCGAGCTTGTCCACCTGGGCCGGCGCCAGCAATTGCCCCGGGTGGTCGAAGTAGGCGCAGGAGTAGACCATTTCCGGGTCCAGCCAGAGCCGGTAGAAGTCGTTGGAGACGTCGTAATGGTGAGCGATACTGCGGCGGGAGTTCCGGCGGTCCTGGTCATTGGCACGCAGCTCCCGCGAGACCTCCTCGCCTCCGGATGGCAGTCGCAGCGCCGCCCATGTCAGCTTGAGGCGGGTGGACCGGGGAATTCGCATTTCGTCCAGGTAGTCCACCAAGTCGAACAAGGATTCGATATCCCCGTGTATTTCGATGTCTCCCGCCAGGTGGGCCTCACCGAGGCGCACCACGTCGTGGTGCAATACCAGGTCCCGCAGCGGATACAAGCGGACGAACTCCACCAGGCACGGGGCCTCGGGTTGTCCTGCGACGATCTCGCCGCCGGGAAGCTTTACGGCGACCGGACCGCGGTAGCCGCCGAAGATCTCGGTCGCGATGGCGTGGGCGGCCGAGGCCACCCGGCCGCCCACACCTCGGGGGCGGCGGCGGCTCTGGTCCCCGGCGTGAGTCGTAGCGTAGGCGCGGTTCTGTGTCTGCGAGGCCATACTGGCCACCTCCTGTGGGGGTGTGACTAGCTGTGCAGCAAGACCTGTACCAGGGGGCCGGCATGCGTTGCGTGCGGCCGGTCCGTCCTCGTGCCATTGTCTCCCGAGAATAATAGACAAGGCATTGGTGCCCGCGGCCAGAACGTGTGTACGCGCGCTGGCGTAAAGCCCCACGGCCGGTGGAAAACTACCACCACTTCCGCGCTGTCAAACCTAATTGCAGAACGCTGACGGCAGCACCCGCGGCCACGGTGAAAGATTGTGCCGTCTGGCGCAGGGATTGCAAGTGGGATGGACAAAGAGGGGCCAAGCCCGGAGAGCACTGACCATGCCCACAGATACGCAGATTCAACCGCACTGGACCCTGGACCAGATCCCCTATGAGGCCATCGTCCGTGAGCAGGTAGTCGAGGACCGCAGCTTGTTCTATCTGCTCGCCGCCGCCTCCTTCGTGGAGATAACCTCCGATTTGTATGCGCGCAACCTGGTGGAGTACTTCGCCGGCGACCCGCCGCTGCAGCGCTGGCTGGCGGAGCGCTGGGAGGTCGAGGAGATGCAGCACGGCCAGGCTCTCAAACGCTACGTGCAAACCGTGTGGCCGGACTTCGATTGGGAGCTGGCCTATCGGAGCTTTCTCGCGGAATACTCCCGTTTCTGCACGCCGGCGCAGCTCGGGCCGACCCGGGCTCTGGAGCTTGCCGCACGCTGCGTAGTGGAAACCGGCACCTCGAGCCTGTACACCACCCTGGCCCGGGCGAGCCCGGAGCCCGTTCTGGCCAAGCTGGCCACCTTGATCAGGAACGACGAGGCCGGGCACTACAGCCATTTCTACCGGCACTTCCGCCAGTGGGCACAGGCCGAAGGGACCGGTCGCCTGGCCGTCCTGCGCACGGTCTGGGCGCGGGTCGCCGAGGTGGGCCAGGAGGACGCCTACTACGCCTTCAAGCACGTGTTCCAGGTTCGCGAGCCGGATCAGGAATTCACCGATGCCCGCTACCGGGCGTTGCGCCACCACTACGCTCCGCTCGTGCGGCGCCACTACCCGTACCGCGCCGCGGCCTACATGTACCTCAAGCCCTTGGGTCTGAATCCGCCTCTGCGCCGGGTCAGCAGCCCGCTGCTGGCCGCGGGGGCATGGTTCCTGCTCCTTTTCTGAATTCTTCACTCCCCAAGCCTCCGGCCCGAAGCAGGACTCCCGACACCTGCGGCGTCCCAAGTATTTGGCGCTATAATTTGCATGCGTCGGAGCCTGTATCTGCCGGTGGTGCCAGGGGAAATCGAGGATGGGCGAGCAGGAAATCGTGCAATCCACCAGAGCGGCTCCGGATCTCATGCGCTTGCTGGCGACCGTTCCGGCGCGCAACGCCGATGAGGAGGATACGGCACCGCTGTCGGCCGAGCTGTTTCTCTACCCCAAGGGCCTGCCCCGCTTCTTCGAGGGCGACGTGCGGAGCAACATGCGCTTGTATCAAGCCAGGGACGTCAATCCCAGCTACCGAGCGATCGTCGCCACGCCGTACGGCGGGCGGCGGTACGTGGTCACCCCGGAGAACCGATTCGGCGACGAGGAGGAGTATCTGAACAATGTCCCCGCCGATCTTCGCGACCTGTTCACGGGTACCCTGCTCTGGCAGCGGCCGTCACGGCCCTACGAGGTCGTGATCTCGGCCCGCGTGTGGAACGACATGACATGGTTCGACGCCCTTCTGGAGATGGTTCAATCCTGGGAAGCCGGCGACTACGTTCTGCGCAGTGGCTCCGTTACGGTTGACGTGCGCAGGGGGGGCGAGATCCACTCGCTGCTGGTGCCGCTGGACGAATCCAGAGATGGAGGCCTGGAATTCGTGCTTAACCCGGGTACCCGCGCCAGGCCCGACTACGACAAGCGCGTTGCGGCCGCCCGCGGATTCTGAGACTGCGCACGCATATTCACCACGCTCCGCACCGCGTTGCTCGCAAGTGTTTCACGATGGCGGTTAGTCTATAGTTGAGGGCGGGCGCGCCTGCCGGGTGGCAAGCCGTGATGCCGGCAGTCTGTGTTGCAACCACCACAAACAGGAGAGGATAAGCGATGATCGAGACAGTCACCGACATAAACAAGGCAATGAGCCGAGGCGAGGGTGATCCGGATTTTCCCCATGCGCCGCTAGACTGGAGTCGGGCCGACGCCGAGCACACCGCCCAGCATGAGGGCATCACGCTCGGAAGCGATCACTGGGACGCGCTGCGCGCACTACACGAGTACTTCGCGAGGCATGAAATGACGCACGTGCGGGAGCTGCACGACGCGCTCGACGAGAGATTCCACGCCAAGGGCGGCATCAAGTATCTGTATACGCTTTTCCCCGGCGGGCCGGTCGCCCAGGGCTGCCGCATCGCCGGACTGCAGCCGCCGGCGGGCAGCCAGGACGCATCCTTCGGCAGCGTGCAGTAATATCAGGCCGGCAGCTCTGCAACGCAGCGGACTGCAGGTCAGACTTAAGGCGAAACC